>DASTWO010000106.1:0-8237 GCA_035776675.1 Caryophanales bacterium
GATTGTCTTTATGGGAACGGAACATGCCTTTCACCGCCAATTCAAGGGTTTTCTTACTTAAATTATACCATATTAACGCGGTGAACTGGAAAAGCGTGTACCGAAAATAATAGGCTGTCGAGACTTTCTCGACAGCCTGAGCAGCCCGCCATTGGGCTGTTCTTTTTTAAAGTGATGCATCCCGATTGCCAGGGCGGATTTCAAAATGAACAGGTTTGTTCCCCTGTGTGTTAACATAAAGGCAGGAGAAAATCAGAAGGGTGAACGAAAATGAACCAACTCAAGGAGAAACTGGCGGTGCTGCCGGCTCAGCCGGGATGTTACTTAATGAAGAACCGCCATGGAACTATTATATATATTGGCAAGGCGACCGTATTGAAGAACCGGGTTCGTTCTTATTTCAGCGGTTCCCATGATCCGAAAACCGAGCGGCTTGTGTCGGAAATTACCGACTTTGAGTATATTGTGACCTCTTCGGAGATCGAGGCGCTTATTCTTGAGATGAATTTAATCAAGAAACATGACCCGAAATATAATGTGATGCTCCGGGATGACAAAACCTATCCATTCCTGAAAATCACGAATGAGAAACATCCGCGGCTCATCATCACCCGAAAGGTCGATAAAAGATCGGGTAAATACTATGGGCCCTATCCCAACGTGGGATCGGCGAACGAAACGAAGAAGTTGCTCGACCGATTATATCCGTTGCGAAAGTGCCGTACCATGCCGGACCGTGTATGTTTGTACTATCATATCGGTCAATGCCTCGCGCCATGTGTTTTCGATATTAGCAAGGAGACTACACAGGAGATGGTCGAAGGCATTGAGAAGTTCATGAAAGGCGGTTACCAGAAAACGAAGAAGGATCTTCAGCAGAAAATGAAGGCAGCCGCTGAGGAAATGAATTATGAACACGCGAAAGAGCTTCGCGATCAAATCCGCCACATTGAGACTGTCATGGAGAAGCAGAAAATGACGTTAAATGATTTCACGGATCGGGATGTTTTCGGTTATGCATACGACAAAGGGTGGATGTGTGTGCAGGTGTTCTTCATCCGCCAGGGGAAAATGATCGAACGTGACGCTTCATTGTTTCCGATTTACGGGGAGCCGGAATCCGCCTTTTTAACGTTTCTGGGTCAATTCTATTTACAGAAAAACCATATGAAACCGCGGGAAATCTTCGTACCGAAAACAACTGATAACGAATCGGTCGCACAGATGCTGGATATTCGGGCTCATCGCCCGGTTCGCGGCAAGAAGAAGGATCTTGTAGAATTGGCAGGCAAAAATGCCGCAATCGCGCTGAAAGAGAAATTCGCGCTTATTGAGAGAGATGAACGGCGGACGATAAAGGCTGTGGAAAACCTTGGGGATCGGCTGAACATCGATACACCGCACCGCATCGAGGCATTTGATAACTCGAATATTCAAGGAACCGACCCGGTTTCCGCGATGGTTGTGTTTGAAGATGGGAAGCCGCTTAAGAATGATTATCGGAAATATAAAATCAAAACAGTCGAAGGTCCGGATGATTACGGTTCTATGAGAGAAGTCATTCGCCGTCGTTACACACGGGTCTTAAAGGAAAACGAACAACTGCCGGATTTGATCTTGATAGACGGTGGAAAAGGACAAATTGCCGCTGCCGAAGATGTGTTGGAAAATGAGCTAGGGTTGTTGATTCCTATTTGCGGACTCGCCAAGGATGAAAAACACCGCAGCTCTCAGCTATTAATGGGGGATCCCCCGCAAGAAATTCAACTAAAGCGAAACAGCCAGGAATTTTATTTATTACAGCGGGTTCAGGATGAGGTACACAGGTTTGCTATCACTTTCCACCGTCAGGTGAGAGGGAAGTCTATGATCCAGTCCTCGCTCGATGGGATTCCCGGTGTCGGGGAAAAGCGCAGGAGAAAACTGCTTCGCCAATTCGGATCGGTGAAAAAGATTAAGAATGCTTCTATTGAGCAACTCCTTAAGGCGGATATTCCTCAGTCAGTTGCTGAAACCATTCATAGTCATTTTCAATCAGAGGAGAAACATTGACATCTCTCCTTCATCTGTTATAATCAAAAATAATTTCAAAACGGATATGGGAGTTGAGAGATGCGAAATGTGGTTGATAACATTAGACATCTCCCCTCTCACGTCTAGCAAGATAGAGGCGCGAAAGCCATCAGTAAACCTTGGAGGAATCGGGTTCCTGTGAAGAGGGTTGAAAGGGGCTTTTGCCGAAGCGAGGGAATCCCGCGTGTTCCCGCAGCTGGACTTGCATTGAATAAATGTAAGGCTGTCACACGAAAGTGTGGAGGACTATCGATTGCCTTTGCCATACGAGCAGCGGTGAGGATGTCCTTGTCGTTGCTTTTTTATTTTATAGCGCGGTAAGAGGCAATGAAAAAAAGAGAGGAAGGATAAGGTGGCATTATTTGTTCAGAAGTTCGGCGGGACTTCCGTCGGCTCGGTGGAGAGGATTCAAAATGCGGCAAATCGAATCATCCGCAAAGCGGAGGAAGGTCATCAGGTTGTCGTAACGGTTTCGGCAATGGGGAAGACGACTGACGAATTGGCGGGGCTGGCCGCGCAAATTCATTCGGAACCCTCAAAGCGGGAAGCGGACATGTTGCTTTCGGCGGGAGAGCAGATTTCAATGTCGTTATTGGCAATGGCATTGGATCAGAAAGGCCATTCCGCGGTTTCGTTGACAGGATGGCAAGCTGGTATCCGGACGGAGGATGTGCATGGGAATGCTCGAATTCTGGATATCCAAACGGACAAAATTCAATCGTTGCTGGAAAAGAATAAAATCGTTATTGTTGCCGGGTTTCAAGGTGTGACGGAAAGTGGCGAAATCACGACTCTTGGCCGCGGCGGATCCGACACGACGGCTGTTGCTCTTGCGGCTGCGCTTGGAGCGGATAAATGCGAAATTTTCACTGATGTGGATGGCGTGTATACATGTGACCCGCGTTACGTAAAGAGTGCCAGGAAAGTCGAAGCGATTTCGTATGATGAAATGTTGGAACTCGCGACATTGGGGGCGGGGGTTCTTCACCCGCGTGCTGTAGAGTTTGCCAAGAACCATCATGTTAAGTTGGAAGTTCGTTCAAGCTTGAGTGATGAAAGCGGAACAAGTATAGAGGAGGATGCACCTGTGGAGAATCAACTTGTGGTTAGAGGATTGGCTTTTGAAACGAATGTAACGAAAATCACGCTTTACGGTTTGCCGAATCAAATGGACACTTTGTCCAACGTCTTTACCACTTTGGCGGCGAGCGGAATAAATGTTGATATTATTATCCAAAATGTAAATGATAAAGAAACCACGAATTTGTCATTCTCGGTAGATACGGGCGATCTGGACAATACACTCGATATTTTGAACCGCCATCAGAAAAGTTTGTTGTTTGAAGACATCAATTGTGAAAATGAATTGGCTAAAGTGTCAATTGTCGGTTCAGGGATGATTTCCAATCCGGGTGTGGCCGCTCAAATGTTCCACGCTTTGACTGAGCAAGAAGTTATGATTAAGATGGTCAGTACTTCTGAAATTAAAGTGTCGACCGTTGTCCGTCAAAAGGATCTGGAAACGGCGCTAGAAGCTCTTCATGAAACCTTCGGGCTGGGAAGTAAGGAATTGATCCCGCAAACTACATAAACCGGTTTGCGGGAGGCTGTTTCCTGCGTCAATCGACGGGGTCTTTTGGGTCCCATTCCACAGTAAAGGATACTGTTTTCTT
The DNA here is from genome assembly GCA_035776675.1 of Caryophanales bacterium. Lineage (GTDB taxonomy): Bacteria > Bacillota > Bacilli > Bacillales > DASSOY01 > DASSOY01. The sequence continues at coordinate 3,747 of DASTWO010000106.1, forward strand.
CTTCCTTACTGAGTCACGAGAATCGGCATATCGTTTCTTTATCATCTGAATTTGTTGGGCAAGGAAACCTGCTTCAAGTTCATATGAGGCTTCTTGCATTTCTTTCGGATTTAAAGACTGTGTTTCGGGATTGAGGGAGAAACTGATTTTGTTTCTGCCTTCCGTATCCACAGCAAGGTTTCCCCATCCAGCCTGTTTAAAGAAAGTTTGAATTTCTTCTGTCGATTCAAGCGGGTAATTCCGGGCTAATTTCTTCCCGGCCCAATATAAAATCGATGCTTGTTCATTACCGAGAAGATCAGGGATCAGGACATTGCGCAATAACTCATATCCAAATGCAGGGATGGTTTCATCATGTTGTTCAATCTGTTTCATGGTGTCTCTCCTCTTCCAGATGTCAGATTTCAATGGCCGGATGTCTGTATTTGAATTGGAATTTACTCTTGTTTCCGCCCGGCCTTGATCTCTGGTTTCTTACTCCCAGTATAGCTGATTTCCGCCCGCTCTTCTATACTCTTGAAGGATTTGTCGTTCCCAATATGGCGGAATTTGTAGACAAAAGACGAATTCTTGACGCTCGTAAATCGTGGGAGTACAATTGATTTGTCGCGGGAGCTCCGTATTTAACTTTATTCAGCAGAAGTCCCTTTCACCTATTTAGCGGTACCACGGTTGCTAAAACAGGATGAGCTTTTTAGTTGTTTGTTGAGGGATTCATTTTCGACGAATAAGGTTAAAACCTTTGGCGGATGCCACAGATTGTTATCGGGTAACCATAGCGTAAACTCGATAAAATCTGGACGCAAATACGCCAAGGTGTAGTTGATTATACTTTGCAGAAAAGGAGGCCTATATATGGCAGCGAGTCAAGATTACATAAACCGAAGAATTCATTCTCTGCTCGGGGTAGTCCCTATTGGCCTGTTCTTGATTGTCCATTTCGTTGTAAACCACTATGCGGTGAACGGGCCGGAATCTTTCAATAAGGCATCGGGATTCATGGAAAGTCTTCCGTTTTTGCATTGGCTTGAATGGATTTTTATCTACTTGCCGTTGTTGTTCCATGGAATTTACGGACTTTATATCGCTTTCCAATCTACCAGCAACATCGGTTCCAACGGTTTTTTCCGCAATTGGATGTATTTGTTGCAGCGGATCAGCGGTGTCATTTTGGTGATTTTCATCGGGTGGCACGTTTGGCAGACTCGGATCCAAATGGCTATGGGCGAGCCGCTTAATTTTGAAATGATGGCGGATATTTTGAGCAATCCGTTTTTTCTCTGGTTCTATATTTTGGGTGTGCTTTCCGCAGTGTTCCATTTCTCTAACGGCCTTTGGTCATTTTGCGTGACGTGGGGACTTACGGTTACCCCTCGTTCTCAAGTGGTCGTTACATATGTAACGCTCGCCATTTTCATTATTATGTCTGTGGTCGGAATCAGAGCTGTACTGGCATTTACAATTTAAGGAGTTACACCGCGTTGGCATCTTGAAAAGTTGATGATTCCATTTGGAGGGACAAGGAACTAGGAAGGAGTGCTCTAGGGTGGCATCTTGAGTAAGCTGTACCGCCAACCCATAGTTTGTCAACGAAGCATATGTTTCCGGTCGGCGTAACACAGTTTATTCGACGCAGCGTTGTTGAGCGCTGCGACCAAGCCGGGAACACTACGTTTTCAAACCAGCTTTGGGCGCGGGAGTATTCAACGATTTCCACTTGGAGTAACTAGGAAGGAGTGACCATAACCATGAGTGATCGAAATATTATTATTGTCGGCGGTGGCCTGGCGGGTTTGATGGCAGCCATTAAGGCCGCAGAAGCCGGCGTTCATGTCGACCTGTTTTCGTTGGTCCCTGTTAAACGTTCTCACTCCGTTTGTGCACAGGGCGGAATGAATGGGGCCGTCAATACAAAAGGAGAAGGCGATTCTCCGTGGGAACACTTTGACGATACGGTTTACGGAGGAGATTTCCTCGCTAACCAACCCCCGGTCAAAGCAATGTGCGAAGCAGCACCTGGCATTATACACCTGATGGACCGGATGGGAGTTATGTTTAACCGTACACCTGAAGGGCTGCTTGATTTTCGCCGTTTCGGGGGAATGAAAGCCCACCGTACGGCCTATGCGGGAGCGACGACCGGACAACAATTGTTGTATGCTTTAGATGAACAAGTTCGCCGTCATGAAGTGAGCGGAATGGTTACAAAGTATGAGGGTTGGGAATTCATGTCAGCCGTCCTTGACGATGATGAGGTTTGTCGCGGCATGGTGGCTCAGGATCTTCAGTCAATGGAAATTCGCAGTTTCAGCGCTGATGCGGTTATTCTGGCTACTGGCGGACCGGGCATTATCTTCGGCAAGTCAACAAACTCCATGATTAATACCGGTACTGCGGCGTCTGCTGTTTATCAGCAGGGAGCCTACTATGCAAATGGTGAGTTTATCCAGATCCATCCGACCGCTATTCCAGGTGATGATAAATTGCGCCTGATGAGTGAATCGGCACGTGGAGAAGGTGGACGAGTCTGGACTTATAAAGATGGCAAACCGTGGTATTTCCTGGAGGAAATGTACCCGGCATACGGAAACCTTGTCACGCGGGATGTTGCGACGCGTGCGATTTTTGATGTTTGTGTGAACCAGAAACTCGGTATCAACGGCGAAAACATGGTTTACCTTGATTTGACTCATAAGGATTCAAAAGAGTTGGACGTTAAGCTTGGCGGTATCATCGAGATTTATGAGAAATTCACCGGTGATGATCCTCGTAAAGTGCCGATGAAGATCTTCCCTGCCGTTCACTATTCGATGGGCGGTCTTTGGGTTGATTACAATCAGATGACGAATATCAAAGGGTTGTATGCTTGCGGAGAAGTTGATTATCAATACCATGGCGCTAACCGTCTTGGAGCCAATTCATTGTTGTCTTCCATTTTTGGCGGCATGAATGCAGGGCCAAACGCCGTTGAATATGTCAATAATCTCGACACGCCTGCGGAAGATATTTCGCCTGAGCTTTTCGAACGGCAAACAAAGAAAGAGCAGGAGAAATTCGACCATATCATGTCAATGGACGGGGAAGAAAACCCGTATCAGCTTCATAAGGAACTCGGCGAGATAATGACTGCGAATGTAACAGTTGTCCGTGATAATGAGAAATTGAAAGATACGGATATGAAAATTCAAGAGTTCATGGAGCGTTACCAGAAAATCGGAATGCCCGACAAATCCAAATGGGCAAATCAAAGCGCATCGTTCACACGGCAGCTCTGGAACATGCTCCAGCTTGCCCGCGTTATCACGCTTGGCGCTTTAAACCGGAATGAAAGTCGCGGCGGTCATTATAAACCAGAGTTTCCTGATCGTAACGATGAAGAATGGTTGAAAACGACAAAAGCGAAATTCAATCCGGAAAACAACGGCCCTGACCTGACGTACGAAGACGTGGACGTGTCATTGATCGAGCCTCGTATTCGCGACTATTCGAAGGAGAAATAAGGGGGCAGTAAAAATGAGTGACAAAAAAGTAAAACTGATTATTACACGGCAAGACGGACCGGATGCCGCTCCTTATGATGAGGAATTTGAGGTTTCTTACGGTGAAAATATGAACGTCATTTCCGCTTTAATGGAGATCCGTCGTAATCCGTTTAACTCCAAAGGGGAAGCAACAGCTCCGGTTCAGTGGGAAATGAACTGTTTAGAAGAAGTGTGCGGCGCCTGTTCGATGGTGATTAACGGAAAGCCACGGCAAGCCTGTACGGCACTTGTGGATACGTTAGAACAGCCGATTCGCCTCGCGCCAATGACAACTTTTCCGGTGACACGTGACCTGATGGTCGACCGGAGCCGTATGTTTGATGCATTGAAAAAGGTGAAAGCATGGATTCCGATTGACGGGACATATGATCTTGGTCCCGGACCACGGATGCCTGAGAAGAAACGGCAGCAAGCATACGAATTATCGAAGTGCATGACTTGCGGTGTATGTCTCGAGGCTTGTCCTAATGTCAACAGCAAAGCTGATTTCATGGGGCCGTTTGTGTTCTCGCAAGTTGAATTAAAGAACGTTCACCCGACAGGGGAAATGAATGCGGATGAACGGATTGAGAGCTTCATGGAAGATGGCGGACTGCAAGGGTGCGGGAACGCGCAGAATTGTGTTGAGGCTTGTCCGAAGGGAATTCCTTTAACAACTTCAATCGCAGCGATTAATCGTAAAGCAACGGTTCAGTCGTTCAAGAGTTTTTTCGGCAGCCGTTAACTAATGGCATAGCTTTAATGAAGACCGGCTTCGAAATGAAGCCGGTCTTTGCTAAAGCTCTAACTCCCCAAGCCGCAGTAATTCAACGACAGCCTGAGAACGCCCCTTTACTCCAAGCTTTTGCATGGTATTGGAGATGTGATTGCGTACCGTTTTTTCGCTGATGAATAGTTCCTGTGCGATTTCCTTGGTGGTTTTATCCTGCACGAGTAGTTCAAATACTTC
>DASTWO010000107.1:0-13128 GCA_035776675.1 Caryophanales bacterium
CTTTGTCACCAGACTGACTCCCACAAACAACACAACTGAAACAATCAGTCCCCAAATCCCGGCAGCCAACCCGAGCGGAGCTTTGAATCCCTCCACAAACTCGAGAAGAAATTCAAGAATCAGAACCACAATAGCACCGACTGAAACGCTCGTAATGACACCCGCTGCCGTCCCTCTTTTCCAAAAGAAAGTACCGAAGATGGCAGGCACCACTACGATTAAACCAGCGGAAGCGGCGACCGACAAAACCGCGATCAGGTTCAATTTCAATTCCGCAAAAGCAAACGCCAGAATCGCAATAACCGGAATGACGATCTTTCCGACAAGCAACTGTTTACGATCATCCGGCCGTTTTCCAAGGTTGCCGTAAACATCCCGAGCAAACAATGATGAGAGCGTAAGCATTATGGAGTCGATCGTAGAGATCGCCGCGGCCAAGATGCCAACCATAACGATGACTCCCAATACCGGCGGAACCAGATCCGACGATAATAATGCCGGAGTCGCGAGATCCGCCGTAGCCAAATCCGGAAACTTGACGAAAGCGGAGAAGCCCCACACGACAGAGACAAATGTATAAACAATCCCGAACATCAAGAAACCGATCAACATTTGCCGCAAGCCTTTCAATGAGGACGGCATGAACAACCGCTGGCTCACCTGCGGATTCGACAGACTGAAGAAGAACCAGGGCAAAGTGAGTCCGAGGAATGTCAGAAAGTCAAAGAATCCATTACCCGGAACACTTAACATTTCCGGATGATTGGCTTGAATGGAACCGAAGAGCTCTCCGAAACCTCCCAAACCGTAAACCACAAAGAACATCACCAGTGTTGAGGTGATCACCATAATAATCGCTTGCAACGAATCGGTCCACATGACAGAGCGTATTCCAGCCGCAAAAGAAAACACAATCGCGAGAATCGTTGCGATGACAACGCCAACTGTAAAAGGAACCTCGCCATCTGTAATCCCCTGTAACAAATAGCCGACTCCAGCTAATTGCACAGCACTGTATGGAATCAGGAACAAACAACTGACAAGCGAAATGATCGTGGCAGCCGGTTTGCTTTCATATCGATCCCCAATCATTTCCGACGGAGTCACATACCCATATTTCTTTCCGGCCTTCCAAAAACGCGGGCCAAACAAAGCGACAAGCGAGACCCCGGTGAAATAAACAATTTCGAAACCGAGCGCCCCAACTCCCCCCATATACGTGAGCCCCGCAAGCCCAACCATCATGAAAGCACTGTAGGTCGTGGCACTGTAACTCAATGCGGAAATAACTCCATTCATCCCACGATTCCCAATAAAATAACCCGACATATCCGAAAGATCGCCACGTCTGGACAAATGAGCGACAAATAAGGCCAAAACAATGTAAATCCCGATTCCCCACCAAACCATTCCTGTACTCATCTTACTCCCCCCAATCCCTCGTTACGAAAAAATTTGCGACAATGATCAAAAGCGCGATAATGCCCCACACCAGAAAACTTCCATACCATGCATGAACTTCCGGCAAAACGACATAAGGAATGAAATAAGCCAACAAAATCAATATGAATATAAAAACACCCCAAAACAGTTTCCCTCGATTCATCTGTTTACCCTCCCGTTGTTTGTGAAATGCTAAACAAATCAAGAAATTGCCTTATGATGAAACACCGGCCGATGCAAACTTCTGCTTTTTCATATGGCCTTCACTTGTGAATGACTGAACAAATCCAGGCAAAAAAGAAAAGCGCCATGAAATTCACCCTGCAACTGCTGTTCCAGAGTGATTATCTCACATTCGCTTTCAGGTGTAAAGACATATGTTAACACATCAATATATTGCCAGATCCAATCAGGAAGATGCCGTTACAATTTTTATTTTATCGCCGGAATTGGCTTTTCCGGGACGTTCTACGATCGCAATAATGCCTCTTAATCCGAATGCCGCTTTCACAAATCGGGCGGCCAGCTTGTTGTCAGCTGGGTAATGCTGCTGAATAACTTTCCCCGGATGAATGCATGGGTCGTTTACACCTTCACACAAAAGGCCTGCTCCACTCGGGAACAAGATTCGGCTTCCCGGTGCCAATTGGGTCAGGTCGGGAAAACGTTTCAACACAAGATTGGCTCCCAACCACTCCGGCAAGATTTCCTTAACACCCAGTTTCTCTGCAATCTGCGCGCATTCTTCAATGGATACGACTGTGATTTGCCTGCGATTGAAGATCTCCGTTCCTTTTGGATACATCGATTCTCGAGCACCAGCCAACTTCGTCATTCCAAAATGCAAATCCCCCGGAATCCCTCCGTAACTCAGGTCAGCTTCCTCCACTTGACGAGTCACAAAGGAATCTTTCTGATCTGCAACCATAATCGCTTCCGCATCAGCATCAAAAGATTTCACATCACCAACTCCTTTTCCAGGTAAACAGTCTGCCCTTGGGTCAAACAGCTTTCCGTTCTTGAGCGGGAAGTTTCTCTTTCCCGTAGAAATTCACAAGAATTACGCCTGCAATGGTCAACGCACCCCCAACAAAGGCAAGCGGTTCCGGCAGGTCGCCGAGCCAAATCCATGCGATGACAATCGCCAACGCGGGATCCAAATAAAGTGCGCTGGTTACAAGGCTGGCCGGTGCATTTGACAAGGCAATAGCCCATGTCAAATAAGCAATTCCGGAAGAGAAAATCCCTAGATAGAATCCTGACAAAGTAGAGGCCGTCGGCGCACTGGCAACAGCGTCAAAAAATCCAGGTATGAAAATCAGCAGCGGAATCGTCCCGAACCAGACGAAATAGGCTGTCATTTCAATGGCGGAATAACGGTTGAACATGGGCTGTTGAAATATAAAAAACAAGGATGTTGAAATCGCGGCGATCAAAATCAATATCGCGCCGGAGGCAAACTCGAAACCGTGCGAGGTTCCGAAACTGATGACAGCCACTCCCGCAAACCCGAGTAAAACCCCTAGCCAACCCATCCATGTCAACTTATCCTTAAAGAAAAGATAGACAAAAACCGCTGTGAACGCGGGAACCGAACCGATCAAAAGACCAGCCGTTCCAGCCGGCACCACCGTTTCCCCAAATGTTAAAAAGCTGTGATAAATGCTGATGCCGAGCAGCGCCAAACCAAATATCTTCCCAACATCCCTTTTGCGCGGCAACCCGATTTTTCCCGTGAAAACAGCCAATAACAAAAAGACCATGGAAGCAATCAAGAACCGCAACAGTACAAAATGCCCCGGTGAATAGCCTTCCAAACCTTGCTTGATACCGGAAAAAGATGATGCCCAGAACATCAAGGTTATCGCTGCTGGAATAAATGCCTTCATGTGACAACCTCCTACCCCTGTCTGAAATCAAAAATAATAAATTTCCTCCATTATATCCTCTGGTTCCCTGGTTTGAAATCCTTTTGCCTGAATGAAAACAGTGCTTTCTGTAACCAGCAAAAAAATGGAAGCCTATTTCTTAAGAGGGAATCCCAATTTCAGCGATCTTATTTCGAATAACTGTGGCATGCTCCCTTTCAAAAGGCGGTGTTAACATGAACAATAACCGAGAAGCTTATTTCGACAATGCGAAATGGATCATGATTATTCTGGTTGTTTTCGGCCACGTGATCAGTCCAATGAAGCAGGATAATTCGTCGCTTTATTCACTGTATACAACCATCTATCTTCTGCATATGCCCGGCTTTATTCTCATTTCGGGTTACTTTGCCAAACAATATCGGGAGAAAGGCTATTTGAAGAAAATAGCTCGTAAGACTCTGTTGCCATATGTCATTTTCCAACTCATGTACGGGGTTTTCTATTTCGGAATCGATTATATGTTGGGAAATAAAGCCACCCTTGACCTGGGGATTTTCAAGCCGCATTTTACCTTATGGTTCCTTGTGAGTCTTTTCTGTTGGAATGTCCTTCTGTTTCTTTATGCCCGGTTTCGTTGGTGGATTGTATTTGCGGCTTTCGCCGCAGGAATCGCCATCGGGTACATGGATGATGTCAACAAATTCTTAAGCGTGGCACGGACGTTTGTTTATTTTCCGTTTTTCTTGATCGGATTTTATTTGAAGCCCGAGTTCTTCAAGAAACTGCGGAACCTTCCCTGGCAAATAGTTGGAGCTGTCACAATCGGTGTTGTCTTAACGACGTTTTTCTTCTATTCACCGGAAGGCATCACCAAGTGGCTGGAGTGCGCTTTTTCATACGCCAAGATGGGAACCGGCGGCTGGGAAGCCGGTTTGATCCGCCTCGGGCAATACGCCCTGATGCTTCTGGCTACTTTCAGCTTTCTTGCCTTGATTCCAGGAAAGCGACTCAGTATGACCGTCTTCGGAACCCGAACATTGTATGTTTATTTGTTACACGGGTTCATCATACAGGCCATGAGGCATTCGATCTCAGACAGCACTTTCGATGCTATATCGGGGCATATTTTGTTTTTGCTGGCGGTGGCCCTTGGCATATCCCTTGTACTTGCTACCCGAACAACAAAGAAATTCACACGTCCGCTGGTTGAATTGCGGGCATAGAACGGGGAAACTCTTCCTCGTTCTTATTTTTTTTGGTGCATAAGTAATGGTTTCCAAAATGAACCTTTTGACGCAAGGAAGCGTCCTCGAGAACGTCGAATTTTACATATAAAGACAGGCCACGGATTCAAAGCCGTGAAAATCATAATGGGAGGATTAGAAATGCGACTGAAAACCTTTGTTCATCGTTCCATTCAGTGGGGAACGGCAGCTGCCCTTACCCTGGGGGTGGCTGTTCCCGGAGCTTTTGCCAGTTCGGCACCCGGACCGACCGCTTTTGCCCACCCGGGAAGCTATATTCCTGCCGAAACTCCCGCTGCAGCCACAGCACTTCCAGGTCAAAACAAGGTCAAAAACCATGTCGGCTCGAAAAAAGAAATTCTCGGACCAACCGATCCTTCGTACAACATGGACATCTTTTACGACAAGAATAACCACACTATCACCGGCTCGATGAGTGTTACATTCAAGAACAACCTCGATAAAACATTAAACCATGTGTATTTCAATCTGTGGGACAATGCGGGTGTGTTCACATCTAACGGCGGAGGGATTACCGTCAGCAACGTTAAAGTCAATGGAGAGACTGCTACATTCGATGTGAATGGCGTTCATTTGGACATCTCTGATCTGTCTTTGCCGAAGAACCGCCCGGTCACGGTTCAAATGGACTTTAATATCTCCATTCCAAACCAGATGGACCGCTTCGGATGGTACAATACCACGGTTTCACTTGGGAACTGGTTCCCTATATTGGCTGTCTACGACGATGAAGGCTGGAACCTCGATCCCTATTATCCATATGGAGAAGCTTTCTACTCTTTAACTAGTCAATTCGATGTAACAGTCACGACCGACAAAGATGAAGTAATCGCGACGACCGGCCGGGAAATCGGGCAGCCGGAAATTCACGATGGACTGGCGACCCATCATTACAAAGCTCACCAGGTCCGGGATTTTGCGTTGGAAATGTCAACGGACTATATGGTGAAATCCGCTCAGGTCAAAAATGTCGATGTGAATGTCTACTACACGGAGGCACAGGCCAAATACGCCGATTCGTTGCTTGAGGCTGGAAAAAGAAGCATTCGCCTGTTCAGCGAGAAATTCGGTAAATACGCTTGGCCGAAACTCGATATCGCCAGCATGAAGGGCTGGTTCGGCGGTATGGAATACCCGCAGTTGGTCATGATCAGCATTGTCGGGAATCCTTCCCAAGCTTGGGCAAAGTCGGTGACAGCCCACGAAATCGGCCATCAGTGGTTCTATGGCATGGTAGGCGACAATGAGTATGATGAGCCGTGGCTAGACGAATCGTTTGCCGCCTTTTCGGCCGCGCTTTTCGACGGAACACTTGACCAATTGAATACAGCGCCTCCGGATGAACCGTACTATCACCTGTCTTCTTCCGTCTCTGACTTTACAGCTCATGCGAGTGAAGGCGGAATCGGGGCTTACTATAATACCATTTACGGTTATGGATCACGTACCTTGAATGACTTACGTGAGTTGCTTGGGGACGAGGCCTTCTATGATTCGATCCATCAATATTTTAAGAAGGAAAAATTTGAAGTCTCCTCGACCGCAGAATTCATCCACATCATGGAACAAGCAAGCGGCCAGGATCTTTCCGAGTTCTTCAAGAATCATAGAGTCTATGTATCGGATCAAAAATAACTTGATCGCCTATGTCCCGTCGGACTTACACCCGGCGGGCTTTTCTATTGCCGAGGCGGCCTTGTTCTTATAAGATGAAAGAAAAATGGGGAGAGACGGAAATGTTGATCGAAATGGAGAATGTCAGCTTGAAACGCGAGGACAAACTCATTGTCAGGAACATCAACTGGAAGGTGGATGCCGGGCAACACTGGGCGATTCTCGGTATGAACGGAGCCGGAAAGACAACCCTGCTCAACCTGGTTTGCGGCTACCTGTACCCTACGACCGGTACGATCAAAGTGTTGGATAAGCCATTCGGCCGTTATCCGTTGAACGAACTTAGAAAAGAAATCGGCTGGGTCAGCTCGTCCTTTTCGGAAAAGATGAGGCACCACTTCCATAACAATGGCCTTGAAATCATTCTGAGCGGGAAATTCGCTTCCATTGGCCTGCATGAACAGCCGACCGCCGCCGATATCGACAAGGCTAAGGAGATTATGAGCCAACTTGGTATAAAAAAATTACAAAACCAACCTTATGAAATCATGTCTCAAGGTGAAAAACTGCGCATTCTCATCGGGAGAGCGTTAATGGCAACGCCCAGGTTGCTTATATTAGACGAACCCTGTGCCGGCCTGGACTTTCTTTCGAAAGAACAGCTGTTGACTACTGTGGAACAACTGGCTAAACAACAGGAAACCACCATTCTGTATGTCTCCCATCAAATCGATGAAATCCTTCCGATTTTCACGCACACATTATTGCTTCGTGAAGGAGAAATATTTTCACAGGGCCTGACCGGAGAACAACTGACCTCGAAGAAATTATCGGATTTCTGTCATACACCCGTGCAAGTCAACCGGGTGAATCAGCGATATTCCCTTGAAATCCAAACCGATTAGCGATCAATACTGAAATTGAGCCTCCACTTCGGCTTGGATCACAATTTGTCCGGATTCAATCGGAGTGGCCGCACTTCCTGCAACAGCCGCAAAGGTTTGGATTGGAGGCGGAGCTTCATTGGTTCTTTCCACAATTTTTATAGGTGTCGCATCAAACGGCACATTCAAGGTTTCAGCAAGAGTTCGGCCTTTCATTATGGCATCTTGTAAAGCGTCACTCAACGCTTGCCGGTAGTACTTTTGTCGATTTTCAATCGTAAATTGGATATTCGAGACTTGATTGACACCGTTTTTCACCGCAAGGTCGATCATTTGCCCGGTTTGGTTAATATTTTTCAGAGTAACGGTAATCGTATTGGTCACCTGATAACCTCTGAATACCTGTGTCCCATCAACATAATCATATCTGGGAACGATATTATACGCAGTGGTCTGGATATTCTCCCTTGGAATGCCCGCCTGCAGAAGCGCCTGAATCACCTGATTCATTTTATTCGCGTTTTCCTGCTGGGCCTGACTCAGTTGTTCGTTTTCTGTCATAACCGTCAGCTGTATGCTGACAGTATCAGGTGCCACGGAAAGACTTGCTTGCCCATTGACCGTCATCACGCGGGAAGGTTCCTGCCGATACAGTCCCTCATAGGGATAATACATGGTCATTCCACCCTTCACAGTTCTCCTTTCTGATACCTATGCAGAATCCCTTCGCAAAAGTCTTCCAGCTTAACAATTATTGGCGGCCTATTAAGAAATTCTGCCAAGAAACTCGATAATTTCCCGGCTCATTTGTTTGTCGTGATCGAACATCATGGCATGCTCAGACTCGGGAATGACAACGGTCTTTGAATAGGGAAGGCCAGATTCTACCTCTTGGATGAATGTGAGTTTTTTTGTGAGATCCCCTTCTATTTCGGCCGGTAAAAACAACACCGGACATGTTACAGATTTGTACCAATCCTGCAAGTGGACTTCATACAAATCGGCTACGATTTCTTTTACAGTGCTTTGTTTCGTGATAAAGGACACGTTGCCGTTGTCCAGTTTTCGAGGTTCATAGTCTTGCATCGACTGTTCCCGCGCCGCGTTCCAGGGCTGCCAATTTTCCTTCATGAATTGGAGAAAGTCCCCCTTGGAGTCGAATTCGGGTTCAGGTTCGGTGAAAATTTCGGCTAGATGCTCTTCCTTGGGTTCCTCATATAAGCCGCCTGGCCCGGAGTGATTGACGAGCGCCCCTTCTGAGTTCACTAGAGAAAGTATTCTATCCGGCCAGCGGGATGCCAGAAACGTTCCAACGTAACAGCCATAGGAGCTGCCGACAATATGAGTTTGCCGAATTTCCAAAGCATCCAATACACCGAGAACGTCCTGAGCAACGGTTTCAATATCATACCCTGTGTCCGGTTGATCGGATTTCCCGTGGCCACGCAGATCAAGTGCAAGCACACGATGACTTCCGGTAAAAGCAGGAATGATTTTATTCCATATGTCCGCAGTACCATTCAGATAGTGCAAGAACAATATGGGCGTTCCTTCTTTGCTGTATTCCTGTACATTCAATGTGATTCCGTTTGTATGCAGCTTCATTATTCATCTCCTCTTTGTTCTTTTTTGATTAAGCGGATATTTTGTTCGTGCTCCGCCTTCATGCCTCTCGGGAATCGGACTTCGCCCCAAAGACTTTCCAGACTGGACTTCTCCGCTTTTCTCAGCCCTCGAATGTAGCTTAGCGCTTTTTGCTGCCGCTTTTGGATCTCCCTCTTGTCCCGGGCAACATGACCGTGCCCTGTGACCAACAGTCGAATATCGTGGTTGTCCAAAATTTTATTCGTTTTCAACAATGTTTCCTCAAAGGCTGCGCTTCCATCGTATATAAAAGGAAATTCCACGTCCGACAGGTAATCTCCGGCGATCCAGATCCCCAATGGCTCAACAATTGTAAAAATTCCGTCCGGTGTGTGACCCGGTGCTTTGTAAAATGTAAGTTTCGTTCCGCCGATTTCAGTGGCTTGGCCATCTGCTTCTATAATGATGTCGGCATTCGGATAGGCAATCTCGTAATCCCGTTCCAAATAATATTGGTCATCGAATTTACGAATTTGTTCGAGAATGTGCTCGCGATCCGGATTTTCGTTCATCTCTCGGCTTGCGATAACCTTCGCATCCGGAAAGGCTTTGTAGCCGATGATGTGGTCGAAGTCGGAATGAGTGAAAAGCAGATACACCGGCCGGTCTTTTTTTATTTGTTCGACATGTTCTTTGATTTGTTCCACTTCGTGAGGCAGCCAGTTTGGATCGGTGACAAGCACAAGGTCTTCTGTTTCGATCACTGTGGATGTTGTTTTATAAAGCGCGCTCTGGAAAACGGTAATGGCGCCGTTCTGATAATGAATCATGTTATCCCTCTTTCGTACAGAATCTGTGACTTTGATTCTATTTTATATTATATTGGTGTCAACTTACGTCACTAATGGAGAGAAGGATTTTCATGTCTCGATTGGGCCGATTGTTTGAACTTATGATCACTTTAAATACAAAGGAACGTTTCACAGTGCAGGAATTGGCAGATGACTTTTCAGTATCGCGTAGAACGATGTTGCGAGACCTTCACTTGCTGAGCGAAATGGGGATGCCGTTGGAGTCTACCACAGGGCCTTACGGCGGGTATCGATTGATTCGTTCGCAGTCGTTGCCGTCGATTTCGCTGACACCTGAAGAAGCAGTCGGTCTGATCATTTCTTATGAGGCTTATCAGCACTTTCCCGGCGGGCCGTTTGAGGATGAAAATGTCTCGACCCTGACAAAAGTTCGTTCCTCGCTTTCGGATGACATGATCCGGAAGGTGGAACGGCTTCGGGGCCGGATCGCCATTGATGCGCCGCCAAGAAGCTTTCAGGTACCTTTTTTGAAGGAAATGTTGCAAGCCTCGCTGGATCAAGTACATCTTGAAATTGACTACGAGTCCCGATCGAAGCGCTCCACTCGCGTCATTTATCCGTACGGACTCTTTCTTGCCAACGGTTTGTGGTATGTCCCGAGCTATTGTTATTTACGCGAGATGATTGTCACCTTTCGGGCGGATCGGATGATAAAAATGAAAAGAGTGGAGAATGAGGAGCGCACGCCGCCGGATCCGGACATGACTGTCCGAGAGTTGTTGGACCGCGGTGAGGACCAGACGGGGCGGAGGGTTCCATTGCTGGCCAAATTCACCCGGTTGGGCTGTAAATTGGCCGATCCTGACCCTGGCATTGGCGAACTTCTGAAAGTGGCCACGGATGGAACAGGGATTGTCGATACAAAAATCAATGAAGAGAACTTGAGCTGGTACGCACGCTATTTTCTCGGCCTGGGGAAGGAAGTAAAGGTTGAAAAACCACGTCAATTGGTGGATATGATCACGGAAATGGCGGAGGAGGTTCGGGGAATGTATAGGTAACCATTGGAGATTATCATTTTTCTTTTATAACCTCTAAGATTTTAAGCCCGTCAGAAGACATTCCTCCTAACCGGCCCACCCATGTTGGATATTTCATAGGGATTATAGTAAACAGAAAGTGTGTAAAGTTTAAATAAAGTATTCCTGTGATAAAAAAGCTTAAATATTCAATGTTAAATGAGCAGACAAATTGAATCAGACATAAAATCAATGAGATTAATGGACCGCCAAACAATGAACAAACTCTTTGTACTTTAGTCATATCACCATTCGTTGAGAATTCACAAAAACCGGCAGGACCCCACCTTATATGAAAATGAATCCTTCCTAGACGAAAAGTTTCCTTGTTGGCGTCTGTCAAGTCACCTAAATACACTTTTGCAACACTGTCATTTGTAAAGAGCAATAAGCCTAATGCGTGCCCCATCTCATGAAAAAGAGTAGTGATGGGGATCCCAACAAGGTATAATAATAAAATATTTACTAAGGTAATAAGGAACACTCCTATTTTTCATAATGGATTATATTCCTATAATAGCATTTAATTTTGCGAAAAATGGAGAATAGGTGGAAATTCTTCAAAAAATCACGATCGAACTCCCTTTATTTTCATAAATAGTCCTTACATTTCATTTGAATCTTTAAGCCTATTTATTATTCATTAAAAAACTGTCTGCATTGGTTCAATACAGACAGTCTGTGGAATTTCGATTATTCACCCCAACTCAAACAAATCAGCAAGAATCCGATAGGATTCCATCCGAGCCTCGAAATCACCAGTGATGGTATTCACCATGATTTCGTCGACCTGATAATCGTCGGCCAACTGTTCCAGTTGTTCTTTGACCTGTTCGGGATTTCCGAGAATCATCCGCTCTCGCTCGATGTTGGGTTGCCTCAATTTTTCCGCCTTTTCTTCCGTCTCCGCGCAAATGACGAAGATCGCCACGCTTGATTTCGGCTCATCGTGATATTTCGAAGGCATGAATTGGTCCTGGTAGGCTCTCGTGACCTCCGCTCCGCCGAATCCATTGATGAAATGCGCAAACATAAACGGCAGTCCCATTTGCGCAGCAAGTCCGGCACTTCCACCGCTCGATCCGAGCAACCATAAGTCGGGAACCGTTTCACCTATCGGTGTCGCGTGCACTCCCATCTCATGAGGATCCTCACCGTGCAAGTAGGCATTAAGCTCCTCAACTTGTCCAGGATAATCGCGAATATCCCTCATTCCCAAATCCTGCAGCGCCCTTGTTACATTCGGCTTGCCTCCCGGCGCCCGACCGACCCCTAGGTCAATCCGTCCTGGATACAGGGACTCCAGCACACGGAAGTTTTCCGCCACCTTATAGGCACTGTAATGAGGCAACATCACCCCTCCGGAACCCAGACGGATCCGCGAAGAATGAGCCGCAAGGCTTGAAATCAACACTTCGGGAGACGTGCCCGCGAGATGATTCATATTGTGATGTTCCGACACCCAGTAGCGATGATAGCCCAACTTTTCGGTTTCCCGCACGAGTTGGATGCTTTCTTTTATCGCGTCATAAGGGGTTTTCCCTTTGTCAATCGGAGATAGATCCAGAACGCTGAATTTCATAAGCTACTCTCTTCTTTCTTTTATAAAATATAACCTTATCGTATCACCCGGCGAGTTTCGGCATCCAGCGAGGTGCTTATGTACACAGTCCGGAAAACCCTATACACTTAGGAGGGAACCTGATCAAACGGAGGAATCAAAAATGAACGAAAATACACCACGGGTCTTGTTCATCGGAGCCGGGCGCATGGCCGAGGCTATATTTGCGGGACTGATCCATAATAACGATGCCCATAAAAAAAATATCATGATCTCAAACCGGTCGAACGGTCAAAAATTGATGGAATTGGAGGAGCGTTACGGCGTTCGGTCAACTCGACAATGGCAGGATGCGGTCTCTGAAGCAGATGTGATTCTACTGGCGATGCCGCCGGAAGCCCATCCTGAGGTACTGGCAGAATTGGATGCTTTGGTCGACGGACAATTTATCGTGACAGTCGCGGCGGGGATTGGGCCGACTCAACTGGAGGCAGCCCTGCCTGCCGGTACACCGACAGCCTGGGTCATGCCGAATACAGCGGCCGATATCGGAGAATCCATCTCCTTATACACCTACGGAAAAGCCGTCGACGATCATCATCGACAGATGTTGGAGGTCATTCTTGCGGCCATCGGCGATTCCCAAGAATGTACAGAAGAGCAAATCCATAAGCTGACGGCCATTACCGGCAGCGCGCCGGCTTTCATCTATTTTATCGCGGAAAACCTGGAAGAAGCCGCCATGCAATACGGTATAGACCGGAAGCAAGCCAAGAAACTCGTGACGCAAATGATCTACGGATCTGGCGCCATGTTGAAAAATGGCGGGGAAGCAGCGGACCTTCGCCAACAGGTGACGTCTCCAGGTGGCGCGACAGCGGCCGGACTGGAAGTGCTAACGGAACATCAATTACCCGAAATTTTAAAAGAAGCTGTTTCAGCCGTAAACGCCCGAGCCGCGGAACAGGCAAAATCGTAGAACCTGTATGTGAACTTTTGGCCGAAAAATAAAGAT
>DASTWO010000108.1:0-10869 GCA_035776675.1 Caryophanales bacterium
GATCAGCCGCCACCTGAAACAAAAATATATTCTTGATCTGACCTATAAGGGGAAGGATTATTTATCCGAGATTTACAATTCTGACGGGACGTTGAAGGAGCCGATTCAGGGATGGGTCAATCCGTTGTCCGGCTTATATCCAATTGATTTTGACAGGAACGGCACGTATGAACTTGAAGCCTATCAACGGATAGCGGGAAGATACAATGCTGATTCGCTAGGGTATGTCCAAACCGTGTTGAAATGGAATGGGCAAGGCTTTGTGCCAGAAGGGCAGACCGTGGCCATATTTGGCGGGGAAATTCGGTCACTGAAGTGAGTGAACGGTGCCCGAAGTTAGCTCGGAAGAGAAGTTTCGGTCACTGAAGGGGGTGAACAGTGCCCGAAAACTGCTCGGATGGGAGGATTCGGGCATTGAAGCGGGAGACTGGTGCCCGAAGGTTTCGGAGGACGGAAACGGGTATGAAAAAAGAGCCAGGATGGAAACCCTGGCCCTTAGCCGCGCAAAAGACGCAGGCCGTTGAGAATGACGAGGATAGTGCTGCCTTCGTGGCCGACAACGCCCATTGGCAATGATAAATCCTGCATAAAGTTCGAGGCGATCAGCATGAGAATGATCGCGACGGAAAAGGCCATGTTTTGCTTGACGATGCGGTTCATGCGCTTGGACAAGCGGACGGTGTTGGCGATTTGGCGAAGGTCGTTTTTCACAATGACGACATCCGCTGTTTCCAGCGCCGCATCAGTGCCTCCGCCCATCGCGATGCCGATATCGGCTGTGGCAAGCGCTGGCGTGTCGTTAATCCCATCGCCGACCATCGCAACGCGAGCGTATTGGTTCGTCAACGTTTTGATGTGTTCCAGTTTTTCGTCGGGCAGGCATCCGGCCTTATATGATCTAACGCCGGTTTCCCGGGCAATCTCAACTGCAATTTCTTCACTGTCGCCCGTCAACATGATGGTCTCCACACCGGTGCGATTGATCGCGGCGATCGCTTCTTTCGCCTCAGGACGGATTGTGTCTTTCAAGGCAAGAAGCCCGATGATTTTTTCCGCTTTTTTTACAAAAACCAATGTTTTCCCGGTCGTTTGCAGGTTCATTCCGCTTACAAACTCAGCAGCTGCCTGCGTTCCAACGAAATCCGCTTTTCCCACTTTGTACGAGAATCCTTCAACGACAGCCTCAACGCCCCATCCCGGAACATCTTTTATCTGTTCTGGTTCCTTTATTAAAGTTCCCGCCTCTTTCGCATAGGCAGTTATCGCTGAGGCCAACGGATGGTTCGCATAACTTTCAATCGATGCCGCGATTTGAACAAGTTCTTCCCAGTTCGTTTCATCCCCTGCTGCAACGTCTGTCACTTCAGGCTTCCCCGTCGTCAGGGTTCCGGTCTTATCAAAAGCAATGGCATTCAGTTTCCCAAGCCCTTCGAGATGGACACCGCCTTTGAACAACATGCCTTGCCTGGCCCCGTAAGAAATCGCAGAAAGCACTGCCGGCATCGTTGAAGCAACAAGCGCACACGGTGATGCAACTACAAGTAAAACGAGAGCCCGGTAAATGGTTTCATTCCACGACCACCCGACCAGGTAATGAGGCAAGAACATCATGAGGCCGGATCCAATCAGGACAACCTTCACATAAGTGCTTTCCAGCTTCTCTATAAAAAGGTGAGAAGGCGGCTTTTCCTCCTGAGCGTGCTGGACGAGCGTAATGATTTTTTGAAAAAGGGAATCGTTCGCCGTTTTGGTTACTTTGACCTGAATAACGCCGTCAAGATTGACCGTTCCCGCGAGCACTTCCCCTTCTTTCGCTTTATGGACAGGCATGGATTCACCGGTAATGGCCGCTTCGTTGACGGAGGTTTGTCCATGGACTATGATTCCATCCGCAGGCATACGCTCTCCCGGCTTAACGAGAATAAGGTCCTCAACCACAAGTTCTTTTGCGAGAATGATGGATTCAGTGCCGTGGCGAAGAACCCGTGCCGTTTCCGGTTGCAAAGACATGAGGGATGACAGTTCCTTCTGACTTTTGTTCATTGTGTATGTCTCAAGGGCGCCGCTTAACGCAAAAATGAAAATCAACACCGCACCTTCAAGCCAGTAGCCAATTACAGCAGCTCCAATCGCTGCCAGGAACATTAACAGTTCCACATTCAACGTCCGATCCCGGATGGTTTCCTCGATGCCTTCCTTTGCTTTCGCATAACCACCAATGACATAGGCGCTGAGAAAAAGGATGACAGGGACCATTGTAAGCCCTGCGTATTGCAGGCCACAAGCTAATAAAATGAATGCACCAGCTGTTAAAGCCGCAATCATTTCTCCGTGTTTTTGGAATCGTTCTATCCAACGGGTACCGGTTTGAATGGAAAGGCCGGGCGTATTTTCAATTAATCGTTTTTCTATCGTTCCCATGTCGATCATCCCTTCACCTAATTGAGAATGAAATTCAGCATCAATAGCCATTAAAAGATCGAAAAGCCACCGCGATGAGGCGGTTGGCTTTGTTTAATTATAATTGTTATTAAGTTTTATTGATTATAATATATCATAATGATATGTGAAAGGGAAGGAATTTGTGCTGAAAGAAAAACCGATCCTTTTGCACCGGATCAGCTACTTTTGAATAATGGCATTCGCGATTTGGATTAAATCTTTTTTGGTGTATTCATCGTCATCCTGATGGATTTGGATAATGAAATGTCTGTTTTGGTTTGGGACATTCCAGCCCATTTCAATGAATCTATCGTTCTTGGAATAAAAGGCTTTTCTTCCTTCTGTCAACTCAACGGAATAATCTCGTTGGGTTCGATCTTTTGCGAAATTGTTCATGACCATTAATGCTGCGTTTTCGCCAACGAAAGTAAAGGTAACAGGATTATACATGGGTTTGACCCCGGTAGAAACTGCCGTGTTTTTCACCTTAAAAGGAATTTTTGAAGGGATTTTCAGTTGGTTGTATTTCTTTTCAGGAAGTGCTTCTAACTTTTTTGCGACCTTGGGGTAATTCTTTTGTATTTCCTTAAGGGTTGTTCCCGATCGGGATTGGGTTGAGGTGTTTCCGCATCCCGCAATCAGCAGGAAAATAAGTGTCATGAGTATAGTAATTCGCATTTTGGTCCCCTTCCGGTATTGGATTATGATTCCATTTTAAATGTTTCTTAATATTTTTTCAATTCCACTATGAAGACGTATTGATTAACCGGAAAGAGGAATCTTTTCACATTCTGTCGAAATGATAAAGCAGCCATTATCACAGGAAGCAAAGGAATGAACAAGATGGAGAAGAAAGCACAAGAGGCATTCAGTGATTGCATTCTACAAGAATCCATGAAACGGTATGGCATTGAAGAGGGACAAATCCGCAAGTTGGGCGGGTTCGAGAGTTTTGTCTATGAATATGAAAAAGGCGGGAAGGATTACGTATTAAGAATTTCCCATTCTTCTCACAGGTCCCTTGATCAAATCAAAGGCGAGATCGAGTGGGTAAATCATCTTGCGTCTAATCAAGTTTCAGTATCTAAGGCGGTTCCTTCAAAAGAAAATCAGTTTGTAGAGACGATTCCCGCGGATGACAATCATTTTTCAGTGGTTTCGTTTGAAAAGGCGCCCGGTCGCCCGCCGGGGAAGGAAGATTGGAACGATGATCTGTTTCGCCAAATGGGGCGAATGACAGGGAAGATGCATGCCCTGGCAAAGGAATTTCAGCCGGAGTATAGAAGACCTGAATGGGATGAAGAAATGAAAGCTTTCGGGGAGAAGTTTCTTGATTTTGCCGAGCCTACGGTCGCTAAGCAATTCCAGGAACTTCAAGAATATCCGCGGGAATTTTCGAAAGACCCGTCAGAATACGGCCTGATTCATGCGGATTTTCACCGTGGAAATTTCTTTGTGGAAGAGGGGACCATTACCCTTTTTGATTTTGACGATTCCCAATACTCCTGGTTAGTCGAGGACATTGCGATGGCGTTATTTTATGCGATTTCACCCGACTGTCGGAACCATGAGGATTTGGCGTTTGCCCGTCATTTTTATGATTGTTATATGGAAGGTTATCATCGAGAGAATACGCTTGCATCTAAATGGTTGCAGGAAATTCCGTACTTTCTTAAGAGAAGAGAAGTTGACGTCTATCTGGCTGTGAAGGGCAGTATTCCGAATTATAAGGAGTTGACCGGATGGGCAGGGGAATTCATGAAAGACCGCCAATCTAAAATTGAACACGATCTCCCTTATGTGGATATACTATTTTAAAGGACTCCTTGACCTATCTTAAGATTCCATCAATTCTATGATAAAATGATCGTAAGGTCCTATATTCACCTTTCAATTGGAGCAGGAAGGGGATGGAAGCAGTGGAAATCAAAGATTTCATGATCCGTGATGTTGTCCATGTGAAAAAGGATGAGACGCTCAGGAGTTTATTGAAAAAGTTGGTTGAGCATAAAATCGGTGGCGTGCCTGTGGTTGATCATCAGCAGCGATTATTGGGCATGGTCAGTGACGGTGACGTTTTGAGGGCATTAACGCCAAGAGATCAGACCGTATTCGACTTTTACACCATTTCATTTGTGATGGAGAAGCAAGAGGTGGACACCAGTATTCGCCGGCAGCTGGATGACACTGTAGAACAAATCATGACCCGCCGGAGTCTTTCTTACGTTCACCCTGACGATGATTTCAGGCAAGTGCTGAAGATTCTATCCCGGCATCGCTTTAAGAAAATCCCCGTGATCAATGGGGCGGAACGGGTCATCGGCGTAATCAGCCGCGGCGATGTGCTTCGTTATATTTCCCGGCAGATGCTTGAGGAGTGAATCATGAAGGTTATTGAGCTGGGAAAGGGTCCCCACGCGCTGTCTAAACCGCAGTTACCAGAGATGCAGGATACGCCGCCCTGCCAATAATCCTGAAAAACTAAGGCTTCCCGCAATGGGAGGTCTTTTCTGTTTGGTTCCTTTTAGGGGAAACATGTCAAATTGCTTCCTTCTCATTCGAAAGTCGTAGATGAAAACCCATCTTTCCGACGAGGAGCCCAACCGGTTTCGTTGCTAAGATGAAAGGGATGAAGGTTATCCGAAAGGCGGCGCAGAATAGTAGTAATAAAGGAATGCCGTGAAAATTTTCGAGAGGGAGGCCGAAACGGATGGCGGAAATGATTCATGCAGGATCAATCGATACGTTGCGGGGTCAAGGAGCGAAGGTTGTCAAAGGTGGGAAGCATGGGATTGCCGTTCTGTACCACGAGGATGAGGTGTATGCGGTGGACAATCGTTGTCCGCATATGGGATTTCCGTTGCATCAAGGGAGTTTGTGCGATGGGATTCTGACATGCCACTGGCACCATGCGAGGTTTGATGTGAAAAGCGGCGGGACACTGGATCCTTGGGCTGATGATGCGACGACCTACCCGGTGGAGGTTAAAGAAGGCGAAGTGTGGATTCATCCGGAACCTTATAAAAAAAGAACGAAGGAAAGACTTCGGGAGCGGTTGCGCGAGGGTTTGGAGCAAAATCTGAATCTCGTCATCGCCAAAGGCGTTGTCGGTTTGATTGAGGCGGGGGAACCGGCTGAGGCCATTGCACAAATCGGTGTGGAGTACGGAACGAAACATCGTGAAAGCGGATGGCGTTCGGGGCTGACCATTTTGACAGCGATGACGAACGTGCTGCCGAAATTGGATCAAACCGGTCAAATTTTGGCGCTGTATCAGGGGCTGGTGCATGTTGCGCAGGAAAGCGACGGTATGGGAACCCGGTTTTTATTAGGGGCGCTGCCGGTGTCGGGTCAGTCAGCGGAACCTTCGATTGAAAGATTGGCCGATTGGTACCGCCATAATGTCGAGGGCCGGGATTCCCAGGGAGCAGAGCGGACATTGTTGACGGCTATTGAATTAGGAGCGACGACTGAACAATTGGCCGATATGATGATGAAAGGTGTCACGGATCACTTTTATATCAATGGCGGGCATGCGCTCGACTTTCACAATAAGGCTTTTGAAGTATTGGAGAAAGTCGGTGAGGAACATCGGCCATTCGTATTGACTTCATTGTTGCCGGCTTTCGGAAATCCGTCTCGGAGCGAGGAATTAAACAGTTGGCAGTCGCCGGTGAATCTGGTGAAACCGTTAAATGACGCGTTTGAGAAATTGCCCGGGATATTGGAAAGTGCTTCTGGTGAGGCAAAGGATTATGATGAGGAAAAATTAGTCGAGCAATTGTTAAGCGACCGTCCGGTAGAGACCGTTCATGCCCTATTGGAGGCTTTGAAGACAGGAGTGAAGCCGGTTCGGCTGGCGCAGTTGGTGGCATTGGCCGCCTCGGAACGAATTGTGCGCTTCCATATGCAGAATGAGTTCAGCGATTGGATTACGGTTCTCCATACTTTCACTCATGCCCACGCTGTTCATGAGGCATTGCGCCGATCCGAAACACCGGAATTGATGCGAGCCGTGTTTCACGGAGCCATGAGTATCTATTTGGATCGGTTCCTGAATATTCCATCCGCCAAACGGCCGAAGGTTTCCGATGGAACCTCTTCCCCTCAAGATCCACAAGAATTGTTGGATCTTTTGGATCAACAAAAGCAGGTTGACGAAGCTGCGGGTTGGGTGATGACTTATTTGGGCCGTGGTGGTGACAAAAAGGTATTGTTCAATACGCTTGGGCATGCGTTGCTCCGTGAGGACGCCGAATTTCATTCCTTCCAGCTGTACGAAGGCGGCATCGCGGAACATGACCATTGGGCACAAGAAAACAGTGCATTTGCCCGGAAGGCTCAGGAAACGATGATTTTGGCCATGACACGTTATTTGGCTGGCCATGCTCCAACAGATCGAGAACTTCCCCACACCGCCCGCATTGCGATGCGTTTGCAGCGCGGGGAGCGGCTCTTCGAGGAAGAATAATGAAAACATCGTCCGTTTTTTCGGGCGATGTTTTCATCTCTTTTTCACATCAACCAACTCAAAGCGTTCGCAAACCAGCAACATGTCGTCGGAGAACTCACGGCCGATTTCGTTTAACTCTTCTTTGAAGAATTTTTCATGGACTTCCCACCAATAGCGATAGGTTCGATCGCCTTCTCCCTCAGCAATGGCGAAATCCTCAGGCACTTCATTCATCGGCACCAGCGTAACCTCCACCGTTTTTATAATAGCTACCGGTTCTTCTTTACTGTTCAGAATAACGCTGTAATCTTCCGTTGTGGGGAGGGGTTCTTTCTCGACCTCGTAAAAAATATAGCCGGAACACGTCGCTGTTTTCACGCCATCGATGACAAGTTGAGCCAGACCATCCGGATTGTCTCCGAACTGCCATGCGCTGACCGACTTTGGCATCTCGTTTCCGTTCCAATATTGATTCCAGTAGGTTTGGGCTGCCTGATTCATTCGTCCGGTCCCTCTTTTCTTCATTTTTGTTCAATGATACCTGGTAACGTTTTGATTGTCACCCGGCTGTTCTCCTGTAAAATAAAGAGAGGATCAGTTACAACAAAGGGGAGGCTGCACATGCCGAAAATTCATTCGTTGAAACCTAGCCGAGAAACATTGCACGGACCGTTTGACCGTTCGCGGGAGCCGGTTCTGTCGATTGATTCGGGAGACATTGTTTATGCCCAAACGCTGGACGCGGGGTGGAACATTGGGCCAAAGAAAGAACCTGGGGGCAAGCGGGAAAAGTTTCCGGAGTTTGACCGGGAGCGGGACGCCGGCCATTCGCTTGTCGGACCGATTGAGATCAAAGGCGCTCAACCGGGCAACACTTTGGAGGTCAAAATCAATGAAATCATTCCGGGAGATTGGGGATGGACCGTGGGCGGCGGATTTCCGAGCCTTCAAAATCAAAAAATGGGGATCGCCGATCCGCCGGAAAAAGAACTTGATTTCAAGATGAACCGGGACAAAATGACGGCTTCCAGCCAATTCGGAGACTTCGATTATGAAATTGCGATTCGGCCTTTTATGGGATTAATGGGGATGCCCCCCGATGAGCCCGGAGAACATTCGACGGTGCCCCCGCGTTATTGCGGTGGAAACATTGACTGCAAGGAATTGGTCGCTGGAAGTACGTTGTATTTGCCAATTGCGGTTGAAGGCGGATTGTTTTCCCTGGGGGATGGACATGCTGTTCAAGGAGATGGCGAAGTGGCGGGACCAGCGCTGGAATGCCCCATGGAACGTGTTTCGTTAACTTTGACGGAACGGGATGATCTCAAACTGTCGATGCCGCGGGCCAAAACACCGGCTGGCTGGATCACCTTCGGTTTTCATGAGGATCTCAATGAAGCGATGTGGACCGCGCTCGGCGGCATGACTGATTTTATGGCTGAATTGTATGGGATCCCCCGGAAAGAAGCTTATGCTTTGGCTTCCCTCACCGTCGATTTGCATGTCTCCCAAATTGTAAACGGGGTAAAAGGAGTTCACGCGATTTTACCTTATGGCGCTATAAAATAAACTAGGTTTGGCAATGGTCAGCGTGTCATTCCCACAAAATGAAGGACATCCAACGGTCTGTTGACTTTTCGAAATCGGTTTTTCTTTTTCTCCTCGGCATTTGGCCAGAAGTCCAGAAACCATGTTGCTTGATAGGGGGTCAATCCGGCACGGAAGGCACCATTTAGTTCGTCGCTGCCACCGTCTCCTATAAATGCAGCATTAGAGGGTTGAACATCGAGCTTTTCGCATGTCCTTAAATAGATCTCGGGATTCGGTTTGGCGATTCCGGCTTGATAGGAAAAGGTAACTTCATCAAAATAGGGAGGGAGAGCACTGTCGGGCCATGCGGCCACTTCTTCCACAGCGCAATCACTGATCAGGCCGATCCTAACACCGGTGTCCTTGATTCCCTCCAGCATCTGGATGATGTCTTCATGAACCTGCGCAAATGGCTTTGTTTTCTTGGCGACTCTTTTATCATGAAGTTCGTTAAGTTCAGTTTCCGTTATGGATTGGCCGATGGCTTTCATAATGTCCCGCACCGCCGCTTTGTAATCCGCAAACTCACCTTTCATCCTTTTTTCTTTGCGCTTTTTCCACTCCTGATCGAAAATGGAGCGATCCACTTCCAGTGAAAAATTCGCTTTGTAATCCGGATCGAATTCCGTAATCAGCGTCTCATAAAGGTCAAAAATGACAGCTTTAATCATGGTTCTTCCCCCTTTTCAACAATCCCGGCACCCACCAGTTCCATTTCCCGAGTAATTTCATCAACGATGGGACCAGCACCATTCGTATAATCGTGGCGTCCAGGAAAATGGCCAATGCGATCCCGACACCTAACTGCCGGATCGGAATCACACCTGTAAAGGCGAAAGATCCCGTAACGACCACCATAATGGCCGCGGCAGAGGTTATGATTTTACTTGTTGTAGTCAGTCCCATCAGAGTGGCGTAGTCGTTATCACCGGTCTTCTCGTAATACTCCTGAATGCGCGAGATTAGGAACACCTCGTAATCCATGCTCAGCCCGAATACAAGGGCAAAGACGAACACTGGAATCATCAAGCCGATGTCGGTGGGAGCGGTAAGATTCCCTCCCTGAAAAAGCCAGACAAGAATGCCGAAGGTAGCCGACAGGCTAAGCGCGTCCATGAGGATCGCTTTCAATGGAAGCAACACGGAGCGGAATGCCCACAAAAGCACAAGATACGTTGACAGGAACACCGCTGCCAGAGCGTATGGAATTTTATTAAATAATTCATCGAAGATTTCCTGATAAAATTTCGTTTTGCCACCGAGCAGGATATGTAACCCATTTTGTGTGCCGTCGAAATGCCTCACCCAGTCTTTGGCCTTTTCTGAATCCGAAGGCACATTCAGGTAAGTGTAGACCACGGTTTTGTCCCCATGAACAAACTTATCGACGACCGGCTCTATTTTTGAGCGGGTTTTTTCATTTTGATAGGCCTGGTACAGTTTTTCCGGCCCGAGACCTGAAACTGAAAACATAGATTGGATGTTGGTTGTGATTCCTTCCTTCGCAAGCGACTGGACAAACTTGTGCAAGGAGGCCAGTTTTTCTTTTTTCATGATGCCGTCATCCGAGCGAACGACCATAATCACCGGTGAAAGGTCACCGCCTCCGAATTGCTCCTGAAAGGTTTCATACACGACACGGGATTCATACCCCGGCGGCAGAGATTCGGCTTTCGGGATCGTCAGTTCCAGATGGCGAACGGGAATCATCCCGATAACAAGCACGACGACTGACAATACAAGCATGATGACGGGACGCTTCATTACAAAAGCGGCGAACCTGTGCCATGCCGAGTTCCGCGAATTGGTTTTCGATTTAAAGAGCCTGAGTCGATTGACATTCGGGCCAAGAACCGCAAGCAAAGCGGGTAGAAAGGTCAGAGCCACAATGACAGATAAAATAACGACGACCATCCCGCCGAGGGCGATTGTCTGAAAGATGCTGACTTGAATGAACAACATCCCGATTAAACCGAGAAAGACGCAGAAGCCGGAAAAAGCGATAGAGCGGCCAGCGGTTTCCACCGTGCGAATGAGCGCTTTCTGCACCGAATCCTTCTCCAGTTCCTCTCGAAAGCGATTCACAAGAAGCAAGGCAAAATCTATGCCGAGGGCGAGCCCGACCATCGGAATGACATTCAACAAGAAAATCGACAGATCGATTTGCAGGCCGAAGAAATAGACGATGCCGGCGGTGGCGACGACGCTGAGAATCCCGATGAGAAGCGGCAGTACGGCTGCGACGAGTCCTCCGAAGGCAAGGATTAAGATGATAATCGCTGCGGGAACGCCGATCATTTCCGCCTTTTTCAGGCTGTGTTGACTCGCATGGTTGAGGTCAGTTGCAACAACTGACGCTCCTGTCAGGCCGACGGAAATGTCAT
>DASTWO010000109.1:0-3263 GCA_035776675.1 Caryophanales bacterium
TCCGGACGGTGCTACTATAAAAAATGGAATGATAACTGGAGAGGGGATAATTATAATGGCAGGACATTCGAAATGGAAAAACATACAACATCGAAAGAATGCGCAGGATGCAAAGCGCGGCAAACTGTTCATGAAATTATCCAAGGAGCTGTATGTTGCGGCTCGGCAGGGCGGCGGTGATCCTGACACGAACCCAAATTTGCGTTTGGCGATGGAGAAGGCCAGAGATGCCAATATGCCGAGTGATAATATTGACCGTGCGATAAAAAAGGCAACCGGTGATCTTGATGGGGTTAATTATGAAGAAATCACCTATGAAGGCTATGGTCCGGGTGGAGTAGCGGTCATGGTGAAGCTGCTGACGGATAATAAAAATCGATCGGCTTCAGAAATCCGCCATCTTTTTTCCAAAAACGGAGGAAATCTTGGAGAAAACGGGTGTGTCGCATTTATGTTCCAGCGCAGGGGACTGCTTTCAATTGAACGCAAAGATCCCAATGAAGATGACGATGTAATGCTTGAGGTAATCGAAGCCGGGGCGGAGGATATCGAGACTGAGGATGACATCTACGAAATCTACACAGATCCCGAAGCATTCACGGATGTTAAGCAGGAACTGGGGGAAAGTTACTCGTTTCTTACTTCTGAGGTAACGATGATCCCTGATACGACCACTAAACCGGAAAACGATGAGGCTGTGAAGGTGCTGAAATTGATCGATGCGCTTGAGGATAACGATGACGTCCAGGAGGTTTACCACAATCTTGAGGCTGACGATGAGGTATACGATCAATACCAATAACCAGTCTGGTACTCCATGAAAATAAAAAAATGGATACGGTGGATAAAAGCTTTTTCTTTAGGTGATACTAAGGTAAAAGCTTTTTAACTTTATTCAATGGAAGTCTGGATAAAGGAACTTAGACTAAAAACGCAACGTCCTGTTGCAACGTCTAAGTGACCCACATCGCGCCACCCCAAAAGGTAAAAAGCACCTTTTGGGGACCCCGGAGTGGGCCCAAAGCCTCCGGCGGATGCCACAGATTTTTTAAGGAAAGTTATCGCGAAAACGCTTTCTCCCGGGGTCCCCGAAAAACGCTCTTTGCTTTTTGGGGCAGGGTAAAAATCTGGGCGCAATACGCCAAAGGCGAATTTGATATTGGAGCGTGATTCCACATGAAGCGGTTCATCACGATTTTCGTCATGCTTCTGCTGAGTGCCGCGTATATCCTTGGATCGAACATAATCAGGAACGTCCAGGCTGAGAAACAGCATTCCGTGGACAGGAACAATCAGAAACAGGAAGCTTACCAGGTTACTGCACCGAAAACCGTCGATGTCTATTTGAAACGGGTTTATTTGGACGGCCGGGAAAGTCTCAAAATCAAACCGGTCAAGATTTTATCGATGGAAGACTTTTGGTCAAGATTTTCCGATTGGCAGCTGGTTGATCAAAACATGAGTAAGGTTGTATTCAAGAAAAAGGTCAATGACATATCACCGGTTTTGAAAACAAGCGGCTATTTTGGCTTGTCGGAAGATCATATTTTAACAATCTACAAGGGCAAACCCGAGGAAAAAAAGGCCATTCATTCGTTCTTCTATATTGACGTCAAGGAGCTTGAAAGCGAACTGCAGCGTGACTTGCAGCAGGGTATTCCGGTTCAGACAAAGGGACACTATAAGAAGGTCATAAAAAAATTAAAACAGTTTGCCGTAACAGAACAATGACTATTTATGGGCAATCCTTCAGTGGATTGTCCACTTTTTGTTTCTCCTATGGTAAAATGAGAGGAAGTGAACAGATGGGGAGAGAGTTGTTTGATTGCATTTGTGGACGGGAAGGTTGTCGAGATCAACACCGAATCAATAGTTGCGGAAGTGAACGGGATAGGGTATCTGATTTACTGTGCCAATCCTTTCAGCTTTCAAAGGTATAAAAACCAAACCGTGAAGGTATTTACATATCAGTATGTTCGGGAAGACTGGATCGCGCTGTATGGATTTGAAACCCAGGAGGAAAGGGCATTGTTTGTTAATTTGTTGGCCGTTTCCGGGATCGGGCCGAAAGGAGCGCTTGCCATTCTGGCTGCTTGCAGGCCCGATGAAGTTGCAGCGGCTGTGGAAAATGAAGATGAGCGCTATTTGACGAAGTTCCCTGGAGTGGGCAAGAAAACGGCGCGGCAAATGATCCTTGACCTAAAAGGGAAATTAACGTTGCTGGGAATTAGTACGCCCGGGGCGGAGCAGGCCATGCCGGAGAATAATCAGCATCAGGCATTGAATGAAGCAGTCGAGGCCTTGAAATCACTCGGCTATGCTGAAAGAGAAATCCAGAAGGTGGTCAAACAAATCACCGAGGACAATTTAGGCGCGGACCAATATGTGAAAAAGGCACTGCAACTGATGATGAAGAGATAGAGGGAGGGGATTAAGTGGAGGAACGAATCGTATCGGCGGAGGCGACGAGCGAAGATACCTCGCTGGAACAGAGCCTCCGCCCTCAAACGTTGGCGCAATATATTGGCCAGGAGAAGGTGAAGGCGAATTTAAGCGTGTTCATCGAGGCGGCGAAAATGCGGAATGAGCCGCTTGATCATGTGTTGTTATACGGGCCGCCCGGACTTGGGAAAACAACGTTATCAATGATTATCGCCAATGAAATGGGCGTAAATTTACGAACAACTTCAGGGCCGGCAATTGAACGGCCTGGCGATCTGGCTGCGATATTGACAGCACTTGAGCCCGGCGATGTCCTGTTTATTGACGAAATTCACCGCTTGCACCGGAATGTAGAAGAAGTATTGTATCCGGCGATGGAAGACTTCTGTCTGGATATCGTCATTGGAAAAGGTGAAACAGCCCATTCCATGCGCCTTGATTTGCCGCCGTTTACATTGGTTGGCGCGACAACAAGAGCTGGTTACCTGTCCCCGCCTCTCCGAGACCGATTCGGTGTAATCAATCGTCTTGAATACTACACGGAGGCGGAGTTGACCGAAATTGTTGCACGTACCGCGGATGTATTGGATGTCGGAATAGTACCCGATGCTGCTGGCGAACTGGCCAGCCGTTCCAGGGGAACCCCGCGTGTCGCAAACAGGCTTTTGAAACGTGTGCGTGACTTCGCCCAGGTTGAAGGCGATGGCGAAATCACCTCACCGCTTACCGGGAAAGCATTGGAACGGTTGCAGGTGGACCGTTTAGGACTTGATGAAATTGACCATAAATTATTAAAGAGCATCATTGAGAAATTCCGGGGC
>DASTWO010000110.1:0-4022 GCA_035776675.1 Caryophanales bacterium
TAGTATCATGGCCCTGGTTGGAACGATAGGATTTTTGTTGATGTGGAGACAATTAGCGAGTCAGACACCAAAAGCGGAAACTCGGGGGAAAACAATGTAACGACACCTCCTAAGAAAAACACTTCGTTCGTATGCCTCTGATGCGAGAAACGAGTATGGACCTTGTTTAATCCACTAATGAGAATAGCCTTTGTAAAAAACATCCAACCCCAAAAATGAGGTCGGATGTTTTTATAGCAATGTATCTTCTCACTCACCCATCACCTGTCTGTCACAACAACATAGGTCACCTGAACCGGCCCATGTACACCAACAACAAGGTTCATTTCAATATCCGCACTGTTACTCGGGCCGGAGATAAAATTCACACATGAAGGGACGGCCTCTCCTAACTCAACCTTTTTGTGGATCTGCTCCGTCGCCTGGGTCATTCTTGGCACAATTGTGCTTTTTGGAATGATGGCAATGTAGGTCTTGGGCAGAAGGCTGACGGATCGCCCTTTCCCCTTATCACTAAACAATGTCACAGTTCCTGATTCAGCCAGTGTAATGTCGCTAAAAGTAATGCCAATGTTGGCTTTTTCCGCGATGTCGATGTTCTCCTCACCATGAGATGCATCCCACACTTGGACACTCTCATCTTCTACAAAAGCCTCTAATCCAAAATCAATAAATCGCGGATCGTCCCATGTTACAGCAGAACCGCCGCCATGAGCATCAACAACTTCCTCGATAGCTTGCAATAACTGATCTGCCTTCGTTCTTTTTATTTCTGTATGAATGTTTTCACAAGCCTTTTCCAACACATCAACCAGTTCATCCTGTGTTAACCCCTGGTAGACTTTTTGTTGCGGTCGGTAGTTCCAGTCGGGGCGTTCCACCTTTTGATTCCGCAGATCCCGTCCCAAACTGTTCGCAATATGATCAAGAAAGGATTCTCGGTTTTGAATGGTTCCTTCAGGCATCAATCGTTCCCTCCTTTGCGGTGTTCTTCAAACCATTTGCGGAAATTATCTTTGGCCGGAGCAGGAAAATCACGGATATCCGTCCATGGTTTCATCGGTCCGGGACCTTTTGAAATTTTGCCCTCTTTTGAAAAAGGTTTGGTCAAGGCCGGTGCTGATTTTACAGCCATTTGAAATAATGAAGGCGAAGCGGTTCCCATTCCGAAGCCTTTCATCATCATTTTTTCACTTGCTTCGGTCTTCCCTTGTCCTTCAACAATATTTTGCCGATGTTTAATCAGCTGCTCGTGGAGAGGGATTTTGACCGGACAAGCCTCCGTACAGGCCGCACAAAGGCTAGAAGCGAACGGCAATTCCTGATGATCCTCATAGCCTCCTAAAATAGGAGACAATACTGCACCAATTGGCCCCTGGTAAATCGATCCATACGCATGTCCCCCTATATGCCGGTATACCGGACAAACATTGACACAAGCCGCACAACGAATGCATTGGAGCGCCTCCTGAAATTCGGTTCCGAGGGCATTTGATCGGCCTCCGTCTAAAATAACCAGATGAAAATCTTCCGGCCCATCAACGCTGCCTCCCTCCATTCCCGGTGTTAAGCCGGTCACATAACTCGTTAATTTCTGGCCAACCGCACTTCGCGCCAACAAGGTCACAAGGACATCCAACTCTTCCCAAGTAGGAACAACCCGCTCCATTCCCATTACACTGATTTGTGTTTTCGGCAAAGTCGTGACCATACGAGCATTTCCTTCGTTCGTCACCAGGGAAACGGAACCCGATTCTGCAACGCCAAAATTACATCCGGTGATCCCGACATCCGCCTTCAAAAAGGCTTTCCGGAGTTGTTCACGAGCGAAGCTCGCCAGTTCTTCTGGTTTTTCCGTTTGTTGATAGCCTTTTTTCTCACGGAAGGTGTCGCGAATGTTTTCCTTATTTTTATGAAGGGACGGAACAACAATATGTGATGGCGGGTCGTTATCATCAATTTGCAGGATGTATTCGGCCAGATCAGACTCCAACACATTGCAACCTATCTCTTCTAGCGCTTCGTTCAGGCTGATTTCTTCAGTCACCATTGACTTTGCTTTGACAATATTCTTGGCATTTTTCTTTTGGACCACATCCTGAATATAACGATTCGCATCTTCCGCCGTTTTGGCAAAATACACATGCCCGCCGCGGGCCGCAACATTGTCGCTTAACTGTTCAAGGTAAAAATCGAGATTTTCCAACGTATGTTGGCGGATCTCCTGACCCGCATTTCTCCATTCTTCCCAATCTCCCAAGTCTATGTCTTCGCTTGTCGCCCTGATTTTTTTACCGCGTAACCCGTCTTGTGCGCTGGAAATAGCACCGCGCATAAACGAATCTTTCAATTCCTCGTCCAGACGATCATTAAATTTTTCATTTCCGATCTTCATCGGCATAGAATCCACCTCCATCTATTCACGATGATTTAATATCTGAGCAATATGCTTCACTTCAGTCTTTTTTCCGAGTCGATCGAGCCGTCCTTTAATATTCATCAGACAACCACTGTCCGCCCCAATCAAAACATCGGCATCCGACTCTTCGATGTGCCGGATTTTTTCATCTACCATCTGTTCCGAAATTCGCTTCATTTTAACGGCAAACGTCCCGCCGAACCCACAGCAATCATAACTGTTCGCAAGCGGTTTTAACTCAAGGCCCTTAACATGATTTAATAGTTTCATGGGAGCATCGCCAACACCCAGCAGCCTCGTCATATGACAAGAGGTATGATAAGTTGCCTTCGCAGGAAACTTTGCCCCAATATCTTCCACCTGTAAAATCTCTACCAAAAATTGCGTGAATTCGTATGTTTTTTCAGCTAACCGGCTTGCCTTCTCCTGCCATTCCGGTTGATCCTCGAACAGTTTCCTGTATTCTTTGACCATGGCCGCACATGAACCAGAAGGAGTCACGACATATTCCGAATTTGCGAAAGCCTTGATCATTTGCTTCGCGCTCTTCATCGCATCTTTCCGGTATCCGCTGTTGAAAGCCGGCTGACCGCAACAGGTTTGTCCTTTGGGAAAGTCCACTTCACAACCAAGCCTCTCCAAAACTTCCACGACATCTTTCCCAACCCCGGAATAAAAAACTTCCCCAAGACAGGTAATAAACAATGAAACTTTCATCAGCACTTTCCTCCTTCTCAATTTGATAGTCAGGTCATCTGATGACTGGTTTAAATTAGTCCAATTATAAATAAAACGGCCCCTTCTTTCAATAGCAGACCGAATTTTTTATTATTTTTCTGCCTGATCTCCCGGTTCTCGGTAATATTTCCTCAGCACTTCTTCCACTTTCAAGAGATGATCAAGCATGAGCCGTTGTGCTTTTTCCGAATTTCCATCCTCAATCGCAGCAAATATCTCCAAATGTTCGCGATATAACCGCTCAGCTGTCGTTTCCTGTGAATAAAACCAGAGGCGACGTGTTTCAAGCATGGTCGCTGTCATCATTTCCGAAACACTGTCCAGCAAATTCACCAGCATCGGATTTTGCGAAGCGTTTACTACAGTCATGTGAAACCTCCAGTCCGCCTTTTCCCCGAGTTCTTCATTGCCAATGGATTCTTTCATTTCCGCAAGAGCCTGGCGAATCGCTTCTAGATCTTCCGCCTCGCGTTTCTCTGCTGCTAGGGGCACTGCGCCGACCTCGATGATTTTTCTAACTTCAAGCAAATGCTCGACGTCTTCTTTATTCATTAAAATGGCTGACGAAATTGAATTTGCCAGTGTTTTCGGATCAAACTCACGGACGTAGGTCCCTTCTCCCTGTCGCATTTCCAAAAGACCCATCGCCCGAAGAGCACTCAATGCTTCACGTATCGCCGAGCGGCCAACATGAAAGCTTTCAGCCAATCTTTCGACGGAATCAAGTTTCTGCCCCGGTTTGAGCTCCCCCTGTTTAATCATTTGTAACAGCTCATCTGCGATTTTTTCATAGATTTTCGGTGCATGAATTCGTTTATACTGCAATTGGCCCACCTCATTAAATACACCTATTTTTCCAACCAAC
>DASTWO010000111.1:0-10263 GCA_035776675.1 Caryophanales bacterium
ACAGCGACATTGATTTTTTGGTTGAATTTGAGGATGATCGTTCTTTGTTTGACCTCATTCGTTTTAAACAGGAATTAGAAAACATGCTTGGAAAACCGGTTGATGTTGTTACGGAAAATTCAGTTCACCAGATGATTCGTCCACAAGTGATGAAAGAGGCCGTTGAACTATGAAGGAAGATCGGGTTTATCTTACACATATATTTGGAATGCATATCCGACATTGAATCATATGTTGAAACAAAGGATGATTTCAATCAATCCAAATTGATTCAAATCAAGGAAAATATAAAACAATAGGATATGATTAAAGGGATTGAAGATGAAAAACCATAAAACTAAACTCATAGAAATCGAGGCACCGGAAACGGTGAACCAACAACTTGCTCATTTCACTGATGAACTGAAAGACTTGCTCAAAGATCAATTAACTGGAATCTACCTCCACGGTTCTTTGGCCATGGGGGATTTTAACGTAGAATCAAGTGATGTCGATTTACTTGTTGTAGTCAAATACCGTTTATCCGAAGAGCACAAAAGCAGCTTGATCAGAATATTGTTGTCGCATTCCGGAAAACCCGCTCCTATCGAAATCAGTTTTTTAACAGGAGATCAATTGAATCCATGGCGGCATCCGTGTCCATTCGACCTGCATTATGGTGAGGATTGGAGGGAGCGTTACAGTTCCGGGAACTTTGAAGACCTTCCGGAAAATGACGAGGATCTTGCCGGCCATATTATGGTTTTACAAAAACGCGGGATGGTATTATACGGCGAAACGATTGCCGCAGTCTTTCCCGAAATTCCCGTGAAAGATTATTTGGACTCGGTGATGAGTGATCTGGATTGGTCGCTGGACGAAGTCCTTCAGGAGAAACCGACTTACACCGTATTGAATCATTGTCGGACGTATGCGTTTTTGTGTAAGGGCAAAGTGCTTTCGAAAGGTGAAGGCGGGGAATGGATGCTGGAGAGGGTGCCGGATTCCTTTTTATCTGTCGTGAAAGGGGCAATCGCCGCTTATCGCTTCACGGAATCTTTTGGGGCATCTGCAGCGGAGACGGAGGCTTTTTTGCGATGGATTCGTTCTCTCATTCAAATGATAATCAATAAATAGAAATGGATTATTAAGGTTTGGACAAATAAACGGGCATTCTCGCTGAATGATTGATATTGGACAAAATGATGTTAGAGTCGAAGAAAGAAAGAGTGAGCCAATTCTGTGACTTTTCTTCATTTTCTGCTTGCCAAATTTTCGAAAGGCTCTTATACTAATAGTAGAGGTTTTCTAAAACCTGATTTTTTTCAGCGAAAAAATGAATGAACATTCATTCAAACTTGCATGGGGAGGTTACTATGACACGGAACATCCGCAAGGCAGCAGTGCTTGGATCTGGTGTAATGGGAGCCCAAATCGCGGCTCATCTGGCCAACGTTGGAATCCCAAGTCTGTTGTTGGACATTGTACCGAAGGATGTGACTGATGCCGAAAAGGCGAAGGGACTGACGCTTGAAGACAAGCCGGTCCGCAATCGGTTGGCAAACGGTGCTTTGCAGCATTTGTTGAAGCAGAAGCCGGCACCCTTATCAGTCAAGGAGAATGTGGATTTGATTGAACCCGGCAACCTGGAAGATGATCTTGTACGTCTTTCAGATGTGGACTGGGTTATTGAAGTTGTTGTTGAGAAACTTGAAATTAAACAAAAGGTATTTGCCCAGGTCGATGAACATCGAAAACCTGGTACGATTGTAAGTTCGAACACATCGGGGATTTCCATTGAAGCGATGGCGGAAGGACGATCCGAGGATTTTCGGAAACATTTTCTTGGCACACATTTCTTCAATCCGCCACGTTATTTGAAATTGCTTGAAGTGATTCCGACAGCTGACACCGATCCCGAAGTAGTTTCATTCATGAAGCGTTTCGGAGAGGACGTGCTCGGAAAAGGCGTTGTTGAAGCGAAGGACACACCGAACTTTATCGGCAACCGCATAGGGACTTACGGTTTGCTTGTGACTGTTAAAGAAATGTTGAACCGCGGATTCAGCATCGGTGAGGTAGATTCGGTCACCGGTAAGTTAATGGGCCGTCCGAAAAGTGCGACGTTCCGCACGTTGGATGTTGTAGGGCTGGACACATTTGTCCATGTGGCGAACAACGTGCATGATAATGTGGGAGGCGATGAGAAGGAAGTCTTCGTCGTCCCGGAATTTTTGCGAAAATTGTACGACAAAGGCTGGATTGGCAGCAAAGCCGGCCAGGGACTTTATTTGAAGAAGAAAGGCAAGGACGGCAAGAGCGAAATCCTGCAAGTGAATCCGGAAACGCTCGAATATGAGCCGCGTGAGAAATTGAAAACCGGGTCTGTAGAGGCGGCAAAGCAGGCGAAAGGCTCCTCCGAAAAATTGAAAACGCTTGCTTATGCGGACGATCGCGCCGGAGAGTTGGTTTGGAACATTTTGAAGCCGACGTTGCTTTATACGGCAGCGAAAGCCTATGAAATTGCGGATGACATCGTATCTGTCGATCAGGCGATGAAATGGGGTTTCGGCTGGGAATCCGGCCCGTTTGAATCGTGGGATGCGCTTGGCCTGGAGAAATCCGTTGAACGGATGAAGTCGGAAGGCGAGAGCATTCCGAAATGGCTCGAAGACATGATTGCAGCAGGACATACATCATTTTACAAGCATGAAAAGGGAGAAACCCTTTTTTATCATAACGGTTCCTACCAGCCGCTTAAGGAAAACCCGAAGAATATTCATTTGAAACAGCTTAAGGACCAGAATCGCGTGTTCAAGAAGAATGCCGGTGCCAGTTTAATAGATTTGGGTGACGATGTCGCACTGCTTGAATTCCATTCGAAAAGCAATGCGCTCGGTCTTGATACGATCCAGATGCTGAACAATGCGCTTGATGAAGTTGAGAAAAATTATAAAGGGCTGGTCATCGGCAACCAGGGAAATAATTTCTGCGTCGGCGCGAATATCGCGCTAATGTTGATGGAAGCGCAGGATGATAACTTCTTCGAACTCGATATGGTCGTCCGGAAGTTCCAGGATACGATGGCGCGTATGCGTTACTCGCCGCGGCCTGTTGTTGCAGCGCCGTTTCAGATGGCACTCGGAGGCGGAGTGGAAGTCAGTTTGCCTGCTGACGCGATTCAGGCTTCAGCGGAGACCTACATGGGATTTGTTGAGCCGGGAGTCGGCCTGATTCCGGGTGGTGGCGGCAATAAAGAGTTGCTGTTGCGCTATACGGAGAAATTGCCGGCCGGCGCGAACATTGATTTGTCGAATGTGACAAACCGGGTGTTTGAACTGATTGCGACAGCTGCGGTCTCGACGTCAGCCGAGGAAGCGCGGAAATTTGGTTTCTTACGGGATTCCGATGGCATCAGTGTCAATGCCGATCATCTTTTACATGATGCCAAACAACGCGTGTTGCAAATGGCTGAGGCGGGCTACACTCCTCCGAAACGGGTGAAAATTCCGGTTGTCGGGGAATCGGGTTATGCCGCGATGGTAATGGGTGCCGAAGGCATGAGATCTTCTGGCTATGCATCGGACCATGACTTGAAAATCGCCAAGAAATTGGCCCATGTGCTTGCGGGCGGTCGCGTACCATACGGAACCGCTGTTGATGAGCAATATCTGCTTGATCTTGAACGCGAAGCGTTTCTAAGTTTGCTTGGCGAACCGAAGACCCAGCAAAGGATGCAACATATGCTTATGAAAGGAAAGCCATTGCGCAATTAAAGGAGAGGGGTGAAATCTAATGAAGGAAGCCGTGATTGTAGCAGGTGCTCGGACACCGGTCGGAAAGGCGAACAAAGGGACGTTGGCGAACGTGCGGCCGGATGATCTCGGTGCGATTGCTGTGAAAGAAACCTTGAGACGCGCAGGAGACTTTGACGTCAATGAAATCGAAGATGTGATCTTTGGCTGTGCGATTCCGGAGGCTGAGCAGGGCTTAAATGTGGCCAGAATGATAGGAGCCAGAGCGGGATTGCCCTCTTCGGTGCCGGGAGTGACAGTGAACCGTTATTGTTCTTCTGGCCTGCAGACTATCGCGTATGCTGCCGAGCGGATTATGGTCGGTCATGCCAATACAATTATTGCCGGCGGAACTGAAACAATGAGCCTTGTTCCGATGGGTGGCCATGTGATCAAGCCGAATCCGAAATTGGTCG
Organism: Caryophanales bacterium; assembly: GCA_035776675.1. GTDB lineage: Bacteria > Bacillota > Bacilli > Bacillales > DASSOY01 > DASSOY01. Next base: position 4,190 of record DASTWO010000111.1, read on the forward strand.
AGTCCGCTCCCGAATATTATATGGGGATGGGGCATACGGCCGAACAAGTGGCGAATCAATACGGAATCAGTCGCGAAGAACAGGATCAATTCGCGGTTCGCAGCCAGCAACGTGCTGCTAAAGCGATTAAAGAAGGCAAGTTCAAGGATGAAATCGTTCCTGTGGAGGTAACCCTTCGTTCTGTCGACGAAAACCATAAATTGCAGGAGAAAAAGGTGACATTTGATACGGATGAAGGTGTTCGCGCGGACACGTCGATGGAGGGGCTCGCGAAATTAAAGCCTGCCTTTCATCGCAAAGGAACAGTTACCGCGGGTAATTCATCGCAGATGAGTGACGGAGCTGCTTCCGTACTCGTGATGGATCGTGAAAAGGCTGAGGCTGAGGGATTGACTCCGCTAGTGAAATTTCGCGGATTTGCAGTAGCCGGCGTTCCGCCTGAAATCATGGGTGTCGGGCCGATTGCTGCGGTACCGAAAGTGCTGAAACAAACCGGACTGGAGCTGTCCGACATTGGTGTAATCGAACTGAACGAAGCCTTCGCATCTCAATCGATTCAGGTCATCCGTGAATTGGGGCTTGATGAGGACAAAGTCAATGTAAATGGCGGCGCGATCGCGCTTGGCCATCCGATGGGATGCACCGGCTCAAAGTTGACGTTAACCGCGATTCATGAAATGAAGCGTCGCGGTGAGCAATTCGGGCTTGTGACCATGTGTATCGGAGGCGGCATGGGGGCCGCGGGGATTTTCGAGCTTTTATAAGATAAGGAGAGGCCGCACCGTAATGTGGGCGCGGCACACGACCCTATTTGAGTATGGTAGTGGATTCGAGGTAGTACAAATATTAGGGAGTGAAATGAAAATGGGGAATACTGCGGAAGCCAATGTAAAGGGCGGCAGCTTTCTGATTGACGATCTTGATCCGGAACAGCTGTATACACCTGAAGATTTTTCCGAAGAGCAGAAATTAATGGGCAAAACGACTGCAGATTATATCGAAAAAGAGGTTGTCCCGCATTTTGAAACACTCGTGAACCAGGATTGGGATTTAACGAGAAAATTGTTGGAAAAGGCGGGCGAGCTTGGTTTGCTTGGTGCCGATGTTCCCGAAGCTTACGGCGGACTCGGCCTGGACAAAATCAGTTCTTCGCTGATTACCGAGAAATTTTCCCGTGCCGGTTCGTTTTCACTCAGCTACGGCGCACATGTCGGGATTGGAACATTGCCGATCGTGATGTTCGGCAACGAGGAGCAGAAGAAACAATATTTGCCGGATCTTGCGACTGGCAAAAGATTGGCTGCCTACGCATTGACTGAACCGGGCTCAGGATCCGACGCGCTTGGAGCGAAAACGACAGCCAAATTAAATGATGAAGGCACCCATTACATTTTGAACGGTGAAAAACAATGGATCACAAACTCCGGTTTTGCAGACGTCTTTGTTGTTTATGCGAAGATTGACGGAGAGCATTTCTCAGCCTTTATTGTGGAGCGTGATTATCCCGGCGTTTCCACCGGCCAGGAAGAGAAGAAAATGGGCATCAAAATGTCCTCCACCAGGACTTTGATTCTGGAAGATGTCGCGGTTCCGAAAGAAAACCTCCTCGGTGAAAAAGGCAAAGGGCATAAGATCGCCTTTAACATTTTGAATATCGGCCGTTACAAGTTGGCTGTCGGTTGTGTGGGAGGCGCAAAAAGAGGCGTTGGGGTATCTGCGAAATATGCAAACGAACGGCAACAGTTTAAAACACCAATTGCCAAATTTACATTAATCCAAGAGAAACTTGCTAATATGGCGACAAAAACCTATGCCACGGAGAGCTCCGTATACCGGACAGTCGGGTTGTTCGAGGATCGTTTCAGTCAATTGTCCGAGGAGGACCAGAAGGACGGCAAGAAAATCGCGGATGCGATTGGCGAATATGCAATCGAATGTTCACTGAATAAAGTGTTTGCCTCCGAGGCGTTGGACTATATTGTGGATGAAGCAGTGCAAATCCACGGCGGATATGGTTACATGGCCGAATACGAGGTTGAAATGGCCTACCGTGACTCGCGGATCAATCGTATTTTTGAAGGAACGAACGAAATCAATCGCCTGTTGGTACCCGGTACCCTTGTGAAGAAGGCAATGAAGGGCGATTTGCCTCTCTTGCAGAAGGCTCAGTCTCTTCAGGAAGAGTTAATGATGCTTATGCCTGAAGAACCCGGAACGGAAGCGCTTGACCAGGAAAAACATCTTCTTAAGAACGCGAAGAAGATATTCTTGATGGCAGCCGGCTTGGGCGTTCAGAAATTCGGCCAGGAATTGGAACATGAACAAGAATTGTTGGCCAATGTTGCAGATATTGTAAATGAAGTTTATACAATGGAGTCGGTCATTGTCCGTACTGAAAAGGCAATAACCAAGAATGGCGTGGAGAAGAACAAGCAGAAGCTGTTAATGACGGAGGTGTTCTGCCAGGAAGCATTCAATCGCATTGAAGCTCTGGCTAAGGAATCCTTGATTGCGGTGGAAGAAGGCGACCAATTGCGAATGATGCTTTCCGCCTTGCGAAAACTCACTCGCCACACACCTGTTAACGTTATTGCAAAAAAACGGGAAATTGCAGGAAAAGTATTGGAAGCTGAACAGTATGTTGTGTAACTAGCTTTTGGATCCATTTACATTCCTCTATATTTGGGCTCCCTTATTTTAGGGGAGCTTATTTTTTTGTTCAAAAAAGTTTTTAAATTATTGAAGGGTTTTCGAATCATATGTAGAAAGTAATAATAAAATGAAAAGTCGCCCATTTTAAGTGGATAAATATGGATAACAACTGAAAACTTAAGGAGGAGAATGAGGGATGGCATTTAATGAAAAAGAAGCTATTCGGTTTAGAATGGAAAAAATAGCCGATGAAAAGAAAGTTTTGTATCAAAGAGACCGTGAGTTGGATAAAGAGTATAATTTTTACATCGGAAGACTTCGGGAACTTGACAGAAACGGATTGGGAAGCCCAACGAGTCTTTCTCACGGGGAACCGATGGAAAGTCCGCAAATTACGAATAGCAAAAAGGAATATAGTGGGAATTTAAAACAATATGATTTTGACGCGTTAAAAAGAGGATTGAGTAATTTCAAAGGAAAACCGAAAAAACTGGAAGAATCAAGTATTCCCACTAATCCGCATGACCGAAGAAAAAGGGGTAAACAATATAATTTAGAAGAAGTTGCCGCGGTAGTTGAAGAGATCCTTAAAGAAGAGAATGAGCCGTTGGCTATTCACAAACTCCGCGATATTCTTTCGGAGAGAGGCTACACCTGGAAACATTTCTTGCCGACTTTACCTAATATCATGAAGCATAGCCAACATATTGAAAAGCCTTATCGCGGGCATGTTGCCTATGTTGAGAAACAAACAGAAAATGAACTTCCCGATATGGCAAAGGCGGCCAGTGAAGAGGTGGCTACCGGTGTAGAAGCAAACCTCAAAGACGCTGCGGGGGAAATTCCAGACAGTGTGATTTCCGGTGAAAGAAAGGTAGAAAGCTGAAGTACGGGGTGGATGAAATGAGCATGGAATTAACTTTTTACGGTTATCCGAAATGTGGAACCTGTCGAAAGGCAGAGAAGTGGTTCTCGGAGAACAAGATTGGGATTACCTACGTGAATATCAAGGAAAATCCGCCATCCAGAGAAGAAATCACCCGATTTCTTGATCTGAGTGATAGGCCGATTAAGAAATTCTTTAACACAAGCGGTCAGAAATATCGGGAACTGGGATTAAAGGATAAGGTGGAGTCAGCATCCAGGGAAGAATTAATCGAATGGCTGGCTTCTGACGGCATGTTGTTAAAGCGCCCAATTGTGACGGATGGGGAACAAGTTACTGTTGGATTTCGCGAGGACATTTTCAACCAGGTCTGGGCCCCCTGATTTGCGTCAAGGTCGGGAATATAATACGGTATATATGATGATTAACATTTTGGAGGGATGACCATGAATACGCCAAAGGATTTACGCTACTCCGAAGAACATGAATGGGTGAAAGTTGAAGGAGATAAGGTTCGTATAGGCATTACGGATTTTGCGCAAGACGAACTTGGTGATATCGTCTTTGTAGAGTTGCCTGAAGAAGGTGACGAACTGGAAGCCGATGAACCATTCGGCAGTGTCGAATCTGTGAAGACGGTATCGGAATTATATGCACCCATCAGCGGTAAAGTGGTTGAAATTAATGAAGAGCTGGATGACAGCCCTGAATTTGTAAACGAATCTCCGTATGAAAAAGCATGGATGGTTATCGTTGAGCCGTCTGATGAATCTGAGATTGACAAGCTGATGAATGCGGATGACTATGAAAAAATGATCCAGGAAGATTAAGGCCGATTACAGGTCAAAGGATCCTGGTGTGAACACTTTCAGGCTGTCGGAATGTTTCGGCGGCCTGATTTTTTTCGGAGTGCGAATGGAGTGGATCTAACGGAATCGCTGTTTTCTGCGAAAAGGGGCGACTGTATATGCGAAATGAACAGGGCAAATGGATTATTGTTGAAGGGAAAACGGACAAAGAGAAGATTGCGCCGCTTATTGATGAGCCGGTTCATATTGTTTGTACGCACGGAACGGTTGGATTCGAACAAATGGAAGAACTGATTGATTTCCTGGAAAATAAAGAGGTTTACATTCTGGTCGATGCGGACGACGCCGGTAACAAGCTGCGGAAACAATTAAAGCAGGAATTGCCTAACGCCAAACAATTATATATTCGAAAAATGCACAAGGAAGTGGCGCGGACGCCGGGTGAGGAATTGTTAAGGATCTTAGAGAATGCCCATTTTCAAGTTCGTGCTAGTGGTCTGCCTTTTCAAGATGGGAGGTCGGAACGATGAGGCTGAAAACTATCGCAACCGTATTATTGATGATGGTGTTGACTTCAGCTTGCTCCAGTCAAGAATCAGAAAAGCCTCGAGTTGAAGATCCTCCTCTGCCCCGGGCTGAGGAGGAAAAGAAGGTGTTAGCGGCGGATTTGGATGTTCCGTGGGATATCATTAAACGTGAAGATTTCTTCTATATCAGTGAACGCGGAGGTCGAATCATAAAGATCATGACGGGAGGCAAGAAAGAGAAAATCCCGTTGATTCTGAAAAAAGAGGTGTCGCAACAGGGGGAAGGAGGCCTGCTTGGATTCGTGCTGGCACCTGATTTTGATTCTTCAAAGCAGGCTTATATCTACCATACATATGAAGAGAATGGGCAGGCTTACAATCGCATCGTGAAAATCAAGCTAAGCGGCGACGGTTGGGTTGAAAAAAGCGTATTGTTGGATCATATTCCCGCTTCTATCATTCACAACGGCGGGCGTCTTGAGATCGGACCTGATGAGAAATTGTATGCTACGACCGGAGATGCCGGTGAGGAGCAGAACGCCCAAAACCTTGACAGTCTCTCGGGGAAAATCCTTCGTATGAACTTGGATGGCACTGTGCCGGAGGATAATCCGTTTCCGGATTCTCTGGTGTATTCGTATGGCCATCGAAATCCGCAAGGGTTGGCCTGGACAGAGGAAGGGGATTTGTACAGCGCTGAACATGGTTCTTCGGCTCATGATGAAATGAATCGGATTCAACCGGGAGGCAATTACGGTTGGCCCATCATACGAGGAGATGAAACAAAGAAGGGAATGATTCCTCCGCTTTTTCAATCAGGTCAACAGACTTGGGCGCCATCAGGATTGGCATACAATAATGGCACGTTATATATGGCTGGTCTTCGTGGAGCCCAAATTCGCGCATTTCATTTACAAAACCATACTTCGGAAATCGTATTTCAGGGGGTTGGCCGGCTGAGGGATATTGTTATCGAGAACGGGGCGGCTTATGTCATTACAAACAATACTGATGGACGGGGGAACCCTCGCCCGCAAGATGACCTTTTGTTAAAATTGGAATTGGAAAGAATCGTTGAAAGGGAGTAAAACATGCTTCAAGAAATTCGACCGGAAGAATTGCATGTGCAAAACGAAACAAAACTCGTCTATTTTTATACCCCTTTGTGCGGGACGTGTGCGGCGGCGGCCAAGATGCTCA
>DASTWO010000112.1:0-4684 GCA_035776675.1 Caryophanales bacterium
TCTTCTTCTTTTTCCGTGACCGATTCATCTTGATTCTCGGTCAACCGAATGTGAAGCATCTGTTTCGGGTAATTCCATTCATACAATGCCATATTGGCATCAAGGCCTTCGTAACATTGAAGCCGGATCAACCGGGTGTTCAATACATCGGCCAATACCTTGGCAATTTCCGTTTTCCCGACACCTGCGGGACCTTCGACAAGCAGGGGCTTCTCGAGTTCCATCAAAAGGCGGAGGGCGACGGCCGTTTCCTGATCTGTAATGTATCCTTTTGTTCGAAATGAATCTTGAATGGCCTCCATTGCTTCGAAACACCCCTTTAAAAAAAGAAAGAGACAGAGGGCAGGACGTAAACTGCCTTTTGCCCCGCCTCTCCTTATCCCTCAATTATTCGTCCGCCAACAATTTCTTTAACGCTCGCGATGTATAGACTTTACACAGATTTTGGCGATAATGATCTGAAGCGAACAGGTCGCTGCCCATTTCCTGTCCTTCATCGGCTTTTCCCGCAGCCTCATCGATCAATTCTGCCGTCAGCCTTTGGCTGATCAACATTTGCTCCGTAGCTTCGGCTCTAAACGCCACATCTCCAACCCCGGTGATTCCGATTCGCGCGAAATTAACGGTGCCATCTGACGCTTTGCCGATGCCGGCGGCAACACCAATAACGGCGTATCCCGATGCAGGATGCGGATATTTCAGATACGTGCTTTTCACACCTTCTGGGGGAATTGAAAAAGATATGGAAGTCAATACCGTGTTTTCCGGCAATGCCGTAATCAGCGGACCGAAGAAGAACTCATCAACTCCAAGAGATTCCTTCCCATTGGGCCCTTGCATTTCAAACCGGGCGTCAAAAGCCATTGCCACAGCAGGAAGATCCGATGCTGGATCCGCATGCGCAAGATTTCCGCCAATCGTGCCACGATTCCGAACCTGAATATCACCGATTTGCGAGGCGGCTTCAGCCAGGAGCGGCAGCTCGCGTTTCACAACAGGATCCCGGGAAATTTCCTTATGTGTCGTCAATGCGCCGACAACAAGCCGATCTCCTTCTTTCCGAACCCCTTTTAACTCGTTGATTTGACCAATATCTATCAATTTATCGAGGGTGGTCAAACGAATTTTCATCAACGGCAACAGGCTGTGCCCGCCTGCCAGCAACTTGGCTTCTCCGCCGCTTTCCACAAGTAATTGGACCGCATCTTCAACAGATTCCGCCTTCGCATAGTCAAAAGCACTGGTGATCATTCTTCTCCCCTCCCATTTTGCATGATTTTCCATATCTTTTCCGGTGTAAACGGCATATCAATCTCCTTGACACCGAAAGATTGAAGCGCATCAACTACTGCATTGGCAACTGCCGGAGTTGCCGCAATGGTTCCGGTTTCACCGATTCCTTTCACCCCGAGGGGATTAACTGGGGATGGCGTCTCCGTGAATGCGGTTTCAAATTTCGGGAAGAATCGAGCCTTGGGCATTGTGTAATCCATGAAGGTACCGGATAACAATTGGCCTTGCTTATCATATACAGCGCCTTCGTAAAGGGCCTGGCCGACGCCTTGAACGATTCCTCCATGCACCTGACCTTCGGCCACCATCGGATTGATGACTGGTCCGGGATCGTCGACTGCTGCATAACGTTTAATCTTGACTTCACCGGTTTCGCCATCCACCTCAGCTACGCAAATATGAGCCCCGAACGGATAAACGAAATTTTCCGGATCGTAAAAGGACTGTGCTTCTAAAGAGGGTTCAACTCCTTCAGGAAGATCCCAAGCCAAATAAGCCTGCAATGTAACATCTGCGAAGGAAACCGATTTATCCGGTACACCTTTTACCTGAAAGGCCCCGTCCTCAAATTCAAGATCCTCTCCAGACACCTCAAGGACGTGAGCAGCGATCTTTTTCGCCTTATCGATAACCCGATCAGCTGCTATACCAATTGCGGTTCCGCCAACAGGGGTTGTCCGTGAACCATAGGTTCCCCAACCCATGGAAATTCGGTTGGTATCCCCGTGAATGACTTCAATGTCTTCTTGCGGAATACCGAACTTTTGCGCCACAATTTGTGCAAAGGTCGTTTCCTCCCCTTGCCCGTGCGGTGACGTTCCGGTAAAAACCGACACCTTTCCTGTCGGATGAACACGTACAGTCGCGCTGTCCCAAAGGCCGCCCTGGAAACCGACTTGTCCGGCTACCTTGGAAGGGCCCAGTCCGCAAATTTCCACATAGGTAGAAAAGCCAATGCCAAGAAATTTTCCTTGTTTGCGAGCCTCTTCTTGTTCCTTGCGGAAGTCCTCATAATCAAGCATCTCTAACGCCTTATCAAGCGCGCCGTGGTAATTTCCACTGTCATATTGCAATCCAAGCGCGTTATCATACGGAAACTCATTTTCAGCAATCAAATTTTTCCTGCGAATTTCAACCGGATCCATTCCAATTTCCTTGGCGAAAAGATCGACCATCCGCTCAATCTGATAAGTCGCCTCCGGCCTACCTGCTCCACGATAAGCATCAGTCGGTGTCGTATTGGTCATTACACCGTATGTTTCTACCTGTGCCAATGGAATTTTATATGGACCGGGCGTAATCAGGCCAAACAGAATCGTCTCTACACCGGGGGCCGCTGTGGATAAATAAGCGCCCAAATTGGCGATATTTTTAATCCGCAATCCGGTGAACGTACCGTCCCGCTTACCGGCCAATTCCACATCAAGCACGACATCCCTGCCATGGCTTGTCGTTGTGAAATGTTCACTTCGGTCTTCCGTCCACTTCACCGGGCGCTTCAGGTCTCGTGCTGCAAAGCCGACGAGCGCCTCATCCGGATAGACAGGAATTTTGCTGCCGAATCCTCCTCCTACATCAGGGGCGACGATCTGGAGTTTCGATTCAGGAATCCCAAGCACACCCGACAATATAAAGCGATGAATGTGCGGATTTTGCGAAGTACACCAAATGGTCATCTCCTGGCTTCCCGGATTATAACGAGCCACCGCAGCCCGCATTTCCATCGGATTCGGAATCAACCGCTGCTGATTGAATCTTTGGCGGATCGAAACTTCGGCTTGATCAAACACCTCATCGGGAACCTCTCCCGCCTTCCAATGGAAGGCCAAATTGTTTGGGACATCCTCGTGTAATTGTGCCGCTCCGTCCTTCATCGCTTCTTCCTGACTCACAGCAACCGGCAATTCCTCGTATTCTACCTCGATCAAGTCGAGAGCATCTCGTGCGGAATAACGGTCATCCGCTACGACCAAAGCCACCCCGTCTCCCACATAACGAACGGTGTCCACCGCTAACGCGGGATGAGCTGGTGTCTTCATATCGGAATCTGGCGGAAGCCAGGCTGTCGGAATCGGCTCCATTTTTCCAGCTAAGTCTTGTCCTGTATAGACGGCTGCCACTCCTTCGGCTGTCCTTGCTGCCGAAACATCAATCCGCTTAATGCGCGCATGGGCATGCGGACTCCGCAAAACCGCCGCGTACAACATTCCAGGAAGTTGGATATCGTCAGTGTAATTGCCGTTCCCTGTAATCAGGCGTGGATCTTCCCGGCGTTTCAAAGGGGTTCCGAAAACATTCGCCATCGTCCTTACACCTCCCCGTTTCCGCTATCCAGCGAAGCAGCCGTGGCTTGTGCACTTTCATATTCGGGCATACGTTCAGCGGCATACTGCACGGCTTTCACGATATTTTCATAGCCGGTACAACGGCAAATGACGCCCTCCAGCCCTTCACGGATCTCTTCTTCGGTCGGATTCGGATTTTGCTTAAGTAAATCGACGGCCGCTACCATCACACCCGGCGTGCAAAAACCACACTGAAGACCATGTTTTTCCCAAAAGCCTTCTTGGACTGGATGCAAATTCTCCATATCCCCGAGGCCTTCCACCGTCGTGACTTCTGCCCCGTCCGCCTGGACAGCAAGCACGGTGCAGGATTTAACAGCTTCTCCGTTTAATAAAACGGTACACGACCCGCACTGGCTCGTATCACAGCCGATATGTGTCCCGATAAGCCCAAGATCATCTCGCAAAAAATGAGCCAATAACCTGCGTGGTTCCACTTCTGACTTTCGTTCAACGCCGTTGACAGTTACTCGGACTCCCACTTTATCCGTTACCAAATCAGGCACCTCCGTTTCTAATTAAGCCGATTGTTTAATTTCCGACGCTACCGCTTTGAAAAATTGTCCCAAAATCATTTTCGCTACACCGTTCATGATCCGTTGGCCGACAGATGCCAGAACACCTGTCACCTCAACATCAGCATCACAGGTCAAGGCAGTACCCTGAGCCGTTTCCTCCAGATAAACTTCCGCATCCGCGTTTACCTCACCTGGTTTCCCCTTTCCTTTAAGCAGCAACCGGTAAGATTCCGGTTCCTGTTGATCGGTTAAACGCACTTCGCCTGAAAATGTACCCTTCACAGGACCAACGTTCAGGCCGAGCTCTACATCATAAACCCCATCACCGATCTCATCAAACTTTTTACAACCAGGCAATGTCCTTTCCAACACATTCTCGTCCTGCAGATAATTCCATACCGTCTGCCTGGGAATCTGAAAATTGTACTGATAATGAATTTGCAAGCAAAAATCACCTCCCTGCAAATGATACGTTCTGACACTTTAAAAAATGCAAGAATAATGCCAAAAAGGAAAACAAGCAATGAC
>DASTWO010000113.1:0-5584 GCA_035776675.1 Caryophanales bacterium
TAGCCTATTGTATGATCAACCCACCGCAAAGGAGAATAGTATGAGCCAGTACACTGACGCTGAGCTTTATGACAAGGTTCAGAGCGGAGATCAACAAGCAATGGAAGCTCTATATGACAAATACGAAAAGATTCTTTATTCTTTCTCATATCGGATGACGAATCACAAGGAATCTTCTGAGGAAGTAGTCCAGGAGGTTTTCATTAAGGTATGGGAGGGGCAGGGGAATTTCGATGCTTCGAAAGGCAAGTTTTCTTCGTGGCTGCTGACCATCGCCAGGAATACCTCGATTGATTTGATGCGAAAGCGGAAGGAGCCCACTTATGAGCTTGAAGAAAGAGACTCACTGGCAAGTGAAGAGGCATCTACAGAGGATCTTGTTGAATGGAAAGAACGAGGCAATGAATTAAGAGAAGCTATTTCAGGATTAGGGGAAGAACAGAAGTTGATTATTGAAGCCTTTTATTTTAAGGGCATTACGCAACGAAAGATAGCGGAACGATTTGATCTCCCCCTCGGCACAGTAAAGGGCAGGATTCGGCTGGCCCTAAAGCATTTGCAAAAAGCATTAAAAGTAAATGAAGGGGGGTTTGAGGAAAATGGCGAATAATCATAACGAGCGGTTGATTGATTACTTTAACGGAGATCTTGATGAAGTCTCACAACAAGCATTTGAGAAACATTTGCAGGAATGCGCTGAATGCCGGGAAGAGCTGGAAGAACTTGAAGCTTTGACGGAGGATTTGCCTTATGCCTCAGAACCCGTGGACCCGCCCGAAGGCATGAAAAAGCGCGTACTCGGGAATGTATTTGCAGAGGAGCAATCAGAGGCGGAAGAGGATGAAAGCCCGGCGGAAGCAAATCATAAAACGAAACCGGTGGAGCCGACACCGCTGCCGGCACGAAAAGAACAGAAGCCGAAACGGAAAATGAGTTGGTGGACGCCGTTGATCGCAGCTGCTTTGTTGCTGTCACTGATTGGCAATGCCTATTCTCTTTTCAATGAAAATCAGAATGGGGAAAAAGGCACCGGAGTTGAAGTGGCTGCAGCCTTTAAATCCGTGAACCTTAAAGGCACCAAGGCCATGAAAAACAGCCAAGGCAGTGCCACATTGGTAAAAACGGACACAGGCGGCGTGCGCGTTGTTGTGAATGCGAAAGACCTGAAACAGCTCCAAGGTGACCAGGTGTATCAGGTATGGTTGATTGATGATAAAGAGAAGAAGCATCCGTATCGCGCAGGAACTTTCGTCCCTGATCGAAGCGGCGGAGGCGCGGTGTCTTATACGATGAACGTGCCAGGTGCCCATTCCTGGGATACCATCGCCATAACACTTGAACCGACGGCACACAGCCAAAAGCCAAAGGGCAACATTGTGCTGGCATCCAAATTATAAAGCTAAGCGTAATCGAAACGCTCGGATCTTATGGTCCGGGCGTATTTTTATTGGGAACGTAAAGAATGATCAGATGGAACACAAACTGGTTTCCGATATTAAAACTCACACTTTTTGATATCGAGGACTTAGGTTCAAGTTGCAGGAACAACACATTGTTGGTGTAAGCGGTTTAATCAAAGCGGCTTACGGGAAGGGGAGAAGTAGACGTAGCAAGCCAAGCTACTTACCCTAACAGCCATAACATATGAAGGAGTTGATGAAGTTGAGTCAAATGAACCTGGATCTGGCAAAAAAATTAATTGATGGTGCAGAGAAAGAAGCAAGCAAGATTGGCGTACAGATGGTGATTTCTGTGCTGGATGATGGAGGGAACTTGATCGCAACTCACCGCATGGACGATGCCTGGTTGGCCAGTATCGATATAGCCCAGAATAAAGCCTGGACATCAGTGGCTCTCAAGATGCCTACCTCTAATCTTGCCGAAGCCACGGTGCCCAACGCGGAATTGTATGGATTGAATACAACAAATCAGGGTCGGATCGTTGTATTTGGAGGGGGCATCCCGCTTGAGAGGGAAGGAAAGGTTGTTGGCGCCGTTGGTGTGAGCGGCGGCGCTGTAGATCAGGATGTCCAGGTTGCAGAAGCAGCTGTTAAAGTGTTCGAGGAACTTTAGAATCTAGCCACTTAGTTTTCACATCCCTATCTGAAAGGCACTCATTAGAAGCAGCCGGATAAAGATCAAGGAGGTAGAAATCATGGAAAAAAATCGAGCGGTGGCATATTTAGGACAAGGGGAAGTAGAAGTCCGCAACATTGACTATCCTGAATTGGAGTTAAAGGACGGCCCGGGAGTCAATCCGTTGAATGTGGGGCGAAAGTGTGAGCATGGCGTTATTCTAAAAGTGATTTCCACAAATATTTGCGGAAGCGACCAACATATGGTGCGAGGCAGGACAACGGCGCCGGAGGGCCTGATTCTTGGGCACGAGATCACAGGTGAAATCATTGAAACGGGGCGCGATGTTGAATTTATGAAAAAAGGCGATCTGGTTTCGGTTCCGTTTAATATAGCTTGCGGCCGCTGCCGAAACTGTAAAGAACAGAATACCCACATTTGCTTGAATGTGAATCCTGATCGTCCCGGTTCAGCTTATGGTTATGTTGATATGGGCGGCTGGGTCGGCGGCCAGGCGAAATACGTGATGGTTCCATACGCAGACTTTCAGCTGCTGAAATTTCCTGACAAAGATCAAGCTATGGATAAGTTATTAGATTTAACGATGCTCTCCGATATCTTTCCTACTGGATTTCACGGAGCCATAAGTGCGGGTGTCGGCCCCGGCTCGACCGTTTATGTAGCAGGTGCTGGACCGGTAGGGCTGGCGGCAGCTCACTCTGCAGAACTTTTAGGTGCCGCAGTCGTTATTGTTGGGGATCTGAATGAGGAGCGTCTTTCACAAGCTCGCAGCTTTGGTTGCGAAACCATCAATCTTAGTGAACATGATAATGTTCCTGAACAGATTGAACAAGTTCTGGGAATACCGGAGGTGGACGCCGCTATCGATTGTGTCGGTTTTGAGGCTTATGGGCACAGCCACGAAGAAGCGCCGGCTGCAGTGTTGAATCAGGCGATGCAGGCTACACGCGCAGGGGGCGGCATTGGCATTCCCGGACTTTACGTAACGGAAGATCCGGGCGCAAGTGATAAGGATGCCCAACAAGGTTCGCTCAAACTTCGTTTCGGTGAAGGTTGGGCCAAAGCGCACACATTTGTAACCGGTCAAACGCCGGTTATGAAATATCATCGGCAATTAATGATGATGATCCTGAACGGCAAAGCCCAGATCGGCAAAGCTGTCAATGCCACTGTGATTGGTTTGGAAGACGCTCCAAGAGGCTACAGTGAGTTTGATAGCGGAGTAGCGCGGAAGTTTGTTTTGGACCCTCATGGTTTATTGAAAAAATAATGGTGCAACAATAATGGAGCGCCTTTTAACAGGTGCTCCATTATTGTTGTGATCGCACAGCCTATAGTTATTTATTTTACAGCTGTAACTTTATATTCGATGTTGGATGGGTCATCCGGCAAATCGGGACGATGTTCCTTTTGTGTTACATTGCATGTTTTACACCTTTTTTTACTAATATCCAATTAGCGGGGTAACTTGTGCAAAATCCAAGCATCATCGCCAGTTGCATCATAAACCAGAAAACCGCGGTATTTGGCTCGGGCATCTTAACAAAGAATACAAAGTGGGAAAGGGCCATCCAGCCGAACATGCCGACTTCAAAGGCGATAAGCGACCATGTATCGGCTTTGACGGCATTTTTGATTGCCTTGCCAGGCTCATCATGTTTTTTGAAGCCCATTCCGTAATACTGAAAAGCCAGGCCGAACAAATAAGCCAGAACAAACTCAACGGCAAAGTCTGCAAATAAAGTCATGCCTGCAATTGTAAATCCCGTAAGAAACACGATAGGTGCGCCGATTATATCGCCAAGCGAGCAGCCGCTGCTGCAATGGGTAGTCGAGACAAAAACACTTTGCCAAAAAGGTTTGTCACCATGGCCGTGATGTTCCATGTGATCATGATTATGGTGATCCATGTTTCCTTCGTGATCACTTTTATGATCCGTATGTCCTTCGTGCCCGTTTCCATGATTCATATTCGAGTGGTCCATATCCATTTCACCAGTGTTTCGGCCCAGTTTATAGTAAGCCCACATTCCGGCAATCGGGAAATACAGGCCGGTTAGCGGCCAAACGATATTCATAATCGGCATCATTTTTTGTGGAAGTCGGCTAACATCAATCGTAATAATGATTGCTTGTAAAATGCCTATTACAATCGCGATCCATGAAATGATCTCTAACCAACTCATACCATCATCCTCCATTTCTATAATAGATCCTGTTATATGATATACCCCGTATAGGTATAATTAAACCACAAAAATAAAAATTGATGTTGAATTATAAAGGAGTTTATCTGAAAAGCAATTGGTCAGAAAAGGCTCAATCCCAAGCAGCCAGTCAAGCCCTCGGTCGTTACCCGTTGCAGTGTATAGCTCACCGACATCAAGGGAAACTAATGGTGGAGGTGTTATTATGGGTAATGAACAAAATAATGATCAAAAACAAGAGTTTGAAGCAACGAATCGATCTAGTACAGACAAATCAATGGAACATCATGATGTCGCGGAAAGCAAAAGGCGGGAGTGGGAACGGCAACAAGAAAAGAAGGGCCAAGATTAAATCAATAATACCGAAACCAGTTGTGGATTTAAGAATAACTGCTGTTACAGCGGTTATTTTTTTGTGGAAAAACAAATAAATAAAACAAAACAGTTGACGAAAAATACGTTAGGGGGGTATAGTATTAAGTAAGATGAAACGAGGTGATTGTGATGGCGGATGAACAAATAGATCTTGAAATGCAGCCGGAAAAGCAGCCGGTCGTTCCGCGCTCGGATACAGAAAAACAGAAATTAACCAACCGTTTGAAACGAATTGAGGGGCAGGTGCGAGGCCTGCAAAAAATGATTGAGGAAGACCGTTACTGTGTCGATGTCCTCGTACAAATGTCGGCGATTAATGCTGCTCTGAAAAAAGTCGGGTATTCGTTGATGGAACGCCATACGAAAACGTGTGTGTCAGATGCGATTCGGCACGGCGACGGAGATGAACAGATTCAGGAACTGATGAAAGTAATCCAACAGTTTTCCAAATAGATTGGGGGTGCCTGAGCATGGCTCAAAAGGAATTATCGCTTGATGTGACCGGCATGACCTGTGCTTCTTGTTCTGCAAGAATCGAGAAGGTACTTAATAAAATGGACGGTGTCGAAGCCAATGTCAATCTTGCAATGGAAAATGCGCGAATCAAGTATGACGAGGATTCAGCTCAACCGGGTGATTTCGTCCAAAAGATTCAAAAACTTGGTTATGATGTTCCGGATGAGAAGGTAGAGCTTGATATAAAGGGCATGACCTGCGCAGCGTGTTCAACACGGATTGAAAAAGGGTTGAGCCGTATGCAGGGAATTGATATGGCCAACATTGACCTCGCTACGGAATCCGGTGTTGTGGAATACTCCCCCGGGGTTGTGTCACTCGATGATATTCTTGCAAAGGTCAAAAAACTTGGTTATGAAGCTGTCGTAAAACAGGATCGTGAAGATACG
>DASTWO010000114.1:0-19061 GCA_035776675.1 Caryophanales bacterium
ATGTAATGTTGCGCACCTTGTTTAAGCCGCTCAGTATGTTCGTCTTTCAATTTCCTGATCACTTTTGCCGGGACGCCGGCAACCAACGTTTCGGGTTCAATCACCATGCCTTGAGGAACGAGCGCGCCAGCTGCCACTAAAGCGCCTTGCCCGACTACAGCTCCGTTCAGCACTGTAGCGCCCATTCCGATCAATGCTCCATCATTTACCGTACATCCATGCAGGGTGACATTATGTCCGACAATCACGTTTTCACCGACTTTCACAGGGAAACCTTCATCCACATGGACAACTGTTCCATCTTGTACATTTGAACCTTTGCCGATTGTGATGGTATCGTTGTCTCCGCGCAAGACTGCGTTAAACCACACTGTTGTTTTCTCTTGAAGCTCAACATCCCCAATAACATGCGCGCCTGGCGCTATATAGGTGCTCGAATGAACCTTTGGCCTTTTCTCACCCAATGGATATTGCATTTCCATCACCTCAAGATTCATTTTAACAGAACGGAGTTATTAAGAAGAAAAGCGACAATTTCAATTGCCGCTTCCCCTCAACCTTATTGATTCGATTATAAAGAAACAGATTTTCCTTTGAATTGAGGCAACCAATTACCGTGAGCTTCAATTAAATCATCACAAAGAGCCACTGTATCATCAATCGACAACTCAGCCGAAGTATGAGGATCCAAGAATGCCGATTGGTAAAGCTTTTCTCGATCTCCGGAAACCGCCGCTTCAATAGACAGTAATTGCGGATTAATATTGGTTCGGTTCAAAGCCGCCAGTTGTTCTGGTAAATCACCAACGTAAGTAGGTGTCACACCATTGCGATCAACAAGGCACGGGACCTCCACAACAGCCTTTTCAGGCAGATTACTTATGAGCCTCCCCGTATTCAGAACGTTTCCGCCAATTTTATACGGATTCCCGGTTTCCATGGCTTCTACAATATAAGACCCGTATTCGTTGGATCTTTCATGTGATAAATCCTGGTCATTCACGACCTCGTCTCTCATCTTGTTCCAATCGTCAATTTGGTTGACACAACGGCGTGGATATTCATCCAACGGGATGTTATAACGATCAATGAGGTCAGGGTACTGGCTCTTAATAAAATACGGCAAATATTCCGCGTTATGTTCTGAAGACTCCGTGACATAATAACCAAAGCGAAACATCATCTCGAAGCGCACCATGTCATCATGTTTTCCTTTTTGTTTTTCCCTGGCACGTTTTTTGATTTCAGGATACAGGTCCTGCCCATCTCTTGTAATCTCCAATAACCATGCCATGTGGTTAATACCCGCGATTTTCTGTTGAAGGTTATCCGTTCTCATTCCCAATGATTCCAGTAAATGATCCGCACAAACCTGGACACTGTGGCAAAGCCCGACGGTTTTCACACCGCCGAAGCGAAGCATCGCTCCCGTGAGCGGAGCCATCGGGTTGGTGTAGTTCAAAAACCAGGCATCCGGGCAAACTTCCTGTATATCTTTGGCGAATTCAAGCATGACCGGAATGGTTCTCAAGGTCCGGAACATTCCACCAATCCCCAACGTATCTCCAATGGTCTGGCGTAACCCGTATTTCTTCGGCACCTCGAAATCGGTAATTGTACACGGATCATAGCCGCCGACCTGAATCGCGTTGACCACATATTTCGCCCCACGAAGAGCTTCCTTACGATCTCTGTACGCCTTAACCTGAATCTTGTTATTCAAAGTCTTTCTTAAATTGTTGAGCATATTCTCTGAATCTCTCAATCGTTGCTCGTCAATATCATATAACGCAAACTCGAAATCTTCCATGCCCGGGATTAACATGCAATCCCCCAGAACATTTTTCACAAAAACCGTACTCCCTGCACCGAGAAATGTAATTTTCGACATTGGTATCTCTCCTCTGATTTATAAAGATTAACCTTTAACCGAGCCTCCGGCGAGACCCTGGATAAAGTATTTCTGCAAAAACAGAAACACAATGGTCATCGGCAATACAGCCATTAAAGCAGCCGCCGCAACCAGGCTTAAATTACTTTGATGCTGTCCGAAGAAACTGGCCAGAGCCACCGTAATGGTTTGCACATCATTGTCTTGCAGAAAGAAGATGGCGAATTGATAATCATACTAACAATACATCTTTCTGCAATTTTTGACTTCTTTCAACTTTATTTTAGTAAATTTTTACCCACCAATATATGTTTGACTTTTGAAAACTTCTCTCTTTATAATTAGGCGTATTACTTTGGCATTCATCCAAAAGGTTGATGATGATGGAGGCAAATTTATGAAAGTAGAAACTGCGAGACATGCAGCTTTTGATTGGATTAGGAAATACGCCAGCAAAGAGGCTGGTTTCCGAGGGGCATATTTCAGTGGTTCGACCGTGGGGATGCCTGATGGTGCAGAATTGCCGCCAGCATCCGATGTCGACATTGTAGTTGTGATCGCTCAAGACGAGCCTCCGCTCAAACTAGGGAAGTTCACCTATCGCGAAACTCTTTTGGAGGTTACATATCTGTCTTTGAACCAATTCGCCTCGGTCAAAGAGGTCTTGACGTCCTATCATTTGGCAGGGAGCTTCAGAACAAACACTATTATTGCTGATCCCACTGGACGTCTTCGTAAATTGCAAAAGCAGGTATCTGCCAGCTTTCCTAAACTGCCCTGGGTAAGCCGGCGCTGTGATAACGCCAGGGAAAAAGTCGAGAACGGATTACGAAATATTGACACATCCGGCCCATGGTATGATCAGGTGACACAATGGCTGTTTCCAACCGGCGTGACCACACACGTTCTCCTGGTGGCAGCACTCCGGAATCCTACTGTTCGTCTCCGTTACCTGGCCGCACGTGAAGTCCTTTTCGAATACGGCTGTCCTGACCTTTATGAAGAACTGTTGGAATTGCTAGGTTGCGCTCAACTAACTCCTGAGCGAGTCGAACACCATCTCGAATCACTGGCTCGAACATTCGATGTGGCAGCGGATGTTGCCGAAACACCATTCTTCTTCAGTACCGACATTACAACCATAACCCGCCCGGTTGCAATCGACGGAAGCCGAGAACTCATCCGATCCGGTAACCATCGTGAGGCGGTCTTCTGGATCGTCGCAACCTTTGCGCGCTGCCACAAGATCCTGGATGCAGATGCATCACAAGATCTTCAAAATGAACACATTCCCGCTTTCAACGAAATGGTCGCCGACCTTGGCATAAATTCTACCGAGGATCTTACCTGTCGCGCCGAGAAGGTCTTTCAGTTCCTGCCAAGGCTTTGGAAAACCACTGAAGCTATCCTGCAAGCCAATACAAGTATCGTAAACAAGTAGTTGGGCATTTATATCCTGTATAATCTTAAAACCTGTTCAGCCAGACCTTTTATTAAACGTTCGCCATTCTTCATAGCCTCATCCAAGGACATCGGCCCGTCTGTAATACTGAAAGCGGCAGTCAGTCCCTTTTCATACAAAAGCTCAAGATCACCTTCTACCGTGCCACCGAGCGCCACCACAGGAATCCCGTGTGTTCTGGCAACCTCCGCTAATCCGGCCACGACTTTGCCAGAAGCGGTCTGACCGTCAATCTTCCCTTCGCCTGTCAGCAAGAGATCAATTCGGCCATTGCGAAGAATCTCTTCAAAATGAACCGCATCCATCACAAGTCGAATGCCCGGTTGCAACTCAGCGTTTAACAATGCGAACAGACCAGCCGCGGTTCCACCTGCTGCTCCGGCACCGGGATAATGATGAACTGAATGGCCGGTTTCCCTCTTGATACAATCGGCATAAACCAACAATGCCTCGTCCAATTGCCGGACCGTTTCCGGGTTGGCGCCCTTTTGCGGGCCGAAGACAACGGAAGCCCCCTGTTGCCCAATCAATGGATTGGTCACATCGCAAGCAACTTGGAATGAAGCATCTCGGACTCGCGGATCCACTTTATCGGTATCGATTGTATGTAAATTTTGCAATGATAGTCCACCAGGCTCTAATTCACGGCCTTCCGCATCCAGAAATCGAAAACCAAGCGCCTGTAAAATACCACTGCCGCCATCGTTTGTTGCGCTGCCTCCAAGACAAATAATAAAATGACGCAACCCCCGTTCCAGAGCATGAAAAATCAGCTGTCCCGTTCCGTATGTGGAAGCTGTTCGCGGATCGAGTTCCATCTCTTCCAATTTATCGAGCCCGGAAGCTGACGCCAATTCAATCACGGCGGTTCGGCCATCTCCAGTAACGCCATATTCCGCCCCTATATTCCGTCCTAACGGATCTTCCACCTCGACTTCACATATTGAACCATCGGTGGCTTCGACCAAACTCGTCATCGTCCCTTCTCCCCCATCAGCCATGGGTACCAATCTTACCCCGGCATCCGGTTGGGCTTTCAAAATCCCCTTTTTCATGGCTTCAGCTACCTGCCTGGCCGTCATACTTCCTTTAAATGAATCCGGTGCAACAAGAATGTCCATTACGTTCCCCTCCATAGAACCAGTTAAATAGATTTCCGATCATTTTTCAAGAAAAAAGCAGACCCACAAATCATTGTGGATCCGTATCGTATGAATGATATTGAATAATATTACGTGAGAAACCATCTGCCAAATTGAAATGTTTACACTCTTTTATAATAAAAGCAATCCAAGCAAGAAGGTCACAACAATACCGGTAATCCCTTGTACCAGTGTCGCCATTGTTTGAGCGCGATAGGCAGTCGTAACACTCATTCCTGAGAACTGTGAAACGACCCAGAAATAAGAATCATTGACATGACTGACCACCATAGCGCCGGATCCAATCGCCATTACCGCCAGCACCTGGCCAATTGGAATGTTGCCCATCATGACATCCAACCCGAGAATGGACATCAACGGCATTGCTATTGTTGATGTAACAACCAACGCAGTGGTCGAGCTTCCCTGGGCGGTTTTCAACAATGCCGCAATAAAAAACAGAATAAACAGGGCTCCTGCTCCTACAAAAATCGAGTCTCCTCCAAGCAACGTCTTAATATAATCAGCGATCGGTGTTGCCGCGATCATTGTGCCAAAAGCCCCACCGGCACCGGTAATCATAATGATAATCGCCGCATCCTTCATGCCGTCTCCGACCCAATTTGTTAACGCTTCTTCACCGCGATTCTTCGCCAATAACAGAAACGCGAAAATCACACCAATAAAGAGGGCTGTGACCGGTTTCCCTATAAAATTGACAACCGTATACACCGACCCCGACATGAATGTTTCTTTTGATCCGTCAGGCAACGTCCCAACGGGAAAGTTTGCAATTGAACCAAGCGCCATCAAAATGATTGGAATGAGAATCGGCGCAAATGCCTGGAAAGCCGTCGGGATTCTTCCAAAACTCGCTTTGTATTCCTCAAAGGTTTCCTTCAGGCCGGGAAGATCAGAAGGTAAATCTTTCGAAAACCTGGTTGCCCAAATGTAACCCGCGAACATCGTAAAGAGCGAAACAAAGGCACCGAATAAAATAACCCAGATTAAACCGTTTGCTCCGATTCCTAAATTCCCTGCAGCGGCAATCGGCCCAGGCGTAGGCGGAACAAATGTATGCGAAGCATACAGGCCCGTCGCCAATGCCACACTTGTGACTACTACATTCACATTCGCTTTTTTGGCTACTGATTTATTAAGTGAGGACAAGACAACATAACCTGAATCACAAAAAACAGGAATGGAAACGACCCAACCGATGACGGACATCCCCAATGCCGGGTGTCGGTCACCAATCCATTTCAAAACAGTCTCAGCCATTGTCACAGCTGCACCCGTCTTCTCCAGTATTTTCCCTATAATCGTGCCGAATATAATCACTAGCCCGATCTCGCCAAGAATGCCTCCAAACCCACTGGCCATGGTTTTGGAAATGCTCTCAATAAGCGATTTCCCAAACATGACTTGACCGATCAAATTGGCGCCAAGACCGAATAAGTAAGCTGCGATAATAATGGATAGGAATGGATGCAATTTCAACTTCGTTGTCAAAAGAACAATAACTATAATACTAACCAACAATAGAATCAATATATACGGCCCAGCGCTTGCTACTGATGGATCCAAACAATCCCCTCCTTGATATAAGTAGACTAGTTGATCAATCTCTTTAAATGAATATTCATGATAACGTTCAAAGATGAATAAGCTTTCCTCGTTAACATGCATTTTCCGAGATGATCCTTTACCCGTAACAAGTAGAAAAACTCAGAGAAGGTCTCTCTGAGTTTGTTCCAACATCACACTTCATTCATTTATCATGTTGCGCTTGGCCAAAAGCCTAATACAACAGCTTCAAAAATTCATCTTTCGAGATTTTGCCGAAATAATGCCCAGTGTCGATATCCGCGAGAGCTTCTTCCAAAGCCTTGTGTTCATAGCGAGTACCAACTAAATGTTGTGCAACATCATCTACATTGCCAACCCCGAAAAAGTCGCCGAAAATCGTCGCCTCTTCAATGACCCCTTTGTTGACCTGAAGGCGAACATCGATCGTTCCGGCGGAAAACCGCTGCGAGTGCTTCACATTGAACTTTGGCGACTTACTGAAGTTCCAGTCCCAATTCTTATAACGCGACGCGATGATTTCATGAATTTCATGCCAATCATCATCGGTCAATTTATATTCCGGGACATCCGCCACATCGTCCACTTCGAAAATGAATTTCAACAAAGTCTTCTTAAACTCTCGGATATCCTTGTCCGCAGCAAGATGCTCTCGAATGTTGGTCACCCGGCTTCGCACAGATTTCACGCCTTTTGATTTTATCTTTTCCGGATTCGGATTCAGCGCCGCCTCGACATTGTCCAGATTCACGTCGAACATCAACGTCCCGTGGCTGAACATTCTCCCCTTTGTCGAAAACTGGGCATTGCCGGACACTTTCTTGCCATCGACCTCAATATCATTCCGTCCGCTTAACTCAGCATTCACGCCCAATTTCCGCAACGCGCGAATCACCGGCTCTGTGAATTTCTCGTAATTATGGAAACTCTCCCCGTCGTCTTTCGTGATGAAGCTGAAGCTGAGATCGCCCTCGTCATTGTACACAGCTCCGCCTCCGGACAAACGCCGTACCACATTCACCGCATTTTCACGAACGTATTCCGTATTGATTTCCTCAAGCGTATTCTGGTTTTTGCCGATGATAATCGAGGGTTCCATGCTGTAGAAAAACAAATAAGTTTCGTTCGGATCCAGATGTTTCAATATGTATTCCTCAATTCCCAGGTTTACCGCCGGGTCAAGAATATTGTCATTATTGACGTATAACATTCCGCCAACCTCCTTTGCATTCGACTTAATTGTAGAGGATTAAGGATGGACGGGCAAATGATCGTAAAGACGGATCAATCCTTCGGCCACTGCCAACCGATTCGTGCTAATTCAACCTTCCCGTCAAACACTTCACTGGCCTGAGCCACAAGATCTTCGTGATTCCCGAAATGCGGCAGATGCGTCAACAACATTTGGCCGACGCCAGCTTCTCGGGCTATCGTCGCAGCATCAAGGCTGTTCATATGGCCCGCCTTCGCGGCGTTCTGATCCGAGTAAAAGTTACATTCACACACGAGCAAATCCGCATCTTTAGCAAAATCAATAAATCCCGGCAAATAGCTGGAATCCGCCGTATAAACCACTGAACGACCACCAGCCTGTATCCGCATCGCGAAACAGGGAACGGGATGTTTCGTCTTCATAAAAGAGATCGAGAAGGGACCAATTCGCAGGGTTTGCCCCGGATCATAGGCTTGTCCTTTCGTATACCCTTTGTGATCCAACCGGGAAAAACCGTCTGAATCTAATGTGTGCCCATAAATCGGAAGCTCGGGTAATTGGCCATGAGTCATCGATTCGACCAAACGCGCAAACTGCAACGGTCCGATATCCGCCACATGATCATGATGATAATGCGATAAAATCACCGCATCAAGATCGCCCACCTTGGCAAAAGCCTGAAGCTGAGCCAAAACCCCGCTTCCACAATCCACAAGCAACCGAAAGCCGTCATGTTCCAGTAAATACCCGGAGCTCGCCTCTTTCACACCCGGATAACCACCCCAATAACCGATCACTGTCCATTTCACCGTCATCATCTCCTTCCAAGCATATTCCTTTCCTCAATTATATCGAATCCTTTCCACCGTTTCAGCCATTCGTGACCAATTTAATCCAAAACAAAAAGACGAGCTCCCCTTGTGCCCGTCAATGGTCTGTTTTTTACGAATCGACAATATTACTTAATCATAGAAAAGGCAAGGAGAGGGATCATTCATCAGAATCCAAATTAGGTATGCACAATCTCTTCCAACACGCCATCACGCAAGAAACATTCACGATCACCTACTTCAGCTACTTCCGGGTCATGTGTAACCAACAAAATTGTGCGTCCGTCTCCTTGCAACCGTTTCAAAACACCAAGAATCCGATCGCGGTTTTCTTTGTCCAGATTGCCCGTCGGTTCATCGCAAAGCAACAAAGTAGGTTCATTCAGGAGCGCTCGCGCAATAGCCGTCCGTTGTTTTTCACCACCGGAAAGCTGGCCGGGCAAATGTTTCATACGATGATCCATTTCAAATTCTTCCAAAACAGACACAGCCTTCTCCTTGACTTCCTCCAAAGGCTTATACGGAATTTGCGGCAACATCACATTATCCAACACGGTATACTGATCCAGCAATCGGAAATCCTGAAAAATATAGCCGATGGTTTTTCTCCGATAGACCTGCATCTCTTTCGCCGACAAGGCGGACAAACCCTGCCCACTGTTCTCAATCGTACCTTCATCGGGTCGATCCATACCACCTACACAGTTCAACAGTGTTGTCTTACCGGAACCAGAAGGACCGAGGATCGAAACCCATTCCCCTCGTCGGATCCCCAAATTAACGTGATTCAATGCATAAATCGGATGTTCCACTGGTCCGTATGATTTGGTAACGTCCTTCAATATTATAGACATCATTCTACCTCCCTGTTCCGATATTTTTCCTTAACTTGAACCAGAGCAATAATGAAGCGACAATCAACACAGCCGCGTAAAGTGCCGCAAAAGATAAAGGAATGACCCAAAAACTCAATAATGCAAAACCATAAAGGAAAACAAAGCCGACAAAACTCAAAACGGCGCCGAATCCCGTCGCGATTCCAGTCCATAGGGCAATTTCCGAGAACAAAAGTAGATAAATATGCCGAAAATCCCAACCAATGGATTGAAAAATCCGCACTTCCCGATGACGCACCTGAAGCAGACTAGCCAAGGCTTCCGCAACGGTGAACAATGCCAATATATAGGCTCCTGCAATGATCCATTTGTAAAACGACCCCGCCTGCAGACTGACATACTGTCCAAGGACCGTAAGATCAGTTTGTTCGACTGTTGCACGTAAGGCCAGGTAAACGAATGTTGACAGACAACTGACCATGACAAGCTGGATGAAAGGCAGTTGAATATAACTTCGATAAAATCGGAGATTCTTTCGTATGAAACGTCCCGGTTGCGTAGTGGAAATCGCCGAATTGGAGGTTTCTTTAACGGTACTCCCGCGCATAGCAGCTGTGAAAAAGCCAATTAATAAAACAAACAGTACCAATTGAATCCAGTACACATAAGAGGGAATATCAATGCTTTCTTGTAAGAGTAAAGCAGCACCCATCGCAACAGCCAAAGCCACCACTGTCAACAACGTGGATTCCGCTCTCATTTTTCGGGCGATATGCTTACGCTCCCAACCTAGTTGAGAAAGCAACGCGACCTCTTCCTGTCGTTCGACTTTTGCAAATAACATCCGTCCCAGCAAATAAATCAATGCCACAACAGTAAACGAGACTGCTAGAATCACGGTGGTCCCGTTCCATCCTGTCACGATAGTCGCCGCAGCACCCAATGTCGTCCACGGCTCTAGCACGGTTCCGATTCCATCCACCTTCACCTTCATTTGTTGATGAGACGCACCTGCGACGACATCTACTTCAAATCCCATCTTCGCAATCTTTCTCGCCACATCTTTGATTTTCTCGGCTGCCGCCTCTGTGTATCCATCTATTCCGGCCACACGAACCCGAATGGCATCAATCGGCTCAGCCCCTTTAATAATCTTTGCCGATTTAATCGTGGTCACGCCATGAGCAGGTGCTGAAACAAAACTCCCAGGGTATATCGTTGCATGCAACTCTTCACCTGTCGAGGCTAACACTGTCGGCGTTAAACTATAAATTCCCAATGGGCTGGCTGATAGTTTCTCTTCTTTCTTTCCAATTTCATAGGCGCCCACCGGAGCTAAAAAGAAAGGAGGAGAACCCTGATAAAGCGCAAAATGTTTTCCTTTTTTCTTTATTGATCGATAAACTGGCACACCTTTATTCTTTCCGAATTGATTAACAGAAAGAACATGATTATTTGTGTTGATCCGATACTTTATATCCGAGGCCGTGTAATAAATGGTAGTCTTCCCATAATGATAATAGCTCCCATATTTTTTGTTTTTTACAATTTCCCCTTCTTTGTTCACTCTAAGACGAATAGACTTAAACGGATCCAACTCTTTGGAGAAATCTAATTGAAAGACATTCGAACGTTGCGCTGGATAATCCTTTAAATAATCAAACATCCGATAATAGCCCTTCCGATCTTTTTCCATTGCCTTAAACAAAGGATCAAAATTTTCTAATCCGAATTTTTCCGTTAAAGCTACAGTCTCTTGCGCATCGATACCCAGGAAGAATCGCTCGGCTTCTACCCGAATAGGGACATTTGGTTCTTTTAACTTTAATATTTTTACAATTGGTGCACCCGAAAAATTACGGTTGTACATACGTTCTTTTCTTAGTGATAAATCTTCTTTAAACCCTTTGAAGGAGATTCCCGTTAACTTTTCCTCGCTGTCAGGATCAATACCAACGAGCAAATGGTAGGTTTGAGGTAAATTGTACATAGGAGGGCCCCTGGAGCTGCCGTTTCTCTTATTCTTGCTGAACAATCGGCTAAACCGTGAAGCATTCTTCCCTTTTGTTTCTTTTTTTAACATGATTTCGATTTTGGGTAATCCTATGGGGTAATTATCTATGCCATTTGAAGTATAAAATTGAGCTTTTGACCTGATTGACTCAACAGGCATGGGCATTGCAAAGGACTTGGACCATCCGGTAAAATAACCAATGGCCGCTACCGGAGCAGCAACCGAAACATCCTCTAAGTTTTGCACATCCTTCCATTCATCGATTGAAATACCACCCGAACCGACACTTAGATAATTGTCCTCAACGACTCCCAAGCTTTTTTCCACATTATTTCTTGCCCCTTGAGAGCGAACAAGAATGTCATAGCTTCCACGTGCATGTTGTGTGATATTTGCTTGAACCTGTGCAAAGTTTTGTTTAAGTACAGTCAATGAAAAGGGTAGTATAAGAAATACTACAACAACAGCTAAAATAAATAGTAAAGAAAATACCTTTCTATTTTTTAGTGATCTGTAAATAAGGGTAATCATGCACTCACCGCCATAAACTAATTTACCTAACAGGTAAAAGGGAGGGATGCCCCTCTCTTTTTGAATGATTAGCGAAGTTTTTGTGTTATATATGCCCCATCTTGGTCGCTTCCCCCACCAGTTGAGGAAATATACAAATCCTGATACCACGTTTTTTGGGTGCGGCTTCCCATGTTATAAGTGGTAGTGTCATCATACGTGGTAAAATTAGCACTGGGATTGTAATAACCACCTCCATTGCCGTCATCAAAGTCTACATAATAGGTTCCATTGCCACCACCCCAAGACAAAGACCAGAAGTCAGTCGCTGGATTACCATAAATGGTGTCATCCCCGGATGTGATAGAGGCGTAAGTAGGATACCCAAGCAAAGCATCGGTCTCTGCGGCACTTGCAACGGTACTACTCCCTAAACCACCAAAGACAAAAACGCTGGCACCTACAACGACAGCTCCAATCAACTTATTAAGTCTACTCAATCTTTTTACCTCCTCACATTTCCTACGCAGAAAATGTTGAATTTTGTGTGATCACAGCCTAAGTTTACTTCTTTTCCTATGTAAATTGGAAGAAGTAAATTCTGAATGGAATTCGATCAATAAGTAACTAAAAATAGACTCATATTTTACAAGAGAGGTAAAAAAATATCCGGCAAAGCCGGATTAATCATTCGTGTCGGTAATTGGTGGAGATAATGGCCCTGGTTCATTTTCATCTGCATAACCAGTAATACTTCCGACACTTAAGACAATTGCCAACGCAAGCATGATTAAAATGATTTTCTTCATACTGATTCTACTTCTCCTTTCATGTTGCTTTCCAAATTCAAAGCCAGCATCAAATATTTTGCTGATTTTCTATTCTTGTTCTTCTTGTAGAAATGGGAACCCAATTCTTTACTTAATTTCTTAGCCAAGCCATTGAAATTCCGATTCAGGCAATCAGAAATAATCTTCTCAGTCAAGCATTCGTATTGCTTGTCTTCCCCTTTTCTCAGAAGAAATTCACCCTTAATACTTAGTATTTCATTATAAAAATAAGGTTGGGTATCTTTATTTATCGTTTCAAAAGCTTTATTCATATAAAACCCTGCATCTGCTAACTCATTAAGTTCCAAAAAAACCTTGGAAAGATTTCGATAAACATAATACCAACTTTTTTCCGAATCTATTTGATGTAAGTATTCCATTTCCCGATAGTAGTGTTCCAGCGCTTTTCTATAATTCCCTTGCAATTGTTTCAGATTCCCTTTATTATACTCAATTTTCGCCAACATTTTTGTGTTGGTTGTGGCTTCCATATATTTGTATGCCTTATTTAACAACGTTTCAGCCTTTTCAAAATTCCCTATACCATAATTTTGCACTGCCTGAATAATAAAAGTAAGATTTTGTTCATATTCTAATTTTTGTTCTACAAAAACTTTATAGGCCTTATCGGAATAGTAAAGACTTACACGCAGATTTTCTGGAATAATTCTTTCTTTAATAAGACTCATATTGAAGAGTAGTCTTCCATGCTCTGTTATTCCTAGGTTTAATTCCTCTGCTCGTGTGTAGCATTCATCGGCTTTAATGAAATTTTGAATTTCATAATAATAATTGCCGCAGGAAATCAAATAGTACCCGTATGCTTGTTCAAATTCAAGATCCTGAACTGAATTATTGTCATAACCAAAGGAAGCGGATTTGTGTATCGCTTTTTTTGCCTCAGTTAAGTCATTCTTGTTCAAATAATAACGAATAAACACACTATACATTTGTAAGTATGTCTTCGAGGAATAAGATTGGGATTGGTGGATAATCAAATACAAGAAGTCCTCTTCGGAAATTGTTCCTTTGTCCTTGAAAATTCTATAAATGCTCGCTAATTTTTCTTCTTGTTCAGACCTAGATTCCTGTGACCTTAATGTCTTCTTCTTTATTGCAAATTTATCCACGATGAATTCAAGAAATTTATCAGAAGGTTGCAGTTCTAAATTTTCCACTCTGCTTAAATAAGTGGTAGAAAATTTCCCTTCCAATAATTCTTTCTGGGAGAGGCCATTATGTATGCGGAGCCGTTTAATTTTTAAACCAATTTCATCCATAGTAACCTCCAAAATTACCATGATGTAACCTGATTGTAACAATAATAAAACAGTTGTCAACCATTTTTTCAATATTAAGCAAAAACAAAAAGCCAATAGTCCTGTTTTCCCTCATCAGTATGATAAACAGATGGTTTGAAACAGGACCTGTCTTCTCTATCTCCCTTTTAAAACACCTGAACGGAATCCCCAAACGTAACTGTTACATAACGGTTCCTGACTGCGTCTGTTGCTGGTCGATTGGCTTCTGCTCGACTGGAAAACTGCGCCAAATGCCGGAAAGCGGGACGTCCGGCTTCATCCATTAGAAATGCAGTATCATCGGCTCCAGGTTTCCGTCTTTCATTCAACCCTGCAAGAATGGCTTCTGCCGGTCTAATCCCGATTCCGTGACCGAAATACAGACCATTGCCCATATCTATGACATTTTCACCCTGCCATTCCATGTGAAGCGGATTCACATCAGGATTCTTGAAATACCGGACATCACCAGGGAAATAGTCGGCCGGCACTTCCCAACTGATCCCAAGGTCCTCATCAAATTCCCAGTCCCATAGAAAAATGTTTGAGAAAAGACGATTGAAAGAGACTTCACCGATTGAATCCAGTGTGGCCTTATACAGGACAATTACCATGGCGGTCGCACATTCAAATGCATACATCCTGCCATTTCGAAAGATATCATTCAATGCCACAGCCGGTTCTACACCGTTCTTCAGCCGAAACCCGCCTTTGGGTGTCAAGTTCCAGAACCGTTCGTTACACCTCGAATCATAAAATGTCGCGAAACTCACCCCGCTTTGGCTCAAGGCATAAGCGGCCTCAACTGTATTCGCCCCCATTTCCAGCCGAAATGACAACTGTTCGGCAGATGGGAATTGATAGACATTTCGACTTCGCCGCATTGTATTGACCATTTCTCGGGTAACCGGATTTGCCAGCCATTTTTCATCAATCGCCCCAAGCCCCACACTCGCACCTGAAATCTCAATCATGACCGTTCTCCCCTTCCGCTTCCTTCAACTGCTTTTTAATCGAGAGATTGGTCCATTGCAACCACTCGCCGTGATTCAACCTGCGTTTCCGCGCTGAATATGCCGCCAACAACCGTTGCTCATCCTCCAACAAATCATCGAATCGTCGCAACAGTCGCTTTTCTTTTTTTGTCAACGAAACAAGCAAGCCTCCGTTATTTGGTGCAACAAAAGCCCCCAAATATTTGGTCCTCCAAACCGGTGTGTACGGGGTCGGGTGGTGTGTGGTATCAAACGTTTCTCCCTTATATTTCAAATAGGGCCCGTTCTCCTCCAGCCATTCGCAAAACTTCCGAAATTGCCGTTCCCCCTGCCCCGTTTCCGTCCGTTCAATTCCGGGGATAAAAGTCAGCAACCGCCTGGCACATTCGGCTTCGTTAGCATTCGATGACCTTAAGCGATCGGCAATCAACGCCAAACTATAAGGCTCACGAATCTCCAGAAAAGCCCAAACCAAATCATGATAAGGCAGCTCATTCCGGCAGCGAAAGAAGATCATGTCGGCAATTCCCGGTAAAATCGAACGGTCGCGATAAACTGTTGTCATTAACCCGGCTGCTTTGTCCAGTTTCTTCAGATAAGCATTGTCGATGTTTTCTTCCCCGCCGGTTTTGATCATCCATTTCAATGTGGGATGGACCTTCTGAATATCGTTTTGAATGTCAGACTGGTCACTGCGCATCATCAGCAGTTCAGTGGCTACCCTATATCGTTCAGATAATTCCTCTGAAAGGCCCGACCTTGAGATTTCCTCACGTAACACATAAAGCGATGGAAAACAAAGATTGTCATCATTCAAATGCTTTACAGCTTGTTTGCGGTCGGCTTCCATTGTATTTCGAAAGGATTCGATCAAGGACGCATTGCCGCGTTTCCATCGTACTTCATCCAAAAAGGCGGTTTGCCCCCGCCGGTAGAAATTCATTTCGTTCACCCTCTCTATCATCAGGGTATGAGCGGACAAGGGCAGTTGACACAAAAAGGGACACCGCCCTACATCTTTAGGTTGGTGTCCTCTTGATCTTCTTGTTCAGCTTCCTGAAACAGGCTATCGGAATTATAAGCGGTAATATCGGTCGAGGCGGTCGCCCCGGGTACTTGGTGCGACGATTGCGCTATTTGCATTTTCAGCTGCTGAAGCTCGTCTATGACTTTTTGAATATCCCCTTTTTCAGCGGTCTTTTTATTTTCGGTCAGCACAATCGATAGTTGGCCGCTCGGTTCGAGAACGGCACTTTTCACATCAAGTATGTTTCCGACCTGTAACTGCCGTAATCTCATTTCCAATTGATCCTGGGTCATCCGTGTCCGTTTGAGTTCATCCACATCGACTTGACCATCCTTGATAACTGCCGATGGAACCCCGAAAAGCCATTTCCGCGTCCACGGCATCCAGATCTGCAAAAAGGAGACCAAAATCATCCCAGCAACGAGAAGAATGCCTCCGTAAACCGCCATCCATTCACTTTTCTCGGCAACCGGTTGTACGAGGATTGTCCCAATGGCAATCATTAAAACAGCTTCCGGAACACTCAGTTGAGCGATGGAGCGCTTTCCTGCCACTCTCAATAGAACTACGCCCGCAGTGAGAATTAAGACAAACTTCAATGTATAAGGCAGTTGTGGTAAAAAATCGAGCATTAGATCACACTCCTGTTTATGTAAATCTATGTTTGTTAGAGTGTCACACGCTCGATCCCTTTATTCACCACTACCTCCTGGCGGAAAGTCACTTATCTCCTTGCTCATAAGGCTTTAAAAGCGCATATATGGTTTGAATAGTCGGCAACTTCACTCCTTTTTCCTTCGCTATCCTCAAGGCCCCTCCGTGTAAACTTTCCACCTCAATTGGCATCCCTTTGCGAAGATCCTGGTGCATGGAAGAAGTTCCTTCTTCCGGAAGCCCGCGAACCTGTTCGGTTACAGCGTCCACAAGCCTTTCACCGAGGTCTATTTTATTTACGGTAGCCAATGCCTGCATTTCCTCAATCATCGTTTGAAAGAGTTTTAACGTTTCCTGATTTTCACGGACTTTTCCTATCGGCAGGCGACTGGCCGTCGTGATTCCCGAAAAAGCCGTAATAAAGGTATATTTCTGCCACAGGTCACGTAGAATGTGATCACTGTTCTTTACATTGACATTAGCACCGCTTAACGTTGTTTCCAATCTGTTACAAAACGCCTTCTGAGACTCGCGTAAAGCGCCGAAAACGAAATCATGCTGTTCGCTTGTTTGCACAATACCGCCATTCTCATCGAGCGTGCTGATAATGAATGCCAACCCGCCAAGGACGTTTTCTTCTCCGAATGATTCCTCCATGAACCGAAAATGTTCCATTCCGTTCAGAAACGGTAAGATCTTCGCCCCTTTCGCGACAAGTGTTCGCAATTGCGGCATGGCTCCTTCAACCTGATAGCCTTTGACAGTAACAATAACAACATCACATTCAGGAATCTGTTCAGCATCTGTATATAAATCTACTGATTCAGCCGAGAAATCCCCATGCACACTTTTGATCCGAATTCCCTTTTCACTTAATTGATCAGCCCGCCTTTCACGGACAAGAAATGACACCGGTACTCCGGCCTCCGCCAATCTTCCTCCAAGATAACCGCCAACCGCACCGGCACCAAGAATCACTATATTCATGATCCGCTTCTCCTTCCATTAAACTTTCACCCTATTAAGATACCCGGCGACCTGTTCAAGTGCCGCAAAGTCGTTAATGTCCTCTTCAAGCAATGGAATCCGGATTTTCTCCTTTTCAGGAAAGGTCTCATCGATCATGGCGAGATATTCTTTCTCCCGCTCTTTCCGCTTTCGGAAGAAGGTTCCATCGACTTCCTCAGGCAACACCTTGTTAATCACTAGTGTTTCGACCGCCAATTCGTGATGGGACAATTGATGGATCGCTTTCTTTGTCTCAAGAATAGGAAGACGCTCGGGATTCAGAACAAACACAAATCCGGTTTGCCTGGAATCAAGTAAAATTTCTCTAACGGCCGCAAATCGCTGTTTCCGCCGGTTCAGAATATCGTAAATCGGATCATCCATAGCTTCTCCCGAACCGAGCCACTGAGAGTAGTCCTTTTGAAATTTCTCACGGCGCTCCAGCATCCCTTCAATCCATACGCCCATCAATTCCGGCAAGGTCAACAGCCTGATAGTATGGCCGGTTGGAGCTGTATCGAACACAATCGTATCGTATTTCTCGCGTTCATCGAGAATCAAAGAAACGATCCGGTCGAACATTGCCGCCTCATCCGCACCGGGAGCAGAACTGGCCATATCAATTTGCCTGTACACTTCTTCCTTCATTTTCGGCTTGACCAAATCTTTCAGATTATCCTTCACGGATGAGATGTAATGCTTCGATTCCTTCTCGGAATCCACCTCATACGCTGATAGATGTTCGCTGACCTTCTTGATTTTCCCGCCGATTTCACGGTCGAAAATATCACCTGTGTTATGGGCGGGGTCCGTGGAAACAAGCAAAGTTTCCCGACTTTGTTTTGCACAGGCTAACGCAAAGGCCGCCGATGACGTGGATTTACCAACGCCTCCTTTCCCGCCGAAGAAGATCACTTTTTTATCAGTAATGGCGCTCATAAGAATCACCTTTCGAATCCAACTAATTAGCGTAAATCGGGACAACAAAACCGGCTCACTGCCGGTTCATAGAGTTTAACAACAGCGAATGCCTTCAAGCGGCGATTTCTCCATGCCCATCCGTTTATGCCATTCATGGAAACGCTCCACGATCATTGGATACAACTCCAAAGTGTAGTACGACACCGGATTGGGGATCCCCAGCATTTCTGAAAAACAAAGCAACAAAAACAAGTCATCTTCGTCGCGAATTTCCCGCTTGACTTCAGCCTGATGTTCAAGGCTGATCACCTGATCATAGAAATCCAATAACTTTTTCAATGAAAATTTCCCGGAAGGAGCCATATCACATCTTTCCTTTCTCACGAATCGCTTGGACCCTGGTCAGGATCTTTTCCTTATTTAATGTCTGATCGCGATTAATCCAACGACCATTGTAAAAAAACGAACCCCGCCTGATTCCGCAGAACAAAGACCGGCAAAATTCTTGGACTCCGATAGACCCTGTCTTCCACTGCTTTAGCAAATATGCCGCAATGGAAAAATGATTCCGAGGATCCAGATAAATAACCGAAACATCATCCCCGTAAACGTCTTCAATTTCACGATAAACCGCGCCAATTTGTTCCATTTCCACACGAACTTCGGAGAACGTGTCACTCATGCTGATGAACCCGTCATCAGTTACACCCCCGCATCAGTCACCGCCAATTGTCGAGCTGAGACGGATTACCATCATTTCGTCCTTCATTGGCTAATCCTCCCTTTCTTTTATTATTTGATGGAACCGCATTCATTGTCAATCCATTGACTTCAGACGCC
>DASTWO010000115.1:0-3554 GCA_035776675.1 Caryophanales bacterium
TTTTCTATATTATCAAGAACGGCTTCACTCGGGGAAAACCGACTGTTATAGCCATGTAAGATTTCAGCCAGTTCCTCTCGCGGAAAAGTTCTTTTTTTCAATTCTCTTGCCCGCCTGCTATAGTCGTCTTGATTCGTATAAGCATAATCAAAAAAAGAAAGGACCCGTTCTTCACCGTCTATATACCTCGAAGCCAATTGATTCTTTTGCGGCAAAGTCAATTCCCTGATATTCATGACCATTCGTCCTTTCAAATCCTTTGTTTGGAACCTACCTGAGTATAGCAAAGTTCGTGAGCCGCCCCAAAAAAAGTGCCTATATCCTACAATACATATCTCGTTTCTATGAATTAAAAGCAAAGGTCACAAAAATAAACAGCAGATGAACCTTATCCCGGGTTGACAGTAAGTCCTATAATACCGTTATATACAAACTTTGTGAGCGGCACGGAGCAGGCTTTCCTGTCGGCTCTCTCCAACAAATAGCCGCTGATTGCGTCTATCTCCGTTTGGCGCCCGGTCTCGATATCACGGAGCATAGAAGAACGATTTCGTGCAGTTTGATTGCATACATCTTTCACATTGTTCCAACTCTTCTCTTTATCCTCCAGGCAAAGAACATGAAAAGCTTCATCAAACAGATTTTTCATATTTTGATGGAAATAATCGTTCGTTAATAACCTTCCGTTTTCTACATGATAAAGAGCAGTAAGCGGATTAATCACGGCATTAACCAACAATTTTTCCGCCAACAATTGATACCAGTCTTCCTGCACCTCAATCGGAAAACGTGATTCAGCCAATTGATCAAAGATAGGCGCTGCTGCATCTGAATCGCCCCGGAAAGCAGCCAATTTAACAGTCCCTTCTCCAGAATGTTCCACCTTATGCTCTGCAATCTTCAAAGCACCGTGGTCAACCACTCCCACATATATGTGATCCTGAGGCAAGGTCTTCATAATTGAAACATGGCCCATTCCATTCTGGACAAACAATAATTGGGCTTGTTCGGAAATCCGGGTCTTCACGGTCTCAGCTAATTCTGCCAAATCATACTGCTTGACTGCAATCACTACAAGATCAGCCTTGATCTTTTCTTCTTCTTGCAACACCTTAGTCTTCACTTTCACCTCACGAAGTGTACCTTCCCTATATAATTTCAATCCTGACCGGTTCAACAGCTCTGCTTGATCTTCCCGACGCACGTACAGGACCGTATTTTCTACTTTCTTTGTAAAATAATACGTGAACAGCAAGCCGATAGACCCGCCTCCGATAATTGCTACGTTCATCATTGATCCTCCGTTCTGCTTCCTTCCAGTTACTCTATATATGGTAAAGGAAAATGGAGTGCCTTACCAGTATTTGGCGACACTCCATTCACAATCAATTAAGCCTCGGCGTAATTGCGTCCAGATTTTCGATCCGAGGTATTCTCCCGGGGTCCCCGAAAACGCTATAGTTTTTGGGAGTGGGGTAGGTAGTACCATAAAAAATCTGTGACATCCGCCGGAGGCTTTAACTTTATTCAGCAGAGATTTTCGCTGAATAAGATCACAAATATCCCCGAAATGTTTAGACCGGATAAACCGGATGTTTCCGTTCGCTGAACGTTTTATCTTTCGTCTCATAGACGCTGTAACGATTGATCAGA
The DNA here is from genome assembly GCA_035776675.1 of Caryophanales bacterium. Taxonomy (GTDB): domain Bacteria; phylum Bacillota; class Bacilli; order Bacillales; family DASSOY01; genus DASSOY01. Next base: position 1,654 of record DASTWO010000115.1, read on the forward strand.
ACGTTACGAAGCTCAGATCCGGCAACAATATCATCTACGATTTGTTCGGAAGCCAGCTTATAAATATCGATATGTTCCTTGTATTCCTGTTGTTTCTCCTTTACGTAAGCCATTCTTTCCTTGGGATCCTCGATTTCGTTGATCTTGTTGGAATAAACGGCATTCACCGCAGCCTCCGGTCCCATGACCGCAATTTGCGCTGTCGGCAATGCGATACAGCAATCCGGTTCAAAAGCCGGTCCGGCCATCGCATATAAGCCGGCTCCATAGGCTTTGCGGACAATCACTGATATCTTCGGAACTGTTGCTTCACTGACCGCTGCAACCAATTTTGCCCCATGGCGAATGATCCCCGCTTGCTCAACTTTCGTGCCGATCATGAACCCGGGAACATCGGATAAAAATAAGAGCGGGATGGAAAACGCGTCACACAGTTGAATAAACTTCGCGCCTTTATCGGCGGAATCAACAAATAACACGCCGCCTTTTGCCTTCGGCTGGTTGGCGATAATGCCGACAGCTCTTCCGTCGATTCGTGCGAAGCCGGTAACGAGTTCAGGAGCAAACAGTTTCTTCATTTCAAAAAAGCTTTCCTCATCGATAATGGCGTGAATCAATTCTTTCATGTCAAACGGAGCATTCTGATTTTCAGGAACAATTTCCGTAACTGAACGCCCCTCCTTCGGCTGTACCCCTTCCAATTTTTCCGGACGCTCTTTGTAGTTCACCGGAAAGTAGCTGATATACTGCTTTGCCGCTTCTATGGCTTCCTTTTCATCAGCTGCGAGATAATCACCGACACCGCTTTTCGTGCAGTGCATTCTCGCACCGCCCATTTCTTCAAGCGTCACCTTTTCACCGATCACCTTTTCAGCCATCCGAGGCGATCCAAGGTACATAGAAGCGTTGCCTTCAACCATAATGTTAATGTCGCAAAAAGCCGGAATATAAGCTCCGCCGGCGGCTGACGGCCCGAACAGAACACAAACTTGCGGGATCATCCCGGACAATTTCACTTCGTTATAAAAGATACGCCCTGCGCCACGCCTGTTTGGAAACATATCAATCTGATCGGTAATCCTTGCACCGGCAGAGTCCACAAGATAAAATAACGGCACTTTCAAACGCTCCGCAGTTTCCTGGATGCGGATTATTTTTTCAACGGTCCGTGCCCCCCATGAGCCGGCTTTAACAGTTGAGTCATTCGCCATGACACAAACAGTTCTGCCCCCGACCTTGCCGATGGCGGTTACAACACCGTCCGCCGGCAAGTTGCCGGCTTCATAATTGGCAAATTGCCCATCCTCAACAGTGTAGGAACCATCATCAAATAATAATTCCAGGCGATCACGTACAAAAATTTTCTTCTGCTGTTTCAATTTCTCATGGTATTTCTCCGCGCCGCCCCCATGTACCTTCTCAGTTGCTTCCTGCAATTGTTTCTCTAAATCAGTCCCCATGTATCTTCCTCCTCCATCTTTGTCACACTTGATCCGAACTCACCTGGCTCAACAAATTCGGATGCCTCCAGAGATTCAGACTGAGCGCTCACTCAGAAACGAAACCCTTATATATCCTCGTTCAGAGTGAGTAATGACTTGTGATTCATTAACATCGGCCACTACTTCAATACAACAAGAACGTCGCCTTCATTTACAAAATCTCCGTCATTGACCTTAACCTCGGCGACCTCTCCGTCTCCCTCGCTCTCAATGGGGATTTCCATTTTCATAGACTCAAGCATGACAAGCTCCTGTCCCGCTGAAACTTTGTCTCCCGCTCCTACAAGTACATTCAAAACCGTTCCTGCCATCGATGCTTTGATTTCGTTCATTGTTCATCACCTCTGCAAAAATTTTGTTGTGTATTGACCTGCCGCAAAGTTCTCATCCCGCAATATT
>DASTWO010000116.1:0-20582 GCA_035776675.1 Caryophanales bacterium
CAATGATAAGAAGCTTGAGTTATTGAATAGTGTGGCTCTCAAGGGTTACCCGCTTCGCATTTTTCCATATGAATGTTATTATTCTTTGCCCTATGAAGAAGCATTGTGGAGTGAGGATTATCTTTCGGAGTGTTCGTTTTGGCAGCGTGGCAACGACTTTTTCGTTCTGTTGAAAGATGAAAAAGGGAGCCCCTATCTTCATGTGAAATATTTTGGAGCTAACAGCTTCGATCAACCCGGATTGTGGCGGAGAATCATTCATGAAGCGAACAAAACAGGCAGAAATGCTTGGATTGATTTGCCTTATTACAGGGGATTGCCGCAGGAATCTATCCATTTTTCTGAGTGTGTCCCTTGGACATGTTATGGACGAATTAGCCATCAAACCAGTTGACCGTCCTATTTACGTATATTATAATGACAGTTGAGTCATTGAGGCCCACACAGTGTGGGTCAGTCCGTGTGCTGCAAGAAACAGCATTTGATACGGACGGCCTTAATGTTTTCGGAGGGAGGGAAATTTCATGGCTGATACGAAAGTTCGCAAAAATGAATCGATAGATGATGCACTGCGCCGTTTCAAGCGTTCCGTTTCAAAAGACGGAACGATGCGGGAAGTGAAAAAGCGCAGACATTATGAAAAACCAAGCGTTCGCCGGAAAAAGAAATCCGAGGCGGCACGAAAGAAGAAAAAAAGGTTCTAGAAAACCGGAAGGGTGACGGATATGAGCCTGACAAACCGTCTTACCGAGGATATGAAACAGGCAATGAGAGCCAAAGATAAGAAAAAGCTTGCCACGCTTCGGATGATGAAATCATCATTAAACAATGAACAGATAAAGCTTGGTAAAGAACTTTCAGCCGACGAAGAGTTGACGGTTTTGGGCCGTGAATTGAAGCAGCGTAAGGACTCCCTCCGAGAGTACGAGAAAGCCGGCCGCGAGGATCTTGCGGCCGGTGAGAGCGCGGAAATCGCGGTGATTGAAACCTACATGCCTGAACCAATCTCCGATCAAGAACTCGAAAGTCTTGTTCAGGAAACGATTACTGAGGTAGGGGCTACCTCAAAGGCAGATATGGGGAAGGTCATGGCGGCGATTATGCCGAAGGTGAGAGGAAAAGCCGACGGCGGCCAGGTCAACAAACTCGTCCAGAAACAGCTTTCATAATGGAATGTTTCATCCTGGATTCAGGATGATATGAATACTATAGAGAAATGTAATTGAAACACGTCCTAATTAAATTTGGGACGTGTTTTTTTGAATCATGAAACTCTTTTCCCTCTGAATCGTATATAATCATGAAAAGAATAAATTGATTTAGAGGGGGAAGGACATGAACTTGGATGCCGGAACTTTGGCGATTTTAATTATTGTTGCACTGGTAGTGATTGTACTTGCGATTTTATTTACGTTTGTTCCTGTCATGTTGTGGATTTCTGCATTGGCGGCGGGCGTACGTGTACGGATTTTGACACTTGTTGGTATGCGCCTTCGTCGCGTTGTGCCCCGGAAGGTCATCAATCCGCTTATTAAAGCGGTCAAGGCAGGGCTGGATCTGAACACGAATCAGCTGGAGAGCCATTATTTGGCCGGTGGAGATGTTGATCACGTTGTAGATGCTTTGATTGCGGCTCATAGAGCCAATATTGAATTGAGTTTCGCACGTGCGGCCGCTATCGATCTAGCCGGACGTAATGTGTTGCAAGCTGTGCAAATGAGCGTTAATCCGAAGGTTATCGAAACCCCGTTTATTTCGGGTGTAGCCGCTGATGGCATTGAGGTAAAGGCAAAGGCAAGAGTGACTGTTCGAGCTAACATTGATCGACTTGTTGGTGGAGCGGGAGAAGAGACTGTGCTTGCCCGTGTCGGCGAAGGTGTTGTATCCACTATAGGGAGTTCAAACACTCATAAAAAAGTTCTGGAGGATCCCGATTTGATTTCTCAAACCGTGCTGGATAAAGGGCTTGATGCCGGTACGGCGTTTGAAATTCTGTCTATTGATATCGCGGACATCGACATCGGGAAAAACATTGGCGCCGGATTGCAGACAGATCAGGCGCAGGCAGATAAGAACATCGCTCAGGCGCAAGCTGAGAAACGACGTGCAATGGCTGTTGCCCAGGAGCAGGAAATGAAAGCCAAAGTGCAGGAAATGCATGCGAAAGTTGTTGAAGCGGAAGCTGAAGTACCGTTGGCAATGGCCGAAGCCTTGCGGTCCGGTAATATGGGTGTGATGGATTATATGAATTATCATAATATCAAAGCGGACACGGAAATGCGTTCAACTATTGCTGATCCTTCCAATGTGGAAGATGATGAAAGTTAATGCTGGAAAGGGGAAAGAATTATGGACGAATTAGGGTGGATCGTTGTACTGATCGGCCTTATGGGGGCCATTGGCAAGCTGGTGGATAAAGGAAGAAAGCGGTTGGCATCAGAGGGACAGTCTCTGAAAATGGGGCGAATGTTTCAGGAAGTCAAGTCGAATTTAGGTCAATCTGGCGAGCTTAATCCAGGTTATGATCAAAGTCAATTGACAACAGAGAATGAAGAATCTCACAGACCTTATGAACGAGAAGAATATGAACCTTATGCAAAAGAAGTAAATTTTCCTTATGAGAGAGAATCTCTCACAGCTTATCAAAGGCAAGAAAGAGAACCTTTCCAAAGGAATCAACATAAAAAGGCGAACCCATTTCGCCACTTAACAAGAGAGCAATTGCGGGAGGGCATTATTCTTGCGGAAGTTCTAAGTGAAAAGCCCCGCGCGAAAAATCCGCATTCCGCTATTGCACGTTATCATCACCGCCCCAAAGGTTGAGCAGCTGCTCAACCTTTTTTCAATTCTGGAGGTCCTCACAAAATCCCCGCATTTTGTCTTTCTGGTGATACCTTGAGATCTTTCATCATAAAGATGGAAAGAGAGGGGGTTCCGCCATGTCCAAATGGAAAGATAAACTCAAAAACTGGCTGGTCAAAAATGTTGAACTTCCCGCTGATGTCATCATGGATTTGCCGCGGATCACGATTATCGGACAACTTCACATTTACATAGAAAACCATAATGGTGTCCTCTCTTTTTCCAATGATGAGGTACGCCTTCGATTGACACAGGGGCAGCTTGTCGTTAAAGGCCGTGAGTTCGTTTTGAAAACGATATTGCCGGAGGAAATTTTGTTGGAGGGGAAAATCGAACAGGTTAAGTATCTTGAAACGCTTTGATCAGGATTCAAAAAAGGGGGCGGAATGATGGACAAACGTTGGCTGACTCTTTTTTTCGGACAGGTTCGACTCGAGGTTCGGGGGCGTCGGGCGGAACAGTTTATCAACCGTTGTATTGAACACGAAATTAACGTGACAAATATAAGGAGGATCGGTGAACAAACCATTGTTTGTACCGTTCAATCACAAGATGTTCGCAGGCTGCGACCGCTTTTGCGGCAAAGTGACTGCAAGTTCCACATTGCAGGGCGCAAAGGTTGGCCGTTTTTTTTAAACAAATTGTCTTTCAAAAAAGGTTTTGTCGCGGGTATTCTATTGTTCGCGTGCCTTTTGTTCGTATTGTCTAACATGTTGTGGCGCATCGAAATCACCGGGACCGATCCGGAAACGGCGCATGAAATTCGCAAAGTATTGGACAAACTGGGGGTAGAACGGGGAGAATTCCAATTTTCCCTGCCTGCGAAAGATGAAATTCAATATGCGATCGCCGACCAGGTCGATCAAGTTGCATGGGTCGGTGCGACCTTAAATGGGACAACTTATAGGTTCAGCGTTTTGGAAAAGGAAATTCCTGAAGAGGAAGAGGCGTTGACACCTAGAAACCTCGTGGCTGATAAAGAAGCTGTCATTCATGATATCTATGTGGAGCAAGGCGTGGCCAAAGTCCAGCCGGATGATTATGTCGAAAAAGGAGACGTGCTGATATCCGGTATCATCGGTGAAAAGAAACACCGGAAAGTGGTTCCCGCCAAAGGAAAGGTTATTGGAGAGACCTGGTATGAGTCGGAAATTGTGGTACCACTCGTTACAGAATTAAAAACATATACCGGTAAAACCTATACGAAACACGCATTAAACATTTTTGGCTTTAGCATCCCGATTTGGGGATTTTCCAAACCTGAATTCGACGCATATGACATCAAATCGAAGAAAACGCCAGTGAAATTCCTGGGATGGACTTTACCCATTTCCTATGAAACCCAAAATTACTTGCAGACCGATAAGAAGAAGCGTGAATTTACCAGGAAAGAGGCAATGGCCAAGGCCAAACAACTTGGAAAAGAGGATTTGCTGAATCAACTGGATCAAAATGCCCAAATAAAATCACAAAAGGTTTTGCGCGAAACGGTGGATAATGGTAAAGTGAAGGTACTCATGTATTATACGGTGATTGAGGATATCACAGTCGAACAACCGTTGATCAATACCAAGGAGACTGAGTAGATTGCCAGATGAATTAAAACTGATTGACCTGCATTTGGAAAATCCGAATGAAGCTTTGCTTTTGTTCGGACCGAATGATTCTCATTTGAAAACGATTGAAAATTTATTAAACCTGTCCATTGTTACAAGGGGTGAAGGCGTCGCGGTTACCGGGGACCATCAGTCCAAAGGACGAGTGGAAGATGTACTGAAAACATTGCTTTCCCTCGTTCGTAAAGGGACAAGCATCTCTGAGCGCGACGTCATTTACGCCGTGAAGCTGAGTGAACAGGGTTTACTCGATGAATTGATTGAACTGTATCAAGAGGAAATCACCACTAATGTAAAGGGAAAGCCCATTCGTGTGAAAACGTTGGGGCAGCGCCACTATGTTTCAGCCATGAAGAAGAATGATCTTGTCTTTGGCATCGGCCCGGCAGGAACAGGCAAGACTTACCTGGCCGTTGTAAAGGCTGTCGCTGCGTTAAAGAGTAATCAGATCAAACGGATTATTCTTACGCGGCCGGCAGTGGAAGCTGGAGAAAGTCTCGGATTTCTTCCGGGTGATTTAAAAGAAAAGGTGGATCCCTATTTACGTCCACTATATGACGCTCTTCATGATGTCCTGGGAGCTGAACATACGGGAAGGTTAATTGAACGTGGTTCCATTGAAATCGCCCCGCTTGCTTACATGCGGGGGAGGACTTTGGATGATTCCTATGTGATATTGGATGAAGCGCAAAATACAACACCGGAACAAATGAAGATGTTCTTAACACGCCTCGGGTTTGGTTCGAAAATGGTCATTACCGGGGACGTCACTCAAGTGGACTTGCCAAAAGGAAAGAAATCCGGCTTGAGGACGGCCGATGATATCTTAAAGAATGTTCACGATGTGTCCTTTGTTTACTTGGAACAAACTGACGTTGTCCGCCATCCGCTTGTGCAAAGAATTATCGAAGCTTACGATAAAGCGGGTCAATAACGAATTTGTTTCGACGATTAGGGGGAGAAAAGGTGAAGGCGCACATTCCGAAATGGCGTAACCTGGAGGACAACCGTCCTGTACGTATTGCCATTTACGCTGCATTAGGCGTTATGATGTATCTTGCGATGCTTAGTAATGTTATGCCTGAAAAGCTGAATGTTGAACTGTTTTCGGTTGCAAAAAAGGATATTCTATCCCCCATCACAACCAAAGATGTCGAAGCGACGAAACAAAAGCAGGAGGAAGCAGCCGCTGCTGTTCCGTCGAAATTCACATTTAAACAACAGGCGTCTTTAATTCAAATTGAGAAAGCCAATGCTATTTTCGAGTCAGCGACAAAGGTTGTCCAACAATCAATGGCGCAAGCCAAGGAAAATAAGCAACAAGCCAATGCGACAAACGAAACAAGTGAACCATCCCAAAGTCCTGAAATAGAGAAGAAGGAATCCGTAAAGCCGCTTGGGACTGTCGATGAACGTGTGAATGCCTTGAAAGGCCGGCTGTCGGGTGATGCCATTGATAAGGTTTCCCATGAAACGTTGGTAACTCTTGTGAATGCTGATCCAGCGGAATTGGCGATGGCTAGAGAAGTAACGAATACGACCATTAACAGTGTAATGAGCGACCATATTAAATGGAGTGAATTACAGGCGGCTAAGGGGCTTGTGAAGGAGAAGGTGCCTTCTTCTTCACTCAGCGGCGAAATGGAAAGGGCCGTTATTCAAATTTCAAAAGGCTTGATTGTTCCGAATTACGTGTTCAATGCGGAAAAGACGAAACAGGCCCGACAGGAAGCCATAGAATCGGTCGAACCGGTAATGATTCAAGAGGGTCAAATTCTAGCAAAGAAAAATCAGGATGTCATCAATCATCAGATATACCATCAATTACAGGTTGTTGGCTTACTTGATGATGACTTTAATCCATACCCATACATCGGACTCGCCTTATTTGTCCTTTTGATTACAGGGTTGCTCATTTATGAGTTGAACAATGTGGAGTCAAAGGTTCGAAGCCGTAATACTTATTTACTTATGTTTATGATGGTTCTGTTTGTAACCTTATTGTTCATGAAGACGATCAGTTTACTCGAACCGTTGGGGCTTCACGGCCTTTCCTTTCTTGTACCGGCGGCTGCAGGAACCATGTTGGTCCGAATGTTAGTGAACGAAAGGCTTGCGATCACCTCATGTCTGGTGCTTGCCTTGTGCGGTAGCCTTATTTTCAATACAGAGACTCTCGGTACCATCAATTTCATGTTCGGGATCTATATTCTATTCAGTTGCCTTGCAGGCGCAGTGGTTCTTGAAAAGCATAATGCCAGACCGAAGATCTTAAAGACAGGCTTGTTCATTTCTTTTGTGAATATGGTGGTTGTCGGGATTTTTCTGATGCTCAGAAACGGGAATTATGAGACGTTTGATATCCTTCTGCAATTCGGTTTTGCTTTTCTGTCAGGTTTTGTGGCGGCGGTATTGACACTTGGTTTGATGCCTTTTTTCGAGGCGGCTTTCGGCATTCTTTCCACCATGCGATTAATTGAACTGTCCAGCCCGAATCATCCTTTGTTAAGAAAAATCTTGACGGAAGCACCTGGTACTTACCACCACAGTGTGATGGTCGCCAATCTAGCTGAGGGAGCTTGTGAAGCGATCGGGGCAAATGGATTATTGGCTCGTGTTGCGGCATACTACCATGATATCGGGAAAACGAAACGTCCTCGTTTCTTCATTGAAAATCAAATGGGAATGGAAAACCCTCACGACAAGATTTCGCCGCAGTTAAGCCGGACGGTTATAATCTCACATCCCTATGACGGCGTTTCCATGCTTAAGGCTCATCATTTACCGAAAGAGATTATCGATATTGCCGAGCAACATCACGGTACGACTTTGTTGAAATTCTTCTACCATAAGGCTTTGGCAAAAGACAGCAAGGGAGTCAGTGAGCAAGAATTTCGTTACCCCGGACCGAAAGTGCAAACAAGAGAAGCTGCGGTGATTGAAGTCGCTGATAGTGTGGAGGCGGCAACTCGTTCATTATCAAAACCAACTCCTGAAAAGATCGAAAGCCTCGTCCGCAAAATCATTACTGAACGTCTGGAAGACGGGCAATTCAATGAATGTCATATCACTTTAAAGGAACTCGATACAGTGGCTAAATCGATCTGTGAGACGCTCAAGGGGATTTTCCATTCGAGGATCGAATACCCGGAAATGGATTTGAAGAAGAAGGTGGGTCACGGCTAATGATCAATATTGATATTTCTGATGAAACCGGTATATTGAAAGAAGAGCATTTCGAAGTTGTTCGCCATTTAATTGAAATGGCGGCTGATGGAGAAGAGATTCCGGATGAGACGGAAGTTTCCATAACATTTGTAGACAATGACAAAATTCAGGAATTGAACCGAACTTATCGGAATATAGACCGATCGACAGATGTATTGTCTTTTGCTTTTCTGGAAGATGAGTTGGAGACAGAGATCGTTGGAGCGGAAGTTCCGGGAATGCTTGGGGATATCGTGATTTCGACAACGAAGGCGAAAGAACAGGCAGATCAATATAATCATTCCTTCATTCGTGAACTAGGTTTCTTGGCTGTCCACGGGTTTCTTCACTTATGCGGATACGATCATATGAATGATGGCGATGAGAAGCGGATGTTCTCTCGCCAAGAGGAAGTCCTGGAGCGTTATGGACTTCAACGGTAAACAGTCCGGTTGGTCAAGCTGGCTGAAAGGATTCGTTTTCGCCTTCTCGGGGATTGTGATAGCCTTACGTACGGAACGAAATTTAAAATTTCATTTCGCAACTGGTATAATAGTATTGATACTGGCTTTGGTGTTTCAGATCAGCTATATGGAAATCTTAATCTTACTCGTGGTGATTGGAATAGTCATTTCACTAGAGATGGTGAACTCAGCAATTGAACATACCGTTAATTTGGCAATGGAAGAGAGGCATCCGCTGGCGAAATTAGCCAAGGATATTGCTGCAGGGGCAGTTCTTATCTTTTCGTTCATCGCTGCCATTATCGGGATTTTGATCTTTTTGCACCATGTATGATAAAGAAAGAGGGAATATAAAAAGTGACCAATGAAGAATTAATCGCGGAAGCGAAGAAGGCAAGAGAATTCGCATATGTACCGTATTCGAAATTCGGAGTCGGAGCGGCTTTATTAACAGAAGAGGGTGAAGTCTTTCGGGGCTGTAATATTGAAAATGCCGCATACAGCATGTGTAATTGCGGAGAGCGAACGGCTTTCTTTAAGGCGGTTTCCGAAGGAAAGAAACGTTTCAGCAAGCTTGCAGTAGTTGCAGATTCAGACAGGCCAGTCCCTCCTTGCGGCGCTTGTCGGCAGGTAATGGGAGAATTCTGTGATCCGGATATGGAAGTGATCCTGACGAATCTTAAAGGGAATATTCAACAAACGACCGTTCAGGACTTGTTACCCGGAGCATTCAGTGCGGGGGATCTCAATGAATAACGAAGGATATAAATCAGGATTTGTCGCCATTGTCGGGCGTCCTAATGTTGGGAAATCCACATTGCTGAACCAGATAGTTGGACAGAAAATCGCGATTATGAGCGACAAACCACAGACAACGCGTAACCGTATACAAGGTGTTTATACAACCGAGGAAGCACAAATTGTATTTGTCGATACACCTGGCATCCATAAGCCGAAGCACAAGTTGGGCGAATACATGACGAAAACGGCCCAACAGACTTTAAATGAAGTGGATATGATTTTATTTCTTGTAGATGTAAGCGAAGGTTATGGCAAAGGCGATCAGTTTATTATGGAACGTCTGAAGGAAACACGAACTCCCGTGTTTTTGATTCTAAATAAAATTGATCAGATCCAACCAGACGAGCTGTTGCCAATCATTGAACTCTATAGGAACAAGTCCGATTTTCAAGAAATCATCCCGATTTCGGCACTTAACGGTAACAATATGAATACGCTAACATCGGAGATCCTGAATGTCCTTGAGGAAGGCCCGCAGTATTATCCGGACGATCAGGTTACAGATCACCCGGAACGATTTATCGCAGCGGAATTTATCAGGGAGAAAGTATTACATTTAACCCGAGAAGAAGTTCCCCATTCCATCGCGGTGGCCATTGAGAAAATCGAAAGAAAAGAAAAGAAAAATCTTGTGATCATCAATGCCGTGGTTATGGTTGAACGACCTTCACAAAAGGGGATTATTATTGGAAAACAAGGGCAAATGCTTAAAGAAATCGGAAGGCGGGCAAGAGCTGATATTGAAGCCTTATTCGGCTCGAAGGTATTTCTGGAACTGTGGGTGAAGGTACAGAAAGACTGGCGAAACAAGGACTCCTTTATTGAGGACTTCGGTTACCGCGACAATTGACAATAATTCCATAACATGATTTCACCGTGCGCGAATCAAGCTAATAAGTGAAGTCGAAAAGAAGGGTGGAATTCTTCGTGTTGGACTTTACGTGGAAGTTTTTTTGCATGACGGGAAATGTGGACACTTACCTGTTGCTTAAGGAAATGGAGAAAGGCAATACGGGGGAGAACGAAGGAACGTCAACAGAAATAGACGCGGATTTTGAACTGATTTCAGAATATCATCAACCGAACGGACTGGATCAATAATAGCGTAAGGATAACGATCGGTGGTGAGGAGCTTGTTGCAGAAAAGCGAAGGTATTGTGATTCGGACGATGGATTATGGGGAAACGAACAAAATTGTGACGTTGTTTACGCGCGATTCAGGGAAAATCGCGTTGTTTGCGAGGGGAGCGAAGAAAACGCGCAGCCGTCTCTCCTCGGTTACCCAATTGTTTACATATGGTCAATTTTTCTTTTTTTTGGGAAAAGGAATGGGCACTTTGCGGCAAGGGGAATCCATCGAAACCTTTCGTGGATTGCAATCTGATTTGTTTCGTACGGCATACGCTTCCTACATTGCGGAGTTGTTGGATAAATTATCGGAGGACAGGTCGCCGAATCCCTTTTTGTTTGAGCTGCTCTTTCAAACCTTGCACTATATGGATGAAGAATTAGATCCGGAAGTCTTGACATTTATCTTCGAAACCAAAATGTTAGACGTTGCCGGCATTCGTCCGAAACTGGATGGTTGTATGAATTGCAAACGGACGCAGGGACCGTTTGTTTTCTCTGTACGTGAAGGAGGATTGTTGTGCGGCCAGTGCAAAACGATCGATCCTCATTTTTATCGATTGTCCGAAACCGCCTTGAAGCTATTGAGATTGTTCCTGCATATACATTTAAAACGTCTTGGCAAAGTTTCGCTCAAGCCGGAAACGAAGCGAGAGATAAAGACGGTGCTTTCCGCCTATTATGAAGAATATTCCGGACTTAAGCTTAAGTCGAAAAGGTTTCTGGACCAATTGGAAAAGATGGAGCGCGGTCCAATTTGACAAGCTGAATGGAATCAAGTATGCTTCTGAACAAGAATAGTAATGCAACCAAATAGGTGCGTTGACGAAAAGAAGTACTCATAATGGCCGTATAAAGCGAACCCCGGATGGTGGAAGCGGGGCATATGAGCGTTGTGAGGAAGGCGTTTCGGAGCACGTGATTCAAGAGTGATTTTTTCCTTTGGAAAAAATAATTAGGGTGGAACCGCGGGTAAGTCCTCGTCCCTATGCAGGTTAAATGGCATAGGGTTGAGGGCTTTTTTTGATGAGAGACATTGATCGAAATTTCTAATGAACCTGTGGTCTTACCTTATATAATTTTCTGAACAAGACATTTTGGTTTTGTTCTGGTGGAGGTACAAGATGATGAATGTTCAAGAAATGATGCTTACATTGCAAAATTATTGGGCGGAACAGGGTTGCCTCATTATGCAGGCTTATGATGTTGAAAAAGGCGCCGGGACAATGAATCCAATGACTTTCTTGCGGAGTATCGGTCCGGAGCCATGGAGAGTCGCTTACGTTGAGCCATCCCGTCGTCCTGCTGACGCCCGTTACGGAGAAAATCCAAACAGGGTTTATCAGCATCACCAGTTTCAAGTGATTATGAAACCATCTCCGGATAACATTCAAGAGTTGTATTTGGAAAGCTTAAAGAAACTCGGTATTGATCCTCAAGAACATGACATTCGGTTTGTGGAAGATAATTGGGAGGATCCCACTTTAGGTGCTTCCGGTTTAGGATGGGAAGTCTGGTTGGACGGTATGGAAATTACACAGTTCACTTACTTTCAACTGGTAGGCGGATTGGAAGCTAAACCAGTGTCAGCCGAATTGACCTACGGGATAGAACGTTTAGCCACTTATATTCAGGACGTGGAATCGGTACATGAGTTGGAGTGGACGGAAGACTTCACTTGGAAAGATATTTATCTGCAGCCGGAATATGAACACTCAAAGTATTCCTTTGAAATTTCCGATGTCCATCAGCTTTTTGAACGTTTTAATATGTATGAACAAGAAGCGCGGAAAGCGATAGAAGAGAATCTCGTGTTTCCCGCTTACGACTATGTTTTGAAATGTTCCCACACGTTTAATTTGCTTGAAGCAAGGGGAGCGATTTCTGTTACGGAACGGACAGGTTACATAGGTCGTGCTCGTCATCTGGCTCGGCGTTGTGCCAAAGCCTTCTATGAGGAACGGGAACGTCTCGGTTTTCCGATGTTGAAGAAAGAAAAGGAGGAAATCGTCGATGAGTAAAGAAGATTTATTAATAGAAGTCGGTTTAGAGGAAATGCCGGCTCCATTCGTTACTAACGCAATGGAACAGCTTAAAGAGAAGACGGTTGATTGGTTGAACGAGGAGCAAATCCAGTATGATTCGGCCAAAGCTTTTTCGACACCAAGAAGATTGGCGGTTTTCGTATCGGGTGTGGCGGATCAACAGACAGATCGTGAAGAAGAAGCAAGAGGGCCGGCAAAGAAGATTGCTGTGGATGAGGAAGGAAACTGGTCAAAAGCCGCGCAAGGATTTGCTCGTGGACAAGGCGTATCCATTGATGACTTATATGTCAAGCAAATTAAAGGTAAGGAATACGTATTCGCGAACAAATTTCTTAAAGGCAGGCAAACTATTGACTTACTTCCGGAAATTCAGCAGTTGATTACGTCCATGACTTTTCCGAAAAGCATGCGCTGGGGCCCCAATGATTTGCGGTTCGTTCGGCCAATTCGTTGGCTTGCCGCATTGTACGGGGATGAAGTTGTTCCGTTTTCGATTACCGGGGTTCGTTCCGGACGTATTACTTACGGTCATCGCTTTCTTGGTGACAAAACGGCTTTGACAAGTTCGACTGGTTATATGGAAACTTTACTTGGCCAGTTTGTTATTGCCGATCCTCAAGAGCGGAAATCGGCCATTCGTGATCAACTGAATACGCTCGCTGAAGATGAAGGGTGGCATATTCCAATCGATGAAGGTTTGCTTGAGGAAGTCAATAATCTTGTGGAATATCCTACTGCTCTTTATGGCACCTTTGATGAAGCATTTTTGAAATTACCGAAAGAAGTCCTGCTCATCTCGATGCGAGAGCATCAAAGGTATTTCCCTGTTGAAAATGAGAAAGGAGACTTACTGCCTTTCTTTGTAACGATACGGAATGGAGATCATAAGCATCTTGATAAGGTTGCAAAGGGTAATGAAAAAGTGCTTCGTGCCCGCCTTAGCGACGCAGTTTTCTTTTATAATGAGGATCAGAAGATGACCATTTCCGATGCTCTTTCCCGTCTTGAACATGTTGTTTTTCAAGAGAAGCTTGGGACAATGAACGACAAAACAGGACGAGTCCGTAAGCTTGCAGGAAAGCTGGCAAGTAAATTGGAAATGGATGATAAAGCGGGAAAAGAAGTCGATCGTGCTGCGGAAATTTGCAAGTTCGATCTCGTAACGCACATGGTTGATGAATTTTCCGAATTGCAAGGGGTTATGGGCGAGAAATATGCTTTGATTGCCGGGGAGTCAGAAGGTGTAGCAAAGGCGGTCAATGAACATTACCAACCCAGGTTTAAAGGGGATCAATTACCGGCTTCGGACATGGGAGCTATTGTTGGCATCGCTGATAAGCTTGATACAATAGTTGGATGTTTTGCCATTGGGCTAATTCCAAGTGGATCTCAGGATCCTTATGGCCTTAGAAGAAATGCTTCGGGAATTGTGCAGATTTTACTCGATCGCGGTTGGCGTATTTCCGTTGAAAAGTTGCTGGATATGTCACTTGAGGTATATGAGAAATCAGGATTGGTTCAATCAGGGGATCGAATGGAAATAGAGGAATCATTACTGGGATTCTTCCGTATACGTTTGAAAACCGTACTTCAGGATCGAAATATTCCTTACGATGTCATTGACGCAGTCTTGCCAAAGGAAATCGGAAGTGTCGGTTATCTTGTCTCAAGAGCTGAATTGTTAACGGAAAAACGGAATGATCCTGACTTCAAAGCGCTTGTTGAAGCTTTAAGCCGTGTTACCAATATTGCCGCGAAAGCTGATTTGAATAACGAGAATGTGGACCCGTCGTTATTCGAGAATGACAAAGAAACTCAACTTTACAAGGCTGCTGGCAAGGCAGACGAGCAGGTTTCGGAAGCGGCAGCTGAAAAAGATCCTTCAAAAGCCTATCAAGCCTTATCCACTTTAAGTGAGCCTATTCATCTTTACTTTGATGACATTATGGTTATGTCCGAGAACGAAAACCTGCGTAACAATAGATTGAGTCAAATGTCGGCCTTATCAAAGGTGATACGTTCATTCGCGGATTTCAACTTGATGGTTTTATAGAGCCGAAGTCCGGAAGGGTGGTGAGAAATCATCGAACTGAGTAATCGTCAGGAACATATCTTGCAAATTGTGAAGGACGAAGGTCCGATAACCGGAGAACAGATAGCTGATCAACTGGGTCTGACAAGGGCAACGTTGCGTCCTGATTTGGCTATTTTGACCATGGCTGGATTTTTGGATGCGAGACCTAGGGTTGGGTATTTCTACTCGGGGAAAACCGGATCACAATTGTTGACGGAAAAAATCAAAAAAGTCAAAGTTAAGGATTTCCAGTCTGTTCCGGTTGTCGTGGATCAATCTGTATCGGTATATGACGCGATCACAACCATGTTCCTGGAGGATGTTGGAACGCTGTTTGTTGTTGACAAAAAAGCGCACTTAGCCGGTGTTTTATCTCGAAAGGATTTGTTGAGGGCCAGTCTCGGGAATCGGGATTTATCTAACATTCCCGTGAACATTATCATGACAAGGATGCCGAACATTACAATGTGTGGTAAAGACGACCTTGTAATCGAGGTAGCGGGTTTGTTGATCGAGAAACAAATTGACGGTTTACCGGTTGTCAAGGAAGATAAAGAAAATGGCTATGAAGTGATAGGAAGAATTACGAAGACAAATATTGCGAAGGTGCTTGTCGAGATTGCGTCGGATGAGTTCGTTTAAGGAGGTTTCTATGGATAAAAAAATCAATCATCCTGTTGTTTACGTCGTATCCGATTCCGTCGGAGAAACAGCCGAATTGGTTGTCAAAGCCGCTTCAAGTCAGTTTCGTGACCGCTCCATTGATATTCGGCGAATCCCGTATGTTGAAGATAAAAATACAGTGGATGAAATTGTAGCGGCAGCCAAAGGTGACGAAGCCTTAATAGCCTTCACATTGGTAATTCCTGAAATCAAACAATATTTGATCCAAACAGCCCAGCAGCAGAAGGTGGCTCTCGTTGATATACTTGGACCGATGATGACGGAAATGGAGCGTAATTTTCAGCAAAATCCTCAATATGAACCGGGTCTTGTTCATACATTAGATGAAAACTACTTTCAACGTGTCGAAGCCGTTGAATTTGCGGTTAAATATGATGACGGCCGAGATCCACGCGGGATTGAAAGGGCTGATATTGTGTTAGTAGGGGTCTCCAGAACCTCGAAAACACCATTGTCTCAATATCTGGCCAACAAACGTCTTAAGGTCGCTAATGTACCGATTGTTCCCGAGGTTGAACCGCCGGAAGAATTGTTTAAAGTTCCGACAGGAAAATGCATCGGATTAAGAGCGAATCCCGAAAAGCTGAATCATATTCGAACCGAGCGGCTTAAGGCACTAGGTCTTGATTCCGAAGCTAACTATGCTAACGTCAAACGGATTAGTGAGGAACTGCGATTTTTCGATGATGTTGTTAATAGGCTTGGATGTGAAGTTATTGATGTTTCCAACAAGGCCGTTGAGGAGACAGCAAACATCATATTACACACTTATAGAAAACGAAAAGAAAACGGCGGGCACTGAATTCTTCATGAATTCGGTGTTTTTTTTTCGGAAATACGACTTGATGCTTGCCTGTTTTGATTTTTACGTATTATAATTAAGCTTTGTGATTAGAATAGCTATTAGTTGATAATCGAAATGGAAGCCGAAATTCTTAATTTTTGAATTAAAGATGAAAGGAAGGAATCCTGCGAGGAATGTAGAATAAAGAAATATGACGAAAAATCTTACCGTTTATGTCGATGCAGATGCATGTCCTGTTAAAGAGGAAATTCTGGCGGCCGGCACCCTGTACCCTGTTGACATATTTTTTATTGCCTCGTATGCACACGTGTCAAATAATGATGACGGTCGGTGGATTTATGTCGACTCTGAAAGTGAAGCCGTGGATATGTATATAGTAAATCATGCTCAATCCGGCGACATTGTCGTCACGCAAGATCACGGTTTGGCCAGCCTGTTGTCCGGGCGTGGGGTTTATGTACTGTCTCCAAGGGGAATAACCTTTTCAGAACAAGAAATGGATCATACTTTGTTCCGTCGTTTTCTATCGGCTAAACAAAGGCGTGCCGGAGGGCGTGTAAAGGGCCCTCGGAAGATGTCTGAGAGTGATCGGACTCGTTTTCGTGAATCTTTGAAAAGAATTTTGTCAATAAATGAAGGAAAACGATAGCCGCTTCTTGAATAGATTATATAGAGCCAATTGAAGTAAGGGAAACGGTGATGCAGGGATGGCGGGAAGGATTCCTGAAAGTAAGATTGAAGAAATTAGAAACTCCGCGGACATTGTTGATCTTGTAGGTGAATATGTTCAATTAAGGAAGCAAGGCCGTAATTTCATTGGGCTTTGCCCGTTTCATGAAGAGAAAACACCATCCTTTTCGGTTTCCCCGGATAAGCAAATCTATAAGTGTTTCGGATGCGGAAGCGGGGGAAATGTCTTTACGTTTCTTCAGGAAATTGAAGGCTACGATTTTCTGGAGGCGGTCAAACATTTGGGTGACAGGGCGCACATTGAGTTGCCCGATATTCAACCAAGGCATGATAACCCAGAACGAGACAATCAAAGAAAGACAATGATCGATGCTCATGATTTGCTTACAAAATTTTATTATTCTTGTTTGATGAAGACAAACGCGGGAGGAAAGGCCAGGGAATATCTTAAAGAAAGGGGCTTTACCGAAGATACACTTGAAAAGTTTCAAATCGGTTATGCTCCGGAAGAATGGGAATTAGCCGTTCGTTTCTTGAAGAAACGCGGTTTTCAACCTGAAGTTATGCAACAGGCCGGACTATTCTCTAAACGTGAGTTTGACGGGAAGTATTTCGATCGTTTTCGAAATCGAATCATGTTTCCGATCTGGAATGTAAGGGGGCATCCCGTTGGTTTTGGTGGGCGGGTTCTAGGTGACGGCCAGCCGAAATATTTAAACAGTCCTGAAACAGGAGTCTTCAACAAAAGCAAGACCTTATATGCCTTTCATTTGGCGAAGCCGGCGATTCGTGAGAAAAAGCAGGCGGTTTTGTTCGAAGGTTATGTTGATGTTGTCACTGCTCATCAAGCTGGAGTGAACAATACCGTCGCCTCACTGGGAACATCATTAACATCCGAACAAGCCTATATATTAAGGCGGCATGCGGATACAGTTATTATTTGCTACGATTCCGACCGAGCCGGTGTTGATGCCGCATTTCGGGCCGCTGAAATTCTTGAAACAGCTGGATGTTATGTAAGGATCGCAACAATGCCAGACGGTCTTGATCCCGATGACTACATTGGCAAATACGGGGGATCTCGTTTTCAATCCGATGTAATAGGGGCAAGCGAAACTGTGACGGCATTTAAAATGCAATATTTCCGCAAAGGAAAAAATCTTCGTGATGAAGGAGACCGGCTACGTTATATCGAAGAAGTATTAGGAGTTATTGCCGGACTTCGAAAAGCGGTGGAACGCGATCATTATCTGAGGCAGATTGCCGATGAGTTTTCTCTATCACTGGATGCCCTAAAGCAGCAGCAATATGCGATTTACAAACAACAAATGGGGTCAAACAGGATAAACGGCGAAGAAGATAAAAAGAATAAGTCGTTAAACAGCAATTTTCTACAAAGAACGTTATTGCCGGCTTTTCAAAAAGCCGAGCAGATGCTCCTGGCCCACATGATGAATCATGTAGATGTGGCTGAAAGAGTACGAGAAGAATTGGGTGGATCTTTCAGCACAGAAGAATACCATGCGATTGCCGCCTATCTGTATGCCTATTATGAAGAAGGCAACAATCCGGATATCAGTGCTTTCATTCAAAGACTGCCGGATCAAAGGTTGATTCGAATCGCATCTGAAATTGCCATTCTGCCGATTCATGAAGAGGCAACCGATCAGGAAATACAGGATTACATTCATCGGGTGCAAACCTATCCCAAGTGGCACGAAATTGGGGAGATGGAAAGGCAAAGAGAAGCGGCGGAAAAAGGAAACAATCCTGAAGAAGCCGCGAGAATCAAGATGAACATTCTCAAGAAAAAGAGAGAGATAGAGGATTCTTGGTTGTGAAATAATGGAAGGAGGGGATCGAATGGCTGAAAAACCTGAACGTCAAGAGGCGCAGGGTGAATTAACCATCGATCAAGTCAAAGAACAACTCTTAGAGGTCGGAAAGAAAAGAGGGGCGCTGACTTACAGAGAAATTGCCGATCGCCTGGCACCTTTTGATCAGGATTCCGAGCAAATGGATGAGTTCTTCGAATATCTTGATGATCAAGGTGTAGAGGTGCTGGATGAAGCAGACAATCCGGCTTTACAGCAAAATGATAAGGAAGAAGAATTCGACCTGAACGATTTGAGCGTGCCGCCTGGTGTCAAAATCAACGACCCCGTTAGAATGTACTTGAAAGAAATTGGACGCGTTGATTTGTTATCCGCAGCGGAAGAAATCAATCTGGCCAAAAGGATCGAAGAAGGTGACGAAGAGGCTGAACGTCGCCTGGCTGAAGCCAACCTGCGTTTGGTTGTCAGTATCGCGAAGAGATATGTTGGCCGGGGAATGTTGTTTCTTGACCTTATTCAGGAAGGCAACATGGGTCTGATTAAAGCTGTTGAGAAATTCGACTATCGTAAAGGCTATAAGTTCAGCACATATGCGACCTGGTGGATTCGCCAAGCCATTACAAGAGCGATTGCAGACCAAGCCCGAACGATCCGGATACCCGTGCATATGGTAGAAACGATCAACAAGCTGATTCGTGTGCAACGCCAGTTACTTCAGGATCTAGGACGGGAACCAACGCCCGAAGAGATTTCGAAAGAAATGGAACTTACACCGGACAAAGTCCGTGAAATCTTAAAAATTGCTCAAGAACCCGTGTCTCTTGAAACCCCCATTGGGGAAGAAGACGATTCCCATCTTGGTGATTTCATCGAAGACCAGGATGCACAAGCGCCATCGGATGCCGCAGCATACGAATTGTTGAAGGAACAACTGGAAGATGTTCTTGATACATTGACAGATCGAGAAGAAAACGTATTGCGTCTTCGATTCGGACTTGACGACGGCAGAACACGGACATTGGAAGAGGTCGGGAAGGTATTCGGCGTTACACGAGAACGTATACGTCAAATTGAAGCAAAGGCTTTGCGAAAGCTTCGTCACCCGAGCCGCAGCAAACGCTTGAAAGATTTCTTAGAATAAGGTTTACTTCATTTTCGGAGTAAACTTTTTTTGTGCCGTTAGAACCTATTCATGCGCCGATAACAAGTTACTAGACGTAGTTTCAATAATGTAATGTCTCACAAAGTTGGCGGATCATTGTGATAGCCGGTAGCCTCAATACCACCCGCTAAACTTCAGGCTATCCTATTACTCAAGATGTTTTGCTTGGTGTTTATTTTACTGATTTTTCACCCTGAGTGCAAGAGGGTTTGGAAATCATTTAGATCGCTTACTCGGAAAAAGATTAAATAAACAGGTTTTCTGATTGGCATGATCAGCTATTTGATGAGGTGTGTCGAGTGTAACCTGTTTTTCTTATCTAAAGAACGGTTATTTGTAGTGTTGGAAGATAAGCGATTCGGAAATGATTGATTATCCTGGAGGAAAAATGAAAAAAGGTTGAAACGCTTACATTTTTGTTTTTATAATAAGTGGAAGAAGGTTTTGGAGCATAGGGAGAACTGGAGGAGAATAATTTGAACTTTGACTTGACGGAAGAACAGAAAATGATACGCAAAATGCTTCGCGAGTTCAGCGAAGAAGAGGTTGCACCTGGGGCTGAAAAGTGGGATAGAGAGAAGCGGTTTCCAAAAGAGGTATTCGAGAAACTGGGCAAACTCGGAATCATGGGACTGCCTTTCCCTGAAGAATATGGCGGAGGCGGCGGGGATACTGTAAGTTTCGCTATTGTGGTCGAAGAGCTAAGCCGCGCATGCGGGTCGACGGGAATTACGTATTCTGCCCATGTTTCACTTGGGGGACAGCCGATCCATTTATTCGGTACAAAAGAACAAAAGGAGAAATATCTCGTCCCGATTTGCAGTGGGGAATCACTTGGAGCTTTCGGATTAACAGAACCGAACGCGGGGTCAGACGCAGGGGGGACACAAACGGAAGCCATTGTAGATGGTGATGATTGGATTGTAAGCGGTAACAAATGTTTTATAACCAATGCGAGTTATGCTCAGTTTGTGCCACTGACGGCCATAACCGGCCGAAATAACGGGGAAAAGGAAATTACTGCTGTGATCGTCCCTACTGAAGCGAGAGGGTTCTCCATCATCGATAATTATGAAAAAATGGGGCTTCATGCATCCAATACAACCGAATTGGTATTGGAAGATGTTCGGGTTCCTCAAGAGAACATGCTTGGAGAACGCGGCAAAGGCTTTCAGCAATTTCTTGTTACTCTTGACGGCGGGCGCATTG
>DASTWO010000117.1:0-18664 GCA_035776675.1 Caryophanales bacterium
TTGGGCAAGCTTAGGGCTCAAAAGCATATCTGCAAGATATAAAATTCTACGTTCGACATAATCTGGAACCGCCGTATACGGAACCGTACGTACGGTGGTGTGAGAGGGACGGAGGTTAGTCACCTCCCCCTATCTCAATTTCTTCCACCCGGAGCAGAAGAATTGTAAAAAGCCAGGCCGCGGCTTTGCACTTCCGGAATCCATCTGCTAAAATTTTGTTGACTGGGCCGCAAGAAGGCGGCGGAATGGAGGACGAGCCTGTGGCAGTAAATCATGAAAAGATTGAAAAAGCCATTCGCATGATCATAGAAGCAATTGGCGAGGATCCGAACCGAGAGGGAATTGTGGATACACCTAAGAGAGTAGCCCGTATGTACGAAGAAGTCTTTCAGGGGCTGAGCCAGGATCCGAAAGAATATTTCGCAACCATCTTCGGGGAAGACCATGAAGAACTTGTCTTGGTGAAGGATATTCCGTTTTATTCCATGTGTGAGCATCATTTAATTCCCTTCTACGGAGTGGCACATGTTGGTTATATCCCTAAAGGCGGTAAAGTTACGGGTTTAAGCAAGTTGGCACGAGCCGTGGAGGCAGTTACCAGAAGGCCGCAACTTCAGGAAAGAATTACCTCAACGGTTGCCGACTCAATGGTCGAAACGTTGACACCGCACGGAGTGATTGTAGTTGTCGAGGCGGAGCATATGTGTATGACAATGCGTGGAGTTAAGAAACCAGGCGCGCAAACAGTGACTTCCGCTGTAAGAGGGGTATTTGAAAGAGACGCGGCGTCAAGGGCCGAGGTATTCAGCCTTATAAAGGGGAATGGCCGATAGCTGTCTCACATTGACTTTATTGAGGTTTTAAGGGATAGTAAGGTTTAGATTATACAAGAGGTGATCCAAGATGGAGTCTAATTTTCATAACGATTTCTTTGTTATCAAGGCTGAGGAAGACGGTGTAAACGTCATTGGTTTGACAAGAGGTTCCAATACGAGATTTCATCATTCCGAGAAACTTGATAAAGGGGAAGTCATGATTGCTCAGTTTACCGAGCATACGTCAGCTGTTAAGGTGCGAGGAAAGGCTATCATTCAGACGAGGCATGGGGAAATGGCGAGTGACGGTGAATCTTAATGTTTAATACAGGTTCGCCGTTGTGATATAATATTCAAAGACGCGAAACGGTCAGCTCGAAGTTGGGGGACAAGAGTCATGAACGATTACGACATCCAGGAAGAAGTCGATCAACTTAAAGAAAAAATAGACAAGCGGATGAGTCATCCCTTTTTGAAGAAACACGGCGATATGCCTGAAGTAGATGGGGAAAGGGTGTCGATGCTTTATCGGATGTTTCGTGAGACATCCCTTTCACATCATGATATCGATACATATATTGTAACAGTTATGCTTGTACAGGCTGCTCTTGATGCCCATGAAAGTATTGATATTCGGAAGCTTTCCGATGACCGTGCGCAAACAAGCCGGCAATTAACCATTCTCGGTGGAGATTATTTCAGCGGCCTTTATTATTACTTATTGTCTGAAATTGAGGATATCTTGCTCGTAAGAAGGCTAGCGACTTCGATTCAGGAAATCAACGAGCACAAAATGTTTTTATATAAAAATAACCGTCAGACTCTTGAAGGGACTATTGACAGTCTTCGAATCGTAGAATCCTCGTTATTGCGGAACGTAGCAAATTACTTCGAACAACCTGTTTGGGCCGCTTTTTTCGAAGAATATTTTTTGTTGCGCCGTTTGCTTACCGAAAAACATCTTTATTTAGAATCGAATTCTTCATCACTTCTTCGCACACTGGATCACAGTGAAAAGAAGCGCAATTTGTTATTGGGTTCCCGCCAGGAGAAAGTGCAGCAATTTAACCTGTTGCTTGATTCTTATATAGATCGTGCCAGGCAAAGCGTTGAGAAATTATTCCTAAATCATTCCCGTTTCGAAAATCTATTAGGCGGTCGCATTTGGGAGATAGCTCTTAATCCCGGCGCTTTCAAGCAAAAGCTTGCGGAAGAAGGGTAGCGGAATGGGACAACCTAAACAAGAGCATGTCCATGAAGTGTTTGAATCGATTTCGGGGAAATACGATTTTATGAACTCGTTGATCAGCTTTCAACGGCATAGGGCATGGCGTAAAGACGCTATGAAACGATTGAAGATCCAACCGGGTTCTTCAGCATTGGATGTTTGTTGTGGAACCGCGGATTGGGCTATCTCGCTAGGAGAAGCTGTTCGTTCTAATGGAGATGTGGTCGGTCTGGATTTCAGCAAGAACATGCTGGAAATTGGAAAGAAAAAGGTTCGTGAGAAAGGGGTTTCCAACGTTCAGTTGATTCACGGAAACGCTATGGAGCTTCCTTTCAATGATCATCACTTTGATACGATAACGATTGGATTTGGACTTCGCAATGTCCCTGATCGGATGCAGGTTCTTCGAGAAATGTGTCGGGTCGCTAAGCCGGGCGGTAAAGTGGTATGTCTTGAAACCTCGCAACCGACCTTAATCGGGTACAAGCAATTGTATTATTTCTATTTTCATTATGTGATGCCGTTATTTGGGAAACTATTCGCGAAAAGCTATAAGGAATATACTTGGCTTCACGAGTCAGCTAGAGAATTTCCGGGCAGGGCGGAACTGGCCGAATGGTTTCGCGATGCGGGACTGGTTGATATTGAAGTAAAATCTTATTCCGGCGGTGTCGCCGCCCTTCATATCGGAACCAAACCGATTGGAGAGAACCGTAACAAGGGGTAACCATGAAACTGACAGAACTTTACCGTGATTTACGATCGGAGCTTTCATCAATTGAAAAAGAATTGGAACATACCGTTCAGGCGGACCATCCTGACCTGCAGGAAGCTTCTCTTCATCTTTTGAAAGCGGGCGGGAAACGAATTCGGCCTGTTTTTGTTTTGCTCAGCGGACAATTCGGCCAGTATGAACCGGATCGAATAAAGAAAGTGGCTGTGGCCTTGGAATTGATTCACATGGCCTCGTTGGTTCATGACGATGTGATAGATGAGTCGGAACTTCGCAGAGGAAGAAAGACTATTAAATC
Organism: Caryophanales bacterium; assembly: GCA_035776675.1. Lineage (GTDB taxonomy): Bacteria > Bacillota > Bacilli > Bacillales > DASSOY01 > DASSOY01. The sequence goes on from DASTWO010000117.1 coordinate 3,075, forward strand.
GAAATGGGATAATCGAGTGGCGATGTACACAGGAGATTATATATTTTCACGGGCCCTCGAATTGATTTCGACCATTGAGAAGCCCGAGTTGCATAAGGTGTTGTCCGAAGCCATAGTCGAAATGTGTCTTGGTGAAATCGAACAGATCCGTGAACTGTTCGATTGGAATTTGAACCTCCGCCATTACTTGCGAAGGGTTAAACGGAAGACAGCGTTATTGATTGCTGTAAGTTGCCGGCTTGGATCGATAGCGTCAGGGGCAGATGGGCAAATATCAAAGAAGTTGTATTTGTTCGGGTACTATGTCGGAATGTCTTACCAGATTACTGACGACGTGCTTGACTTTGTCGGAAGCGAGAAGCAGCTTGGGAAACCAGCCGGTAGCGATTTAAGGAATGGGAATGTAACGTTACCCGCCTTGTATGCACTCCGGGATGAAGGACGACGCAAGGATATCACAGCTTATTTGCGTGACCGTAATCACAGTGATAGAGAATGGAGGGACGTCCTTGACCTTGTTCTCCATTCAGGAGGAATTGAATTTTCCAGACAATTGAGTACCCGCTATTTGAATAAGGCCTTGAATGTGCTTGATTCTTTACCTGATATGAAAGCGAAACGATCTCTTTATGAAATCGCCGGCTATATCGGGAACCGGAAGTTTTAGCAAACATTGTGATTCATTGTTTTTTTTGATAGAATTTTTGAAGTGACTTGGATAATCAGGAGGAGATTTGCATGGAACAAACATTTTTGATGGTGAAACCCGATGGGGTACAACGTAATTTGATCGGGGACATTGTTTCCCGTTTCGAAAAGAAAGGTTTTCAGCTCGTCGGCGCGAAATTAATGACCATTCCGAAAGAGCTGGCTGAAGAGCATTACGGTGAACATAAAAAGCGTCCGTTTTTCGGAGAGCTTGTCAATTTCATTACTTCCGGGCCGGTGTTTGCGATGGTCTGGGAAGGCGAGAATGTGATTGCGACAGCAAGAAAGATGATGGGCGCGACAAACCCTGAAGAGTCTGAGCCCGGAACGATTCGTGGCGACTATGGCGTACGCGTCAGCCAGAACATTATTCATGGATCTGATTCACCTGAATCCGCTGAACGTGAAATCGGCCTGTTCTTTAAGGAAGAGGAAACGGTTTCATACGACAAATCAATCAATAAATGGGTATAACCGTGAAAATCAGCCGTCATTCGGCTGATTTTTGTGGTACAATGGCTTGAAATGGGGGAAGGGATTTTGAGAATCCAATCCCTTGCTTTGAATTCATACAATTGCATACAAGTTATGACGCCATCCGGGACGGAGAGAAAAAATGATTGAGGATTATAGTTGGTTTGTCAGCCGCGTTCATGAAACCTATGGGGTGGATTTATCCGATTATAAAGAAAATCAAATGAAGAGACGGTTGACCGCTCTTCGCGATCAATACGGTTGTGAAGATTTTTATTCCTATTTTGACAAGATTTCGGCTGAACGTTCCGCCTTAGGTGCCTTTCTTGAACGTATGACTATTAACGTATCGTCATTCTATCGAAATGCGAACAGGTGGGAAGTGCTTAAGAATCGAATCTTGCCGCGGCTTATCCGTAATGAGTCAAAATTCAAGGTATGGAGTGCGGCTTGTTCTACAGGCGAAGAACCTTACACGCTTGCTATGATCTTATCCGACTTGGTCCCACTTTCCGATGTGTCGATATTGGCAACAGACATGGATGAACAGGTTCTCAAGAGAGCAAAAGAAGGGTTATATTCAGAAAATTCACTTCAAGAGATGCATCCATCAGTCAAGCAAAAGCATTTTCAAAAGAAGGATTCGCTGTATTGGCAAATTGATGAAAGCCTAAAGGGTCCGATAAGCTTCCAGAAACATAATTTATTGGCCGATGCATTTCCAAGTCGATTGGATCTCATTGTTTGCCGGAATGTCTTGATCTATTTCACAAACGAGGCAAAGGAACGGCTGTATCGGAAGTTTAATGAGGCTCTTATACCAGGCGGTATTTTATTCGTAGGCAGTACGGAACAAATTTTTTATCCAGAGAGATACGGATTCAGTCCTGAACAAACTTTTTTCTATCGAAAGGTAGAGGGATAAGGTGTGAAGGTTAGTTTCGGGACCGGTCCATGAAATAAATAGGGTACAAGGAGTATGGGAGGGAATCTAGATGAGATACATTACCGCAGGAGAATCGCACGGCCCACAGTTGACAACTGTTCTTGAAGGGATCCCGGCTCAGTTTAAACTGATTGCCGAGGACATTAATGAAGAATTGGCGCGCCGACAGAAAGGATATGGGCGTGGCAGGCGTATGCAGATTGAGAAAGACCGCGTGCAAATATTGAGCGGGGTTCGCCACGGAAAAACGACTGGTGCGCCAGTGGCGCTTGTGATTGAAAATAAGGACTGGAAAAACTGGGAAGACATTATGGGAGCCGAGCCGATTTCCGAAGAGGAAGAGCGGAAAGTGAAGAAGCGGGTGACGCGTCCGAGGCCAGGTCACGCTGATTTGAATGGAGCGATCAAATACGGACACCGCGATTTGCGGAACGTGCTGGAGCGCTCATCTGCGCGGGAAACCGCGATGAGAGTGGCGGCAGGCGCAGTAGCGAAGCAGATTCTGGAGGCATTTGGCGTCCGAGTAGGCGGCCATGTGGTGAGAATCGGCGATGTGAAGGCGAAAGAGGCCGATTATTCGTCGCTGGCGGAGCTGCAGCAAGTGACGGAGGATTCTCCGGTGCGCTGTTTTGACGACGATGCAGCGAAGCGAATGATGGCGGCGATTGACGAGGCGAAGGATAATGGCGATTCAATTGGCGGAGTTGTGGAAGTGATCGTCGAAGGAGTGCCGACAGGCCTCGGCAGCCATGTGCATTATGATCGCAAGCTTGACGCTCGTTTGGCGCAAGCCGTGATGAGCATTAATGCGTTCAAGGGCGTGGAATTCGGCCTTGGATTTGAAGCTGCGGAACGATTCGGCAGCAAGGTTCATGATGAAATCATCTGGGATGAAGCGAACGGATACAGACGGAAAACGAATAATCTTGGCGGCTTTGAGGGTGGAATGACAACAGGTATGCCGATTGTCGTTCGTGGTGTCATGAAGCCGATTCCGACATTGTACAAGCCGTTGAACAGCGTAGATGTGGAAACGAAAGAGCCGTTTGCGGCGAGTATTGAACGGACTGATAATTGCGCGGTACCGGCAGCGAGTGTTGTGGCCGAGGCGGTTGTGGCATGGGAAATCGCGAATGCGCTTCTTGAGAAATTTGGTGGAGATCGATTTGATGAAATCAAAGCGGCATATGATAGGCATCTTGAATGGACAAGGACGTTTTAATAATGGAACAATTAACAGTAACGACTTCCTCCAAGACGTATCCCGTTTTCATCGGGGGCGGATTGCGGCATCGTTTGTCAGAATTGCTGTGTGAACTTCCACAGAAATTTACTTCAGTATTGGTTATCACGGATGATGTCGTAGCAGGGAATTATTTAAGCGATGTACTTGGGGCGCTAAGCGAGTACCAACACGTTGATCATTATATTATTTCTCACGGGGAAAGGGCAAAGTCCTTCCAAACATTCTATGACTGCCAAACCTTCGCACTTGAAAAAGGGTTTGACCGCAAATCCGCGATTATTGCGTTAGGTGGCGGTGTTGTCGGAGATTTGGCCGGTTTTGTCGCAGCAACCTTCATGAGAGGCATCGGGTTTATTCAGGTACCGACCACATTGTTGGCGCACGATTCCAGTGTCGGCGGAAAAACGGCGGTTAATCATCCGCTCGGAAAGAATTTGATCGGTTCTTTTTATCAACCTGATGCCGTCATCTATGATACGGATACGCTTGCGAGTTTGCCGGCTCGTGAGTTGCGTTCCGGTTTTGCCGAAATTGTGAAACATGGCTTGATTCGTGATGCTTCTTTCTATGAAATGTTGAAGGAGAAAGTGACCACGGCGGAGGACCTGCAATCTTTTCGGTTTGAAAGTGTTCTGAAACGGGCCATTTCTGTAAAAGCGGATATAGTGGCCGAGGATGAAAAAGAATCCGGTGTCCGAGCCCATTTGAATTTCGGCCATACGTTGGGGCATGCCCTTGAGGCAGAGCTTGGTTATGGCAGAATTACACACGGTGAAGGTGTCGCCATTGGAATGGTCTTCGCGATGAAAGTAAGCGAAGCTTATTATGAAACGAAATTGCCTGTCGAAGAACTTCGCGATTGGCTTGAACAACTCGGTTATAAGCTTAATATTCCACCGGAATTATCGGCAGAAGGATTGCTTGAACGCATGAAACGCGACAAAAAAGCCGAACAAAATCAGCTTCGTTTTATTGTGATGAAAGAAGTTGGCCAAGTGGAAACTGTGACGATCGATGAGTCATTGATTTTGCAGATGCTATAGGATTGACAGAAAACAAAGAGTTCGTTAAAATAACAGTAATTTCATTAGCAGAGTTGAGTTTAGTTGAGGATGGGAACGTTTGAGTCGAGAAGAGCCAGGGACGGAGTATGTACACAACCCCGGGGCTATTCGGCCTCGGGTTTTTTTGACTTTATCCGCAAAAAGCATCGGATTTGTGGTACTTAGACTGATTGTACAACGTCTAATGACCCGCAACGGGCAGCCCCAAAGCACAAAAGCGTGTTTCGGAGATCGGGCGTTGGCCGAAATCATCCGGCGGATATAAGGTCTTCCCTTTATTTAACCTCGAACGTTCTCCCATTCTCCACCGGAGAGGGGAGAAAACAATGGAGACGAGTCAGTCCTCGTTTATTCAAGATGCTTCAACATTTCATACCATTCCGATCGTAAGGCGATTTTTCGTCGATACGATCACACCTATCCAATTGTTCCAACAACTGAAAGAAGAAGCTGTCTTTTTACTGGAAAGTAAAGATGATGGTTCCCCGTGGTCCCGTTATTCCTTTATCGGTCTGAATCCGTATGGTTTTCTAACGGAAGAAGGCGGCATTTATCAATTTCAGGAAAGCCGAACGGGGACCAAACTGAAGGGAAAAGACTTTCATCAAGCTTTTGAGAAAGCCATTGCTTATTTGAATGTCAAGCCTTTGGATACACCCGTTCCTTTTTATGGAGGAGCGGTAGGTTGTATCGGCTATGATGCGGTAACTCGGCTTGAACCGATTGCTGAACATCGAAACAACGATCTTGGGCTGCGGAAATTTTCTTTTTTGTTTTGTGAGACTGTGCTTGCTTTTGATCATATAGACAAAGAATTGAGTGTGTTTCACCACGTTCGTCTTACTGGATCGGAGACGGAAGATAAAAAGAAACAACACTACAAGAATGCAGTCGGGAAAATTGAAAACCTATTATCGATCATTAATGGGAGTGCCCATTTCCGTAATTTGTTCTTCCCTTCACCTGATCAAAAAGATGTTGATTTTGAGCGTGTCCGCTCCAATTATCAGAAAGAGCGTTTCATTCGGGATGTTGAGAAGGTTAAGGAATATATACGGCAAGGCGATATTTTTCAAGCGGTGTTATCCCAACGATTTGAAGTGGATCTAAATGTGAACGGCCTCGATATTTATCGCGCGTTGCGAGTGGTGAATCCATCTCCGTATTTATTTTATTTACGGATTGACGGGGTTGAAGTTGTCGGCAGCTCACCGGAACGACTGGTTCAAGTGCAAAATCGGCACGTCGAAATTCATCCGATTGCGGGAACGAGGAAACGCGGCGAAACGAAGGAGGAAGACGAGGCGCTTGCCGAGGATTTACTAGAAGATGACAAGGAACGCGCTGAGCACTTCATGCTCGTGGATTTAGCCCGAAACGATGTTGGCCGTGTGGCGAAATATGGAACAGTTCGAACTCCGGTTTTGACCGAAATCGCTCGTTTTTCCCATGTGATGCACATGATTACTAAAGTAACGGGTGAACTTGCGGCTGATCAAACCCCTGTTGATGCGTTGCTTGCGGCGTTTCCGGCAGGAACGGTATCGGGTGCTCCGAAAGTTCGGGCTATGGAAATTTTACAAGAGTTGGAACCGACAGCGAGAAACTTCTACGCGGGGGCGGTCGGCTATCTCGGGTTTGATGGAAACATCGACTCCTGTATTGCAATACGCACACTCGTGATTAAGGAAGGAACAGCTTACATTCAGGCCGGCGCGGGAATTGTGGCCGATTCGGATCCTCTCAAGGAATGGGAAGAATCACGGAACAAAGCGAGGGCTTTGGTGAAGGCGATCGAATTAGCAGAGGACATTTTCACGAATAAAGGGGAGAGACTTCATGTTTAAGGAGATTCTGAAAAAGACTGTTGAAGGTGAGAAGCTGACGGAGGCAGAAGCGAAGAAGGCGATGGACATCATTATGAACGGAGAAGCTACGCCGAGCCAAATTTCCAGCCTGGTGACCGTGTTTCGTTTCCGCGGGGAGACGATAGAGGAATTAACCGGCTTTGTTCGTTCAATGAGAGAACATGCGCTCACATTTGATCATGATATGGAAGTAGTCGATACCTGCGGTACCGGGGGAGACGCATCTTCGACCTTTAATATCTCTACGGCTACAGCCATCGTTCTTTCGGGACTTGGTGTGAAGGTGGCCAAACATGGGAATCGAGGAATGTCATCGAAAAGCGGCAGCGCTGAGGTATTGGATTATCTCGGGATTCCGACTCAATCAAGTGCGGAAAAAGCACTGGAATCTCTAGAAAAGAACAATATGTGTTTTTTATTCGCTCAGCAATATCATGCTTCTATGAAATATGCCGCACCGACGCGAAAAGAAATCGGGTTTCGAAACATTTTCAATTTGCTTGGTCCGTTGACAAATCCGGCTAACAGCAAGCGGCAGTTAATAGGTGTATTTGATACCGTTCATGCGGAAAAAATGGCGGAAACCTTGAGAAATCTCGGAACAGAACGGGCTTTGATTGTGACCGGCGGTGAAGGTCTCGATGAACTGTCAATTACAACGCACACCGACCTTGTTACACTTAATGGTGGAAAGATCATCCGCAGCCAGCTTGTTCCTGAAGATGTCGGCTTGAACCGCGGGGAATTGGCCGACATTCAAGTGAATTCCGTTCAGCAAAGTGCCGAAATGATTTTGTCGGTGTTGGCCGGAACAGGCGGTGAGGCAGCAACCAACATCGTATTGTTGAACGCCGGAGCCGGATTGTATGCGGCCGGAAAGGTTGAAGCGATAGCGGAAGGCGTACATGAGGCTTCCCAGGCGATCAAAAGCGGCCGAATTTATGAACACCTGCAATTACTTCGGGAGGAAAGAAAGGTCGAATCTCATGCTTGAACAAATTCTTGAAACGAAGAAACAGGAATTAGAATCGTTTGTCATGCCGGAAGATGCGGATGTTCAGAGAGTATCTTTTTATAAAGCCCTTCGGAACCCCAATCGCGGCCTGGCATTGATTTCGGAAGTGAAAAAGGCGTCTCCGTCCAAAGGCGTGATCAAAGAGAAATTTGCACCGACTGAAGTTGCCGCAGGATATGAAAGCGGCGGGGCAGATGCTCTTTCGGTGTTGACGGATCAAACGTATTTTCAAGGAAAGCGCGAGTTTGTTTCTGATATCAAGAGGCAAGTGGGTTTGCCGATCCTGCGGAAAGATTTCATTATTGATCCACGCCAGGTGGAAGAGAGCCGACGGATTGGGGCTGACGCCATTTTATTAATTGTCGCTGCTCTTGAAATCGAAGAACTTTATGAATTGTATCAACTGGCGACGGATAAAGGTCTTGATTGTTTGGTTGAGGTGCATTCTGAACAGGAGCTTAAGAGTTTGCTCAATGTGTTTACACCGAAAATCATTGGCGTGAATAATCGCGATCTCAAAGTGTTCAAAACCTCCTTAAGCCAATCTGAAAGGTTATCTGGCATGATTCCCGAAGAAGCTTTGTTCATCAGTGAAAGCGGCATTTCCACAAATGAAGATATGAAAAAGGTGAAATCCTTTGGTGCCGATGGTGTACTGATCGGAGAGGCATTGATGAGGGCTGAAACACCCGAGGAAGGCATTCAAATGTTGTTCAAGGATGAGGTAGAATGACACATAAATTTAAAGTTAAATATTGCGGGAATCACTCTTTGCAAGATTTACACTATACGGCAAACAGTCGGGCTGATTATCTTGGTTTTATATTTTCCTCTGTAAGCAAACGTTGTGTAAGCGCAGAACAAGTCAGCGGATGGGTACAAGAGGTTCCCCCGAAAAATGGCCAGAAACTCGTCGGGTTGTTTGTCAACTCGTCGGCAGAGGAAATTAACGCTGTCGTGAATCGTGTACCGCTTGATATTATTCAATGCCACGGGTTGGAAACGCCTGAACTAGTTCACGAAATTTCCGCAGTTACAGGGCTTCCTGTCTGGAAGGCAATTCATCATGACGATCATGCTCTTGACCGCATGAAAGCTTACGAAGGAAAGGCTGAAGGTTTTGTGGTCGACTGCAAGGTGAAGGGCCAATGGGGCGGGACCGGTAAATCCTTTGATTGGACAGTTGTTCCAGAATATACTGCGGAGGCGAAACGGCAAGGAGTACCTTGTTTCATTGCAGGCGGAGTCCGCGCGGGAAATGTTTCGGAATTGCTTCGTTACAAGCCGGAAGGTATTGATATTTCGAGCGGAATTGAAAGAGATGGCGACAAAAATCAAGAAGAAATCAGCCGGTTGGAAGAGAGGATGAATATTGATGAAGCTGAGTTATCCTGATTCGAGAGGCAGATACGGGGATTTCGGAGGGAAATATGTCCCGGAAACTCTTATGCATGCACTTGAAGAATTGGAAAGTGCTTTGGACGAAGCGATGGTTGATGAATCATTTATTGAGCGGTATCAACACGAATTGCGTGAGTATTCCGGGAGACCAACGGCCTTAACCTACGCGAGAAGATTAAGCGAAGAGGCAGGCGGGACGAAAATCTATTTAAAACGTGAAGATTTGAACCATACTGGCGCACACAAAATCAATAATGCGATCGGCCAGGCACTGCTGGCGGAAAGAATGGGAAAGAAGAAAATTGTCGCCGAGACCGGTGCGGGTCAACACGGTGTAGCTTCAGCCACAGTTGCAGCGTATTTCGGACTTGAATGTAAGGTGTTTATGGGCGAAGAAGATATTGAACGCCAAAGGTTGAACGTGTTTCGAATGCAATTGCTTGGTGCCGAGGTCGTACCTGTTTCTTCCGGCAGTAAAACGTTGAAAGATGCCACCAATGAGGCGATCCGTTACTGGGTAACGCATGTTGACGATACATTTTATTTAATCGGTTCTGTTGTCGGGCCTCATCCATATCCAAAGATGGTACGAAACTTTCAGAGAGTGATTGGTGACGAATCAAAGGAACAATTTCTACAAAAGGAAGGGAAGCTCCCGGATGCAATTGTTGCCTGTGTTGGAGGCGGCAGCAATGCGATGGGGATGTTCTATCCGTTTTTGGAAGATGACGTGAAATTAATTGGTGTCGAAGCAGGCGGTGAAGGATTACAGACGGGAAAGCATGCGGCAACCCTTACTGGTGGACGTCTCGGAGTTCTCCATGGTTCACTGACCTATCTGCTGCAAAGCGAAGATGGTCAGATTACTGAACCCTATTCGATTTCGGCGGGGCTTGATTACCCTGGCGTCGGTCCTGAACATTCTTATTTGCACGAAAGCGGTCGAGTGGATTATCGCAGCATTACCGATGCTGAATCGCTGGAAGCCCTTTCGACTTTATCGAAAAAGGAAGGCATACTGCCGGCTATCGAGAGTGCTCATGCTGTTGCAGAAGCATTAAAAGAAGCTCGTAAAATGAATGAAAATCAATCTGTTCTCATCTGTTTATCGGGCCGCGGCGATAAGGATGTGCATACTTTGATGAAGCATTTCGGGGGTGTGGAAAATGAATAAGCGTTTTGAACAATACGTTGAAAAAGGGCAACAGCCTCTGTTTATTCCTTTCATCACCGCAGGTGACCCGTCTCCGGAAGTCACTGTTGAATTGGCATTGCTTCTGCAAGATGCCGGTGCTAATGCTATTGAATTGGGAATTCCTTATTCTGATCCGCTTGCCGATGGACCAGTCATTCAAGAGGCTTCCAACAGGGCGCTTGAGCAGGGAATGACCTTGAAAAAGGCGATGAAGCTTGTTCCTGAAATGCGAAAAAAAGGCGTGCGAATTCCGATAATAATATTTACTTATTATAATCTTCTGCTACAATTGGGAAAAGATCAATTTTTTGTATGGGCCAGAGAGCACGATATCGATGGATTGCTTGTGCCGGATCTTCCTTTTGAGGAAAGCGCTGAACTGCGTGAGATGGCTGAATCGGAGAATGTTCCGCTGATTTCACTTGTTGCTCCGACCACCTCTCCACTGCGCTTGGAAGAGATCGTCTCCCATGCGCAAGGATTTGTCTATTGCGTGTCTTCCCTCGGTGTAACCGGAGTTCGAAAAGGGGAATTTAAGCCTGAAGTGTATGATTTTCTGGCAAATGTCAAACAGTTTAGCCAGGTTCCCGTCGCTGTTGGATTTGGCATTTCAAGTTCGGAACAAATCGAACGTGTCCGCCAATATTGCGACGGTGTTGTTGTCGGCAGTGCCATTGTACGTGAAATCGGAAGTCGACAGGCTGCGCTTTTGAATCCGGAGAAGAGATCAGAAGCGTTGGCAGAGATAAGAAGTTTCCTTCTGTCGCTTACGGGTCGAAGCATTACCACTTAGGTTTTCTGTGAGGTGTAGAGGAGATGGAGGCGAAACAACAGTTAAAAAGTTTAACGCCATACAAACCAGGAAAAAACGTTGAAGATGTCAGGAAAGAACTCGGTTTGAAGGAGATTGTGAAGCTGGCTTCCAATGAAAATCCATTTGGACCGCCGCCTGCGGCAAGACAGGCTATTGAAAGGGAAATGAGTGAACTCGCCGTATATCCAGACGGGTATGCAGCGGTATTACGGGAGAAAACTGCCCAGTTTACCGGAGTAGATCGGGAAAAACTTGTTTTCGGAGACGGATCCGATGAAGTCATTCAAATGATTTGTCGTGCTTATCTAACGCCTGATAGCAATACTGTTATGCCTACACCGACTTTTCCGCAATATAAGCATAATGCTGTTGTTGAGGGGGCAGAAATTCGAGAAGTACCGGTTCGGGAAGGCAGGCATGATTTCGATAAAATGGCGGAAGCGGTTGATGAACAGACGAAAATCGTGTGGCTCTGTATGATCAACAATCCGTCCGGTGAATATATCCGTGAATCTGAACTTGCCGCCTTTATGGGCAATCTGCCGTCAGACGTTTTGGTTGTTTGTGATGAGGCTTACTATGAATATGTGGTGGCCGAAGATTATCCGGACACATTGTCTTTTCTAAAGCAATATCCTAATCTTATCGTCACACGGACTTTTTCAAAGGCATATGGCCTTGCAGCCCTTCGCGTTGGTTACGGTATTGCTCACCCCGAGATTACGTCTGCTCTTGAGTCGATTCGACAACCCTTTAACACTTCGAGAATCGGGCAATTTGCGGCGGCGGCTGCTCTAGATGATCAAGATTTTATTAAGGAATGCCGTGATGTCAATCGTGAATGCCTGGATTTGTTTTATAACTTTTGTAAAGAATATAGTCTGTCCTATTACCCGTCGCAGGGGAATTTCATTTTAATTGATTTCAACCGAAGTGGAGATGAGGTGTTCGATTATCTCTTGAGACACGGTTATATTGTACGTTCAGGAACTGTGTTGGGGTATCCGACATCTGTAAGAATTACGATCGGCAGTGAGAAACAAACGAAAGATATTATTGAATGTTTATCTGAATGGTTGAAACCATCGATGCATTAAGGAGTTACAGGAATGCACGGAAACAGAGTATTTGTTATCGGACTTGGTTTGATCGGCGGTTCGCTCGCCTTAGCCATTAAAAAACAACATCCATCTTCCGTGATCATCGGTTATGATGTTCGTCAGGAACAGGTGGATCTCGCCGTCTCTCTCGGAGTTATTGACGAGCGGGTGGAACATATTGAAGAAGGCACTCGAACGGCTGATTTTGTTATAATCGCGGCACCGGTTCTTAAAGCGGAAGAGGTCATTGAACAACTTCAATCCTGTTCTTTTCAGGATGGAGCGATCATTACCGATGTCGGAAGCACAAAACATGAAATTATGAAAAAGGCCAAACGATTTCATGAGAAAGGTGTCACTTTTATCGGCGGACACCCGCTTGCCGGTTCACATAAAACAGGAGTGGCTGCAGCCAATGCCCATCTGTTCGAAAATGCCTTCTATGTATTGATTACAAATGGCGGTGGATTTCAGCAGGCATCCGGACAATTGAAGCAACTTTTGGCCGGGACAAAGGCAACCTTTATTGAAATGTCTTCTGAAGAGCATGACCGCATTGTCGGCGCGATCAGCCATTTTCCCCATATTGTTGCTGCCGGTCTTGTTCATCATCTCGCTAATATGGACACGGAGCGTTTCGATGTTCGCGATCTGGCTGCCGGAGGTTTTCGCGATATAACGAGAATTGCTTCGGCAAGTCCCTCTATGTGGCACGATGTTTTGATTCATAACCGTTCGGTCCTTCTTGACTTGATGGAAAAGTGGGAATCGGAAATGTCCGTGGTTAGAACAATGATCGAAAATGTTGATAGCGAGCAAATTTACGCTTATTTCGAAGATGCGAAACAATACCGGGACATGCTGCCGCAGCGGAAGAAAGGCGCTCTTCCGCCGCTTTATGATCTTTACGTTGATGTTCCCGATTATCCAGGGATTATCGCCAAAGTTACGGATCTAATCGCACGGGCGGGAATCAGCATTACCAACATCGGGATTATAGAAATGCGGGAAGATATCATCGGTGTCCTTCGAGTATCGTTTCGAAGCGACGAGGATCGAGAACATGCCGAAGAAGTCCTGAATGAGCAAAATTACAAAACTTATTTGGCCGATTAACGCACATTTACGTGCGTTTTTTTCGTTTTCAGGATCCTGTTACAAATTTTCTACAAATTCTTGTTGCAATTTTCCTCAATGATGATATAATAAGGGTTGTAAATGGTTTCTCTCCACTCCTATCCATATTTACACATTTTTTTCGGCCTGATTTGACAGCGCTTACAAGTGTCGGTCATCAGGTTCTTTTTTTTTGCCTTAAAACAGGCCTTTCGTTCTATCTGTCTTCTGTTTTTCATAGCTTGTCTATAGGAAGAACCGGTTCCGTTATGGACGTGCAGTCTTCGATTTTGGTCGAAGCCTTTGCAATTGGCCGCCGGTTCATTTATCGAAAGTTGTTAAGCTATGAGAATAGGAGGAGCTTTGATGTATGTGATCAAAGGGGCGAATGACTTGAACGGGAGAAGGAAAGACTTTCTAATTCAAGGTCAACAGATAACTTATATCTCTAATGAATTGGACAAGCTGAAACACGTCGATATGAATTGTCACGGTTTTTCGATCGAACCCGGTATGGTGGCTGTTGATTTCTCGATTCTACATTTACGACAATTTTCAGGATTCAAGAAGAAAATCATTCATTGGCAAAAGCTTGGCTGCACCACGACATTGGTAGTCTGTCCCGTCGAACGGGAAAGGAATCTGGGCCAGCAATTAAAACAAGCGAGACACCAAATGATTAACAGCAGTATTGATTATGTTATCGGGATTTCATTTCCAATGAGTCGATTAACTCCTGAAATCGTGCGCTTGTGCCGTCGGGAGAAAGTTCCGTTTATTAATGCGACCATGGAGGATGAGAAGGATTTGGAGGCGGTAACCTGGGCCTGGATTCGAGACTCATTGTTTGCTTATCGTCTGGCTATTACACCCGACTGGCGTGGTTTAAACCTTTCGAATAAACAAATGGGCAAACTTAAGGAACAATGGCGAGAGATTGCAAGGACAAATGATATTCCCACGATAGTCGATTTCCCTGAAGAGGAAAGGGCACTCGCAAATCCAATCTTGCGCAAAATCGGAATTTCCCCATTTAAAGGTGAATTACGGCCAGGGTGTGATCTTGACTATAACCTTTATGAAAACGCATCTCTTGCCGATGGTTCCGATCATGATTATGATAGAGACAGTCATCCTGACATTGTTGTGTTAAGAGGTGAAATTATGAAAGCCGGGAAAACCGTTTATTATCGCCCGGGTTTCGGGAAAGAAATTTCCATACGTGTACCTGGCTATCTGACGACTTATACAGTTTAGGTACTCAAAGTTGTGACAGAACGGAATTATTGATGGGATGAGGAGTCGTGATTTGTGAAAATGGAAGAAATTGAAGAAGCCATGGCATTGGTTGAAAGCGGTAATGTATCCGAAGGATTAACTATGCTTGAGAAAATAGAACAAGGTGCCGATGACGACGACAAATATAAGATCGCTCAATTATATTATGAATGGGGTCATTTAGGGAAGGCGAAACCAATTGTAGAGAATCTCAGGGCGCTTTATCCCGATGAGAATGAACTTGCGTTTCTACTTGCGGAAATCTTAATTGACGCTGACGATGAAGAACAAGCGATTGAAGTATTAACAGATGTGAGGTCGGAAGATGCTGACCATTTACGGGCTTTGCTCTTGTTGGCTGATATTTACACTGCCCAGGGCCTTGATGAAGTAGCCGAACAAAAGCTGCTGGAAGCGAAACGAATGGCTCCGGAAGAACCGGTTGTCGCCTTTGCACTGGCGGAATATTATTTCATGTTTGGTGATTTCAAGAAAAGTGTTCCCCATTATGAACAAGTTTTGCGTGACGGTGGTATTCCAGGGGAGAACGCAAATCTTAAACTTGCCGAAGCTTTAAGCGGGAGTGGAGAATTTGAAAAGGCGCTAACCCATTTTGAGACGGAAAATTTGGGCGAAATCGAGCCCCATGCATTATTTAGCTTTGGTTTTACAGCTTTTCAGGCAGGGGAGTCCCAACAAGCGATCCAGATTTTCTCCGCATTAAAAGAGCAAGATCCTGATTACAGTAAGCTGTATTTATACCTGACCAGGGCCTTTCGGTCCGAGGGAAGAATGGAAGAAGCTTTCCAAACGGCCGAGGAAGGGTTACGTGTCGATTCTTTCAACGACGAATTGGCTTATGAGGCGGGAGACGCAGCATTGACGGACGGACGAGTTCAAGAAGCTGAACAATTCCTGCAAAAGGTGTTGGACATTAATTCCATACATCATGATGCTTTGAAATTGCTTGCGGGACTCTTCTCAAGACAGGAACGATATGACGAAGTCATCAGCTTGTTGGCATCCATTGATGATAGTGAAGAACAGGATCCAGTGTTTGCATGGTATTTGGCGACTGCTGAAAGGGAAGAGGAGCAATTTGAGAAGGCTCATAGCCATTATGAAAAAGCCTATCGAGCATTTTCTGAAGACCCCGCATTTCTAGAGGAATACGGAGATTTCTTACTGGAAGAAGGCCGACGGTCTGATGCCGTTTCAATGTTTAAAAAGGCATTGGCAGAAGATTCTTCGCTGATTCACCTTGAAGAGAAAATTCTCCATTTTGAAGAGTGATTCTCATTCGAAATGAGTTTAAACAGGATTCTGGTGTCTTGTAACCTTCATAAAAATTGATTTCGTAAAAAG
>DASTWO010000118.1:0-7913 GCA_035776675.1 Caryophanales bacterium
CGACAGGACAGGAACTGCCGAAGGAATTCAAGCTGCGGTTCGTGGATAAAGAAGATGCGCACTATTTGTTCGTATTGCCGGACATGGCCAAGGATGATGAATTGTCAGACGACCAGCTGGAAGAAGTGGCTGGCGGAACAATAGCAGGCCAAGTTAGCATTCCTACTATAACTGTCGGTATCGACTTAGGCAAGTAAAAAAACTTCTCCGTTGCGGACATGCCTGAGATGTTGCATTGTCTGATGGTCAGTTAGAAGAAGGGGTGGGCGGAACAGTCGAAAATATTGTAGACATTCCGCCCTTTTTGATAACGCTGCTAAAGTAGGGGATCAATGGGCAGTAGAGACGATATAGATAAGGAATAGGAAGGACCTCCCATGTTGTTGGAAATGGTGATGGCGGGGTATTTTTTTGAGTTAGGAATTATTTTTTGTTTCTAAACCATACAGTTGAAACTAAGTGAAAGTCGGTCAGCTTTAACAAAAACATTTTATATCAAATACAGTTAGTCACCGTTTTGACAGCCATGCTGCTTGGTTTTTTGAAAAAGGAGCGAATTGTGATGTACAGTTTCAAACAGATTAAACCCGAAGATACATCGGACTTTGAAAAGTTTGTTTATCCGCGCATGAGAGAGCATTTTCATCGTTTGAAAGAGGTGAAAACGATTCGGGCGGTCGGTGCTCAACTTTTGGGTACGCCGATCGGTTTAATTTGGGGAGAAGGCGAACCGGAAGAACAGGTGTTTAAAGTTCATTCTATTTTTGTATCGCCAAAGTTCCGCCATATCGGTGTAGGGCAAGGATTGCTGGAGGAATTTGAATCCATTGTACGGGCAAACGGATGGAGAAAAATGAAACTGGAATATATTTATGAACCGACACTTGATGGATCTAAGGAGATGCTTCACAAGTGGGGGTGGTATGATCATGACCGTGTGATTTATCAAAACATTGTAGAGATCAAAAAATTTCTCGAACTGGATTGGGTGAAGAAATTACAGCTACCTGAACCCTTTGTGACTTTTTCATGGAATGCATTGGATGAACATGAGCTGAGTGAATTAAAGGCCGCAGAAGGAGATTGGTATCCGAGTAATCGTAGTCCTTTTCGCAAAGATCCATTAACGGACCACAAGGCCAGTATCGGACTTCGGTATCGCGGGGCTATCATTGGCTGGTCCATTTTGCATAGGATCGATGGGCAAACCTCCTTGTGCGATTGTATTTTTACAAGAGAAGAATTTCAAACCCGCGGTCGAGCCATCCCGCTTGCAATTGAATCACTAAAGAAGGCGGATGCCCAACATTACAAGTACGTCATGTTTTATGTGAATGCCAAGAACAATCACATGCGCCGTTTTACTAAACGCAGACTGGCCTCAGTTCTTTTGGCTGATTTGGAAATTCGGATCATGTGGAAGGACTTATAAATTTATTTAGAATGAATTTGTTTCTTGATGATTACATTTTCTCTACAGGTGATATTGTACTCACGGCTTTTTATGATGAGATGTTTGTATAGTTTCATCGACACATCTAGTTAAGTCACTACAATCTCACGTAGGAGGATGCGTCCAATGGATTTTGAAGTTGAAAAGTGTTTGAAAAACCATCGGGAAAGTCGTTTCGCCTGAACAAAAACGGCAAAGGTCAGAAGGTGTGCAAAGATGGAGTACTCAAAAAAAGATTTATTGCATATTGCAGCAAGATCCAGTTCAATGGATGAACGATTGCAGCATGAAGTGAATCAGGTCCAGTTAAAGAAGGCAAGCACAGAAAAAGAGATCCAAAATAAACTGGATAAGTGGTGCCGGCTTGCTGCGAAAGGCGACCAGGAAGTATTTTCAAAGCTCTTGCGTTGGGCTGGACTGGATGAAGAATTGGCGAAACAAGCCGTCGGTCCGGTAGCATTTCGTGAAGACAGTGTCTTGCCAAATTGGAGCCCCACATTTGAAAATATACTTAAAACGATCTCCGTTCATATGATCGAACCCGATATCCTCCCAACGTATCGTTTTTTGAAAGCGGATCATCCCGTTCCATTTGAGCACTTGTTGATTCCAATGATTTTAACAGCTCGCCAAAGACTGAAAGACCGTGCCGGTTCATTGTATGCTTGGCTTTCAGCATCGGCAAAATCACAAATGGAACGAACGCTTATGCAACATTTGTCTGAACTCAGCTCTGGCGTTTTGGGGCTTGAATTTTCACTGGAATGCTCTACTTCCCTGGTAGGTGGTATTTCTTCTTCTGCACAATCGATTCTTCCAAAGGATACATCTCCGTTCCATGAGCATCAGCCGGATCGTCTGTATCAAGATTTTATTCGTAAAATGTATGATGGCCAATTTCTTTCGCTATTTAAAGAATACAGTGTGTTGGCAAAGTTAATCTCTGTCCGTATTGATTTTTGGGTCAATACGAACGCGGAGCTGTTGCAACGTTTCCAGCATGATCGCAAGGAAATTGGATGTGTTTTTTTCGACGACCAGGAACCGAATCTGATCTCGAGCCTGAAAGGGAGTCTTTCCGACTTTCATTCGTGTGGACAGTCCGTGAGTATCTTAACGTTTGAGGGTGGAAACAAACTGGTGTACAAGCCGAAAAGTCTAGGCTTGGATGCGGCGTATTTCTCACTGTTAACGTGGCTCAAGAAACAGGATGCTCCTATGGAATTTAAGCAAATGGCCATTCTCGATCGCGGGGATTACGGGTGGGCGGAATATATTTCTCATCACCCGTGTGATCAAAAAGAAGACGTCAAGAGATTTTATGAACGTGCAGGAGGCCTACTCTGTTTAATTCATTTCCTGGAAGGAACGGACTTACATTATGAAAATGTTATTTCACACGGAGGCTATCCGGTTTTTATAGACCTTGAAACGATCATTTATCCACGTATGAAATGGCAATTTCAAAGAAGTAAGGTGGATAACACTCAAGTTCGCGCATTCAAAGAAAAGGAATACTCCGTTCTCGGTACGGGATTTTTGCCCACATGGATAAGGAATGCCCAAGGGGATTTTGTGGATGTAAGTGGATTGCTGGCAGGCCGGGATGAACACGCTGTTAAAGGGGTACTCAAATACATATTTGTGAATACGGACAGAATGGCGGTTACTTATGATCAGGTACCTCTGAAGCCCAAAGGTCATCTTCCGGTTTGGCATGGAAAAACAGTTAATGTCGACGAATATAAGGATACATTTGCTGATGGTTTTCAACGAATGTACGAGTTCATCATGCAACATCAGGAAGCGTTGTTGGCTGACGATTCTCCGTTATCCGCGTTCCAAGATCAACAGGTTCGTTTTGTGTTTCGGGCAACGAAGGTTTATGACACGGTTTTACAAAAAAGTTATCATCCTGATTGCCTCCGTGATGGCGTGGATCGAAGCTTGCAATTGGAAGTGCTTGCCCGAGTGTTTCTAAATGAAGCGGATCAGCCCCCGACCTGGCCAATATTTTCCGAGGAACGACGCGCGATGGAACAGATGGATGTTCCGTTATTCAGAACCCGAACGGAAAATGAAGATTTGGAAGTGACCGAGAACAAAGGAACTGAACCGGTCTTCCGGAAATCAGGATTCGATGCCGTTTTGTCCAAGTTAAAAGCGGCGGATGAAGTGAATATGCAACATCAGCTCCACTATATTCATAACTCGCTCAAGAAAAGAAAGATCCAGATAACAAAAGAAAATATGAAAACGTCTACGGATAAGACAATAAACAAGACTAGAGCACCCGGAAAATTCTAAGCTTTATTAAGTGGGCTAAGGAGAAAAGGATGATTTGCGAATGAAAATGGGACAGGCTTTGGCGTATTTAAAAAATCCATGGATTGTTTTGGCGAGCATGGCTGTCGGGGTTGGGCTGGGGTTGGTTTATCCATCGGTCGCTTTGACCCTGGAGCCAATTAGTGATTTATATTTGTCACTTTTGAAAATGTGTGTCCTCCCGATTCTTATTACTGCAATCATCTCCAGTTTCGGATGGCTGATGATGTCCAAAGATGTGACCTTCTATATCAAACGAATCATTGTCGTTTTTTTGACTAGCTTGGTTGTGGTCAGTGCACTAACGATGCTCATCGCATTAATCGGTGGACCGGGTGGTGGGGTTAGCGAAGAAAGCCGTAGTATTTTGGGTTCAACGATTTTTCATTCGGAGGGGACAGTCGCATCGAATGGAGCAGGATCCAATGAAGGGAGTCAGGGGTTGTCTTCTTTTCTCACGATGTTGATTCCATCTAATATATTTGATTCTTTGGTTCAAAATCATAGTTTACAGATATTGTTCTTCTCTATTATTCTTGGGATCACAGTTGCAAAAGTGGATTCTTCCTTTTCCGAATCCTTTATCGGGATATGTGAAGTGGTGTTTAAGGCGATGGAAAAGGCATTTTCCTGGATGATGTATTTGTTGCCCTTTGCCTTGGTTTCTTTGCTCTCGGCCACTGTCGTGCATACCGGGACAGATATTTTGTCCGCCACGATGACCTATGTTTTCTATGTTTATTTGGTCACTTTTATTGTGCTTGTGATTGGGACTCTTTTCATTGCTTATTACTCCGGGATGTCTTTTTTTAGGGTCATTGGCCTTTTGAAGGAACCTCTTGTACTGGCTTTCGGGACAAGAAACAGTTATGCCTGCATGCCAAGTATTATTACAACGATGGAGAAACATTTCAATATCAGCGAACGGTTGATGAAACTGGTTGTGCCTTTATGTGTTGTGATTTGTCGCTATAGCATGATTCTGGTGTTTGTGATCGGTGCTGTCTATATGATGAATTTATATGGATTACCTATCACCTTGGCTCGGATTGGCTTTATTGTGATTGCGGCTTTCGTCGCTTCGCTGGCCACTGCAGGAACGCCAAGCATATTGGCGATTTCGCTGATCTCGATCGTCATCGTGCCCCTTGGTGTACCTTTGCAGGTGGCTGTGATCCTGCTATTGGCTATTCATCCGATTGTGGATCCGATTTTGACGGTCGTTAATGTTTTTATGGTATGTGTCGTGACCACAATTATTTCGAATTTTGGCAGCCGCCGGCAGGCAAGCACATCTTCTTCTATTGCGAGTAAGGTGGTAGACAAGGGGGAATTAAACTTGTGAGCAGGAAGATTATGATTGTCGATCAGGATGAGGTTGCGCAACAGAAATTGAGCGAGCATTTGAAACGTGAAGGTTTCGAAGTGATAAATGTGTATGAAGCGGGAAAGGCATTGATCCAATTTCAAGAAGAGCCTGTGTCCTTAATGATTACAGAATATCAATTAGCCGATATGGACGGTGTGACGTTGTGTCAGCAGATGCGGCGGCAAACGGATATCCCGATTTTGTTTTTAAGTGCCTGCCACGAAGAGTATGATAAAATTGCCGGGCTCAGCTCGGGGGCGGATGATTTTATTCCAAAGCCTGTCAGTTCCGGAGAATTGGTTGCCCGTGTGAAAGCTCATCTGCGGCGCCAGTTTGTTACTCAATCAGCGAACAGCGGAGTGGGGAGCAACAAAATCATCTTTGATGGGATTGAAGTAGACCCGGATCGATATATGGTTTCTGTTCAAGGAAGTGAGATTACCTTATCCGCAAAAGAATTCCAACTGTTGATGCAGTTTGCCAAAAACCCCGGCCGAATTTATCAACTTGAGGAGCTGTATGAATTGGTATGGGGGGAACCGGATTTCGGGGATTTGCGAACGATTATGGTACATATTAGCAACTTGCGAAAGAAGATTGAAAAGAATCCCTCCAAACCTGCTTATATTGTCACGGTTCGGGGTGCCGGATACAAATTCAACCCGGTTGTTTCGTAATTTACTTTTTTAATCTAGGGAGTGTTCAATATGGGGAAACACGATGGTTCCAAGCATCAGAACGATAAGGAACAAAAACGTGTACCATTGGGACAGGATGAACTGATGGAAGATGAGTTGGATGACATTGCCGGCGGGGTTTATGAAATTAAAACGTGCAAAAACTGCCATCGTGTCGCTGTTTCAGGAATGGATATCTGTGCCGTTTGTTATCGGAAGCAATCTGATCAGTAAGGCCATTGAAGTCGATCGATTCCAGGAGGCTGATTGATTGGCATGCGTGGTGATTCAATCGGCATCCCAAGATCATTGATTCTCCAGTATACTAAATTGGATGATCAAGATATGTTATTAAGCAATACGGTCGGGAGCTATTATGGAATATTAAATCGAAAAAGATCAAACCTTTTTCCAAAAGCTTTACAACATTTAATATATAAGGGCTATGAGAGGGAGGTTAGGTTGGGGTTTTTTTCATATTCCACACGATAATCCGATTACCCTTTTAAACTAACAGTAGTCCTTAAATTCATTGGAGACTGACTGTTTTTTGTCGATTAAAAAGATCTACTGGATTTGTGTTTTACCTTTCAAAAGTGTTAAATCAACTGAATGTTGGGGAAAAAGAGTGGCGGGAACAAATTTTTGAGTTGGAATTAGTGGCAATGGTTTTTCTGCGTGGTAGAACTGCGATTCTAAGCTGAACCATGAATAACTTATCCTCTTCAGTACTATCATAAGGATATGATCTGAACAAGAGGAGGCATCCACCATGTCCTATCAACAACTCCATGAAGCTATTCAACAGGCCCAACTGGCAGCCAAACAGGCACAACTGGATCCGCAAAAGGCTGGAAGTCCTTTGGACGAAGCGGCTCAAGAATTGCAGCAGGCTTATTCTGCCGCGTTGCATGAGACGAATCCGAGCGCGATTCAGCAGATTCAGGCGGCACAGAATGCAGTAAGCCAGGCGCAGCATGCTATTCAACAGCAGGCTGAGCAGAATCCGGAACAAACGCATGAATCCTTGGATCAGGCGGTCCGAGCTTGTACACAGATTCAGGGATATCGCAGATAAAAATAATGCCAAAATGAAGGCTGCGGATCACAGTGGATCAGCAGCCTTTCGTGTGTGCGCTATTCTTTCGTGTTTCTTTTTTTCGCGCGGTCCTGCAAAACGCTTTTCGGCTCGTTGTCGCCTTCCTTGTCTGGACTGATTCCCTGTGGATTCACGCTCGACGCAATTTTTCCGCGTTGAACCCTGTGTTCTTTTTCCCTTGGCATATCCATCACCTCCGTTTTTAGATTCACCGTTTCGGCGTTTTTTTATCAATCGGCAAAGTTCCTTGAAAATCAATTTTACATAATTGGAGATTCGGGGTATGGTTGAATTACAGAAGGGGATGAGGCTTATGAATCCGTTTGTATTTTCCTGCATCATCCCGCACGGCGGGGAGATTGTACCGGAGTTAAGCGGGAAGGATCCATCGCGGATGGAAAAGACGAGAGAAAACGCTAAGCGGCTCGGCAGTGCAATGAAGGAGGCGCAGCCGGATGCGATTATTGTGCTGACGCCGCACGGAACGCGGATCAATGGGCAATTTTCAATTGCCGATTGTGAGCGGATGGCGGGTTATGAGGAAGAGAACGGGAACCGGTATGAAATGGAGCGGAAAGTGGACCGGGTGCTGGCCGCGGAATTGACGATGGAGGCGCAGAAGGCAGGGCTTCCGGCGGCATCGATCAATTTCGGGACAAGCGAGGGGCCGCTGTCCAACTTGCAGTTGGACTGGGGAGCCGTTGTTCCGTTGCGCTTCATGCCGGATGTGCCAATCGTCGTGATTACGCCGTCGAGACAGGTTTCGCTGGAGGATCATCTGAAATTCGGAGAGGTGATCCGGAAGGCCGCGGAAGCATCGACCCGCAGAATCGGCCTGGTGGCGAGCTGCGATTGGTCGCACACTCATGATGACAGCGGGCCGTACGGGTACGATCCGGCGGCGGAGCCAATGGATGAGGAAATCGTTCAGCTGATCAAGGACAATGAGTTGGAGAAAATGATCGATTTCGACCCTGAAAGGGTTGAAGC
>DASTWO010000119.1:0-46242 GCA_035776675.1 Caryophanales bacterium
TTGTACTGATCTTCATAGGTCACATCATATTGATACGTTTCGTTAAAAGCGTCTGAATCAAAAAGTTGCCGCAGTTGACCATTCAGATCAGAAAAGACGTAAGCATAAACCGCACCGCCGCTTCCCCCTGTATCTATGGCAACCAAAATATCATCAACTTTATCCCCTGTAACATCACCAAGAAAGAGTGTCGGGTTATACCCCATATTGTTTTTCAAAGGCATTTGCTGATACTGATGGGTTCTGCCATCTTGAATAACCAGGGTAATATTTTCCCACAAGGGACTGTCAGGTGTTTTCACCGCAGTCAGATAAACAATATCAACGACTCCATCCCCATTAACATCTCCGTACTTTGCCGTTACAATGGAAGGATTGACTCGGAAATCATAATGGTCCATATTCATCCCCTCTGCTTCTGTGTTTTCAATACAGAATTATATGCGACGGATCCGGGATGTGGACCCATGGACAGGACGAATGAATGTGCATCGGTAAAACTGGGAGCCTTGTCCAACAAGTTTTATCGAAGTTTCGAAAGGTTGACTGCGATTTCCGCCCCGACTTTTGCGTTATTTTTGACTAGGGCGATGTTGGCTTCCAGGCTTTTTCCTTCGGTTGCCTCATTAATTTTGCTTAATAAAAACGGGGTGACCTCTTTGCCTGTAATCCCTAGTTCTTCTGCTTCCCTAACCGCAGCTTCAATTACCTTCGAAATATACGATTCGTCCATAGCGTGTTCTTCCGGTATTGGGTTGGCTACAACAGCTCCTCCGGTTAAAGGCATGTCCCACTTTGTTTTCAAAACGGAAGCCACGGTTTCAGGAGAGTCCACTCGGAAATTCACAGGAAAATCACTTGTTCTAGTGAAGAAAGCTGGAAGATCATCAGTCTGGTAACCCATGACCGGCACGCCTTTCGTTTCCAGATATTCCATTGTCAGCCCAAGGTCAAGAATCGACTTGGCTCCGGAGCAGACGACAGCCACATTGGTTTGCGCCAATTCTTCAAGATCAGCGGAAATATCCATAGAATGCTCAGCGCCCCGGTGAACGCCACCGATTCCTCCAGTGACAAAGACTTCAATTCCGGCAAGCTCCGCGCAAATCATTGTTGCGGCTACAGTAGTCGCCCCATTTTGTTTCGTCGCCAACAAATAGGCCAAGTCTTTGCGGGAAGCCTTCGCAATATCCTCTGTTTTACCGAGCTTCTCCAGGTCTTCATCCGACAATCCGATTTTTATTTCTCCATCCAAAATCGCAATCGTTGCGGGAACCGCTCCCTTGTCTCGAATAATTTGTTCGACTTCCCTTGCCGTTTTCACATTGTCTGGATACGGCATGCCGTGTGAAATAATCGTTGACTCCAACGCAACGATCGGTTTGTCCTGTTCTTTAGCCTCTTGAACCTCTTCAGATAGGGTTAATTTCGTGTTCATTTCTCTGCCTCCATGTCTTTTTGTAATTGAGCGGAAGATAGATTTTGCCTGACAGTGTATGGGGATTTCAGGGTTTCGGCAGCGTTGACCATCCCCGTTTTCGCTATATCCTCTAAGCCCCGGCCATCAAGCCACGCATAAACAACAGCCGCCGAAAAAGCATCGCCGGCACCCGTGACATCTACGACTGTATCGCTTTTTACAGAAGGAACGTGGCGGACGCCTTCCTCACGGTTGCCGATAAAAGCACCATTTTTACCATTTGTGATGATCGTATTGGAAATCCCTCGACTCAGCCAGGTTTCGATGGCTTCCTTCCAGTCGCTTTCATGTTGGAGTTTCATCTCTAATCCCGTTTCCGATTCATCCTGATTTGTAATAAGCCAGGTTACCCCTTCCAAATCATCAGGCAGGCGACTCATTTTGGGAGAAGAGACAGTCACCAGAACCAACGGCGTTTCATATTGCTGCGCCTTATGGACCAACAGCTGCAGAGACTCCTTCGGGCAATTAAGGTCTGCCACAATGCACCGCGCCTGGTTCAAAAGAGAATCGTGCTTCAAAAGGAACTCCGGCGTAATGGACTCATACACCTCCATATCGGCCAGTGCCAGCACCATTTCTCCTTTTTGATCCAAGACAGCTGTGTAAGAACCAGTTGAAGCCTCCGGAAGAGACGCCACATGGTCAACATCCATGTATAAAGCGGATGTTTCTTTAATGAAAGACCAATCCGAATCCATTCCGGCCGCCGTAATTAACAGCGAATCCAAATCCATTCTGCCCAGATTTTCCGCAATATTTCTCGCAACGCCGCCTGCGGTTTGAGAAGACGTAATCGGGTTGGAGGTTCCCCACTGAACCTTATCTTTCACATAATATTTCCGATCGACATTCGCGCCGCCAATACAAACGATGGGTTCTGATTCATTTAAGATATAAGCCTTGCCCAAAATCACATTTTTCCGAACCAGACCGGAGATGATATTCGCAACGGAAGGCCGTGACAATCCAAGGGATGCCGCCAATTCTTGCTGCGAAATATATGGATTCTTTTGAATCAGGTGAAAGATCTTCTTCTCGTTTTCGGTCATTACTTTGTTCCTTTTGGCCACAACATCTTCACCTCCCATATACCAAACTTATGTTTATTATATAAACTTTTGTTTAAATACATTGTAGCGTGAAACCCTGGAGTTGTCAAAAAGAACGAAAAAAACCACCGCACAGCGATGGTAATGATCTTCGTAACCTCGAAAGGTTTTGTTGAAATAACAAAGTCTAACGCCAGCGTAATGCTATTGATAACCGACAACAATCCATATCGGCCACTTTCGATTTAAACTCTAACCGTAAACTGTCAGGGTTATAATGAATATCTACATCAGACGTGACCCCAATAGAGTGAACCAGGCGTTTCACCTCTGCAATATCTGAAGCTTGTGCGGCATACATTAAATCCGCGTCAAATTCCTTTGACTCGGACAATTTATCGAGAACGAGGCTGGCTTCCTTCATCAGTTTCTTCGATTCATTGGCAGATTGATACAGCAGGTTGGGATCCATCTGTGGATATTGACGAATGGGACAAGTGACGTGATGGCAGTAAGGGGGTCGATAGGCATAAGGGTGATATGCATAATACATAAACAGGCTCCTCCCCGGAAAATACGATACACTAAACTATATGCACCGCACTTGTTTAAGGGGAATGTCATAAATAATGACAATCTCCGTCTCTATTTAAAAGAAAGGATTGGCCTGATTGGTATTAATTGAAGGCTTTCCATCTTATTTAACAAGGATTAGAATAATAGTGATAACCGCCCCCAACCCCATGGAACCGATCAATAGATAACCAAGGATACGAATGGGCAACGGCAACCCAGCCATATGAACCTTAGAAAGATTTTTCGTTGGATAGCCTTCGATCCTCTGAAAGTGGTCCATGGCATCATTAATGGGTGCTCCTTCATTACCGTTACGGGCGTCTTGTTCCAAACGCTTTTCCACGCGTTTCCTAACCTTTTCAAGATCCTCATTCATTGGACTTCAGCCTTTCTTTGGATTTTCATATGATTTTTATGGAATCCTTATGGGCTGCTTAACTGAGGTGTTAGTCATAATACGATCCGTCTCATCAGAAAGTTTCATGCGTGGTAGAATCTCGTCGGCATCACTATCACTTCCCGTTTCGACCAGTCACTCAGATTTCTTGCCCAACCGGAACCAAATACAAAGCTGAAAGGCTCTTCTTATCAGGAAGAACATCTTGGTTGACGATCTTATCTTTAAAACCACCAATCGGCGCAATAGCTTTATCCATGGCCGCCGCAACCAACATCATATTCTGTACCATATGCCCGGCCTCAAGCAGGCAAAAGCGATAACCTCGTTCCCCGTATTGGTCTATGGCGTAATCAAAATCAGCCGCTACAACCACACAAAAGTTAAAATCAATATCAGGCTGAACCAACGCACTTTCAATATCAACATTTTCACTTACCTGTGTGAGTGCATGATGCTCAGGGAGGTATTCATACAACCCAGCTCCCAAACTCGGAACCTGCTTGACCTCAACAAAAAAGCGATTCGGATAAAGAGAACCCGCTGAAGGATAAGTTCGTCTATCTTTTTCGGTTTCCAGACAACCTATGGACCATTTTAAAAAGGTGCCCAAATCCCTTTTGTTCAGGGTTTGATCCTGGTTTATAGATTTTGAGGATCTCCTGGCAATAATGGAATCTGAAAGCTTTTGATTTACTGGGGCATCATCCAAATCAATCATGTTCGCTGGTTTTGGTTTTTCACTTTTCCGTGGCGATTCCGGTTTATGTGCAGGCGGCCAGTTCGATCCCTCATGATAATTTTTGAACAGCTGCATTTAGTCCTCCTTCATGGCACTTTCGGGCATCATTCGCCCTCAATTCCGGCAATTTTCCATAAACTTTGCTTTCTTCATCATCTTAACAACGCCTGGAGTAGCATTGGATAACTTCAGGTAGGAACCTAATAAATCTTCTTCCGTATAAAAAACAACAGCTGATACCACTTGGCTGGATGAACAAGAATCTTGCAATTCATATTTCTGTGAAAAGACGGTTTTACCCTTATATTTTTTAAGATCTATTCCCGCCTGCTTATAGGTTTTCCTTACGGATTCAGACTGAAGAAGCAAGTTCAGATTTAATTTCTTCGGATCACCGTCAGCCTTGTCAATTTCCCATCCAAAAGACTGAACAAGCTTCTCGTGCTCCAACGGGATGTTTTCATTTGAACAACCGAAAAAAAACACAACCAAAACCAATAAGCCTGTCATCCACAGCTTCACGGCCAACTCCTTATTCAATCTTCATCAAAAAAGCACCCGGACTAAGACTCCCCAGCCCCATAGCGCTTCTTCACAAGATACGGAATCACCACGGGCAAAAGCAGAAAGATAATCAACAAACGCACTAGCTGGACCGAGGCAACAATCGAGGCATCCAAATTCAACACAGCGGCGGTCGACGACATTTGCGGCGCACCGCCCGGTGACATGCTCAGCATACTTGTGACGTAATCAAGCGGTGTCAAAAAGTAGAAAATCAGCGAAATCGCAAAAGTCAGCACCAGAAACATCATTAAAATCCCTGTGCTCAACCAGCCAATTTTCTTCAATTGCAAAAGAGCCGTCCTGTCAAAACGCAAACCGATATTCGCCCCGAGCAAAATTTGCCCGAACCCTACAACACCCGTCGGCAGAGAACCGAGAGGAACGACAAATTGATTAACCAAGAAAGCGATCAACATCGCATACAGAAACTGAGCCGCGGGGATTTTGACCACCTTGGCAAGACCGAGCCCCAACGCCATTATCGCCAGCACACATAAAAATCGGAACCCTGGAAAAAAGCTAACCACTCCCGTGCTCGTATCCGAAGCCGAGGCAGCCGCATGAGTCCCCCCACCAGCACCGGTCAACCCTGCCATCAAACCGGCCAAAAGCGGAATCGCGAGAACCACGACAAGCACTCTCGCGGATTGAAAAGCGGCAACAATCCGTTGATCCGCGCCATATTCCTCACTCAACGCTAACATCACCGATGCACCACCCGGTACACAACAAAACAAAGCAGTTTTCGGATCCAATGTTGAGAAACGCGCCAACAAACGACTAAGCAGCCAGCTGCCTAACAAAATCGCAACCAGACTAATAATCAACGGAATAAAATAAGAAGCCACCTCCGCAAACATGCTCAATTTCATCGTTAATCCGATATTGGCCCCGATCAACGCCAGAGCAAATGGAAACACATAGGGTGGAAGTGACAACTCGCCGATACGCAACCGGTAAAAAACGCCGACAAGCAAAGATCCAATCAGAAAACCGGCCGGGACCTGCAACCAGGCAAACAAACAACCCCCTGCCCCAGCCGCGAGAAGATATAAAAGCGTTCGAAACATGCCTTTCCCTTCTTTCTATAACCTATAGCGCCTTCAAAATCTCCTCTGTCTTTCGAATCCGTCCCATTCTCGGAAACATATACTTTTCAGTATAATCGTGTTCATCCTGAGAGATCGCATTCATCGCGTCAATCGCGAAAACCTGCTGGTAGCCGCGCTGATAAGCTTCTACCGCAGTCACGCCCACACCAATATTGGTCGCGATTCCGGTTAACACGACCGTTTCAATCCCACGGCGGCGCAATTGCACATCCAGATCGGTTCCGAAGAACGCGCCCCATTGATGCTTCGTAACAATCAAATCGCTTTCTTCCGGACCTAGTTCCGGTATGATATGGCTAAATTCCTTTGGACGCTCACCAGTAGGCTGGGCTGGCGCATCCGTGATCGGCTTCAATGCATCTTTTCCATCATGAAAGTCAACGTGTACAAGCGTCACAAACGCTCCTTTTTCACGAAAGGCCTTCGCCAATTTAACCGAATTCTCCACAACCGTCTCATTTTGATAAGGCGTTCCTTTAATGTTTTCAACGACACCCTTTTGCAAATCAACTACGACCAATGCTGTTTTTTCAGGATTCAAATTCAAATCTGACACTAATGAAAACTCCTTTCGTTTAACGAAACATCTACCTATAAGTGTATCACCTAACTTCATTCCTCTCCGGTAATTTGCTTTTCCCCACGGAAAACCGTTGTGTTATGATTATAAAAAAAGGAGGAGATGACCCCGATGACCGCAGATTTCAATAACCAACTAAAAGCCAAACGCGATGACCACTTAGATGAACTGAAAAGTTTCCTCTCCATCCAAAGCGTCAGCTCACTCTCCGAGCACACGGACGATGTGAAGAAGGGTGCCGATTGGACCGCAGAAGCCCTGAAAAACGCAGGTATGGAAAACATCAAAATCATACCTACGAAGCGCCACCCCGTGGTATATGGCGACTGGTTGAAAGCCGAAGGAAAACCGACCGTTCTCATCTACGGCCACTATGACGTTCAACCCGTTGATCCTATCGATTTGTGGGAAACCCCACCGTTTGAACCCGACATTCGTGACAATAAAATTTACGCTCGAGGCGCAACGGATGACAAAGGCCAGGTGTTCATGCACATCAAGGCGTTGGAAACCATCTTACATACAAATGATGAACTTCCCCTCAACGTAAAATTCTGCATTGAAGGCGAGGAAGAAATCGGCAGCCCGAATCTCGACGAATTCGTAGATGAACATCAAGACTTGTTGGCCGCGGATGTGCTCGTAGTGTCGGACAACCCAATGATTGAGAAAGGAAAACCTACCGTTTGTTATGGTTTGCGCGGCCTATGCGGCTTACAAATCGATGTGAAAGGCGCTAAAGGAGATCTTCATTCAGGCTTGTATGGGGGCGGCGTTCAAAATGCCAACCATGCACTGACCGAATTGCTAGCTTCCATGCACGACAAAGACGGCCGTATCAGCATCGACGGTTTCTATGATAAAGTTTTGCCATTGAAAGAAGAAGAACGGGAAGCTTATGCCGAGTTAGGTTATGACGAAGAGACAACGAGAAAAGAATTGAATGTGCCTGAGCTGTTCGGAGAAAAAGGATACTCGTTTCTTGAGCGGACATGGGTACGGCCGACTCTCGAAATCAACGGCCTTTACGGCGGTTTTCAAGGCGAAGGAATCAAAACGGTCCTCCCTTCCGAAGCTCATGCGAAGATCACGTGCCGGCTTGTCCCGGATCAGGATCCGGCAGAAATCGCCGAATTGATCCGCAAGCACATTGACTCGCACACTCCTCCGGGGGTAACCGTCACCACTGAACTGTTCGACCAGGGGAAACCGTTTATTACCCCATTTGATCACCCAGCGATTCAAGCCGCGGGCCGTGCTCTCGAAAAAGCTTACGGTGTAGCACCGGCATTTACTCGGATGGGCGGCTCAATCCCGGTTGTCGAGACATTCTCTCAGATGTTGAAGCTGCCCGTTGTCATGCTCGGTTTCGGCCTGCCCGATGAAAACTTTCATGCGCCGAATGAGCATTTTCACCTTGAGAACTTCGACAAAGGACTCGAAACGCTCTGCGACTATTGGTTTGAACTCGAACGTTCATTATAAGTGAGGGGCCATGGCCCCTTGCTATTTTTTTATACAGGAGGGAATTCAGATGCCCCATCTTCAATCCATTCAATTGAGGTCCAGAGAGAAATTGCCGGCGGAACCGTTTCCCTTTCAACTTCCGCTTGTACAGAACTTCCAACAGATCCATTTCCATGCGCCTATCACTTTCTTTGTAGGAGAAAACGGAACGGGCAAATCCACTTTGCTTGAATCCATTGCAGCTGCAGCCGATGCCATTACAATAGGATCAGAAGAATCAAACCCTGCAAGTGAATTGGCTGACTATCTGAAATTAATTTGGAAAGTTAAGTCCAGGAAAGGCTTTTTCCTGAGGGCAGATGATTTCATCAATTATACAAAACGCCTGACTGTGATTCGAAAGGAAATGAAAGAAGAGTTAAACCGTGTGGAGGCGGAATACAAGGATCGGTCAATCCTGGCACGCAGTTTGGCTCGCCTTCCTTACAATCGTTCACTAGCGGAAATGGAGGAACTTTATCAAGAAGGGCTGGAGACAAGATCGCACGGCGAAAGTTTCTTACAGTTTTTCCATTCCCGGCTTCGCCCTGACGGCTTGTACCTGCTGGACGAACCGGAAACTCCCTTGTCTCCGCTGAAGCAGCTATCTCTAATTTCTCTGTTAAAAGAAATGACAGCCCAAAACTGCCAATTTATCATCGCCACCCATTCTCCGATCCTGATGGCTTTCCCGGGTGCGACCATTCTGAACTTCGATGAGCATCCTGTACATGAAACGCCTTATGATGAGCTCGAACACGTCAAATTGACGAAGTCATTTTTAAATAATCCGGAACAATTCCTGAAACACCTTTAGGATCAAACCCCATCAAAAGCCGGTGGATATGCCACTTTCCCTTGGATTGTTACAAGTTTGTTCGGCCGAAGCTCACTCACCATAAAAACCTCATCTGCAACATCGAAGGGAGGAAGAAGGCCTTGTGGCCGGGCGGGAACAAAACCAAATCTCGGATAAAATTCAGGATGGCCAAGTACCGCAACAACGGAAAACTCTGTTTCTCGACAAGCCCGCAAACCTTCTTCCACGAGACGGCTGCCGATCCCAAGATTTTGATACTCAGGTTTCACCGCCATTGGGGCTAACGCAAGAATTTCCACGACCTGTTCACGGGTCTCCAGAAAAACCCGGCTAAACAAAATATGCCCGACAATCTCTCCTTCACTTTCCGCAACAAGAGATAATTCCGGAATAAAATGGTTGGATTCCCTTATCGCATCTACCAATCGAGCTTCGTTTTCTTGCTCAAACGCCAATGTATGGATTTCTTTGACAGCTTTCCGATCTGTTCCTATTTCAGTTCGAATCTGAACCATGGCATACCCTCTCTTGTTCAAAATATCGTCTTTTATGGATTTCGCTTAGCTGTGCCAATTGGTAGGATTCTTCCTCTATCTCTTTCATCAATTGATGGGCCTCTGCCCAGGCTAAATCATAATCATCTTGGGAAACTTCTTTCTGCTCCAATGCCTCTTCTAATTCATCAGCATCCAAAAGCTGAAAATCCCCATCCGGATTCATGACAATATACAGGTACAAATCATCAAACCACGGAACGCCATCTCCCGCAATACGATACGGTTTGCAAATATCGATGTACCATTGAATAACTTCACCTGCTGCGTCAAACATGGCGGTTTGAGTATGACAAGTCCCTTCGGGAAAATGTTGAATCCAAAGATAGTTGTTATCCGCCACACATAAATTTTGCTGGTTGTTTTCGATCCATAAGGGCTCGCGAACCTTTTTCAAATATAGAAAAGTGACGTGTCCGGTGTATTCCTCCGTGTCCATGTATTCAACACGAAATGATTTCTTTTGAATCCTCTGCCAATCCTGCCGATCCGCTCTTCTTTGTTTCATTCTTTCATTCCCTGCTTCCTACTCTTTTATATTTCCATTTACCTCATCAAGAGTTTCTGAAATTGAGTCATGTATCACAATATCAGCAAGTGCATCGGCACCTGTCTCAGTATAATTAATAATCGCGAGATCCGTACCACGTTCCAATGCAAGTTCAACCAGACCCGCAAATGGAAATACCTCCAGGGAAGTTCCGACCACAATGGCAAGATCGGCCTTCATGACTTCCTGAATGGCTTTTTCCCATTTCAACTCATCAAGAGCTTCACCAAAAAGCACGACATCTGGACGAACCTTGCCTCCACAATACTCGCAGTAAGGATCATCATGAAGATATTTGGACACCGGATGACGATGACGGCATTCCCTGCAATACAGGTGACGAAGATGCCCGTGCAACTCAATGACATTTTGACCTCCGGCATCCAGGTGATAGCCGTCGATATTTTGTGTAAGAACAGCTGATAAAAGACCTTCCTGTTCCCAATTAGCCAAACAATCATGTCCGCTGTTAGGCTTGTGTTTCTTCAACTCCTTGATCCGGTTCCCATAAAAGGAGACAAAATCTTCGTAATTCCCTTCAATAGCATGCGGACTGGCAATTTCAAGAGGATCTCGTCCCGCCCACAAGCCATGACTGGATCGAAAATCCGGCAATCCGCTTTCCGTGGACATTCCGGCTCCCGTTAAAGCTACAGTATCATTCGAATTTTTTATCCGTTCCGCTAACCGTTCAATATTACGCACTTCAGATGGTCCCTTCCGCCGGAAGCAATGAAATTACTCCCATACCCGATCTTTGTTGATTTCAATCTTCTGCTCGGCCGCTTTTTCCATGTCAATGTCCAGTTGATTGGCCAACTCGAGCAAGTTCCAGATCACATCGTACATTTCCATTCCAAGGTTGGCTTTGTTGGCTAAATGATGATTTTCAACCACCCGCAGCACCTCTTCCGCCACTTCTCCGACCTCTGATGTCAGATATAGCATTCGCATCTCAACTGAATTTTGATCAAAGCCGCGGGTTTTGCTGAACTCTGCTACATGTTTTTGTAACTCTGAGATTTTCATTTGTTATCCCTTCCATGCCTGGCTTTCTCCCGGCGAGACCGAAATTCATCTTCCATCATTCCCATTAAGATGGAGTCATGATATTCTCCGTCGTAGAAAAGCGCGTCTCTAATTATGCCCTCTTGTTGAAAGCCGATTTTCTCATATGAACGAATGGCCCTTTGGTTGTAAGCAAACACATCTAGCCCGATGCGGTGAAGATTCAAGACTTCAAAACCATGCTCCAACAAAAGATACATCGCTTCCGTTCCCAATCCCCTGCCGAAGTTTTCATTTTCCCAAAGGGCGATCCGAACAACCGCGCTCCGGTTCCGATAATCGATTTCGAGCATCCCGATATCCCCGATAAGTTGGTCATCTTCCTGCATCCCGATTACGAGATCAATCCGGCCTGAATCAAGCGAGATTCTCTCGAACCACTTCTGGATCCCCGCCTTTGTGAAGGTCTCTTGTGTCCCGGTCAACCTCCGCCCTTCCGTATTCCACAAGCTTGAATAGGATACTTCCAAATCTTCCACTTCCATCGGCCGCAGAAAAACGTGATCACCTTCTAGAAATTTAACTGCCATGTTTATTCCTCTTCTCTATTAACGTTTCGCGCCTTCAATTTAAGAAAGGTAAATAATTCCGGCTTACGATAAAGATAAAAGTAAGATTGAGGCGCGGTAAATTGAAATTTATCCCGGAGATCATCCAACGAGACCGGCTGAATTTCCTTGAAGGATAGAATTGGAATGGCATAACCTTTTTCAAGCCCTTCCAAATACCTCATCGTCCCCTCGAAAGAACCTGTTTTTTCTTTTTCTGCGATCTCCGCAATATACTCCGGAGAATCAATAACCGGCCTTCCGAATTCCACCAACGCCGACACGGCTTTAATCGGCGAACTCACATAAACAAACGCCAGCGAGGGTTCATTAATAAATTTCCTTCTGTATTCATACTTCTTTACACCCTGCCGAATTTGGTTGTACGGTTCTGGTTGAAGACTAAGAAGCAAACACGGTTTTGCCCCCAAATCCAGGGCCAATTGTTTATTCTCGATGACCGATCTCCTCCTACAAACCTATCGAACTCTTATCTCCTTGATAACTTCCTGCCCCCGGAAAGCCATTCTGAACGATTTTCATAAACTTCTCCGAAAAGTGATAGTCGTGTAATTGAGAAACAGGGACCATTCTGACCTCAGAAATCGGATTTTCATCGAACTCGTTGGAAGGCAGGGTGAGTTTGCCGCCGATTTTCCGTAATAAGAAAGTGATATGAAGCACTGGTGGGCGGACACTCAATTTCTCGCACACATATAAAAGCTTTACCACCTCTGCTTCTAGCCCTGTTTCCTCCCGAACTTCCCGAATCACAGCTTCCTCCACGGTTTCACCATGCTCCACTCTTCCTCCGGGCAAGGACCAAGACCGCTCCTCTGACACCTTTTGCTTTACGAGAAGGATTTCTCCATTTTCTATCAAAACCCCTGTGGCCCGTATTTGAAACAAATTCTGTTCTCCCAACATTCTCAACTCTTTATATGTATTTGTATTGCCGTTCAGGATAAACTCAACCGCTTCAATCAACTGATCAGGAAAATCATCCGGAATAAAATGACCCAGCCCTTCGGTCACCATCAGTTTATAGATGAATCCGTATTTATCAAATTCCGCACAAAGATCCTCGATTTCCGAGTAAAAATGATCCTGATCACCGGTGATGATGACTCCACGGATTCCTTGTTTCGCGGCTCTCTCAATCAACGAAGCATATTGTCCCGTTTCCCGGACCGCTGGTACAATGGCGATGAATCCTTTCGCCGGAATTTCATTTTCCTCCAACGCCAACTCCAAGGCCAACTTTCCTCCTTGTGAGGCGCCAGCGGTAATGACTCGGTCACGGTCAAATCCATAGTTTCTGCACACCTTCTCATAGGCTTCGAATAACTCTCGTTTAGCCAAATCCCAATCATCCCAACAAAAGGCTTCCGGTCCGAAAGGCTGAGAGGACTGGGGAAACGCCAGTGTGAAACGATCTTTCAGCTGGTCAACATTCCAAAATCCTGAAAAATTACTGACGTTGTCGCCACGCCAATGAATCGATAGGATCATAGGATCGGTTGGCGACGATGGCCAGACGGAAAGCTCGGGCTTGCCGTGACTCTGGGCATCCGCAAGCTTCTTTTTACAGTTCTGAATGATTTCGTCGAACTCTGGCAAATGACGGATATTTTCGAAATCGGGATCTTGAAGCAACCGATCCGGATGCCACCAAACGCCGTTTTTCACTGCATCCTGCAATATAGACAGCCCGTGATCCGGGGAACCCTTTGCACAATACAAAGCCGCTTTCCAAAAGCTTGTCCGATGTTTCTTCTCAGGAAATAACTTTTCAATCTTACCAACTAACGCCAACGCCTGCTCAAGATTTCCTTTGCCCGCCACTGTAAACAATTGGCGCTGCCATTGCGAGAAATCTTCCTCCATCTTTAGAAGCCTCCCTCGGGACTGTTTCTAAACTTACACTTCAAAAGATAAACGTACTGATACTGATTCCGGAGTCGCTTTAAGACGTCCTTATGATTCTCTTTTGCAAAAATGCCGTTTGGTACAACAAACGATGAGGCATCAGGATCCTGAACTGTTACCGCTAATGTGATGGCTTCTCCAGGGATGATTTTTCCCGAACCCCCTTGGATGGTCAATGCCCCGCCTTTATGGATAGAAGACTTCCTTGTAATGGAAGACCTGCCTGAACCATTATCACTGATCACAGTTGAAATCCATTTCACCATTTGGCTTTTCTTGATTTCCAGCTTTTGAACTGTCAGAAACAAAAGACCGTCTTTTGTACCTTTAATCAGAGAACTGTGTGCAAACCTCTTGCCCTCGTCTTTTCCATTTTTATAAAGTTCAATCCAAACATCAACGTACTTCATGTTTTGTTCGGGTAAATGATATTGGAAAGCGAATACTTTATTCGCTCCGCCCGCTTCCAAAAGTCCTTTTTCATGTTCAGTAAAGTCGGCAGGTTGGATGGTTGCGACATTGGCCGGAAAAGTGTGTTGATTCTGAGCCTGCCCTTTGCCAGTAAACTCAAAAACCACAAACAACACTACTAACACAGTCAATCCTATATTTACTTTTTTAAACATTTCTCCACTCCATTTCTATTTCACCGTGAATGTCAAGCTCGCCTTAGGCTGTTCTTCCTTTGCCGTCAGCCAGAATGTTACTGTGTATTCGCCTTCTGCTAATCCCGTAACCTTTGTCTTATAGGTTAGTTCCTCTGCCTGTTTCATTTTCTCCGTCCCTAAAGCCTGTGTGAACATTCTTCCTTCGGAGTACTGGGTTACCTTCTCATCTTGGTTGTTTTTGATAATGAAATCAAAGCGCTGGCCGGTACTGAAATGATAAGTCTCTACAGATTCCGTTTGATTCTTTAGATGAAAGGTGAATAGAAGGGTGTCGCCATTTTGATCATACTCGACCCAGGTTTGGATTTCGCCGGCCGCGAAACCTCCATTGCCGTTGCCCTGTCCACTGTTTTTCTGTCCACCGTTATTAGACTGGGAATCGCCGCATCCTCCCAAAAAGCTGAAAGACAAAAAAATCATGATCATCACCCCGATAGAACTTTTTCCGGCCATTTAGAACCACTCCTTGATTAAATCTCATTGATCGTCCCCAAGATATTCCGGTACCATTTCCGTCTCAGACACAGAATCCTTTGTCTTTGCTACTAAATAAGCTCGTGCCTGCGGTCTTGAGCTCACAACTTTGTGTAATTCCCGATCCACATAATGTAAGGCCACTCCGTCATCGGCTGCCAATCCATCACTCATTCCCTCTGCTATCAACTTATGATAAACGCCACGGCGTTCGGGTTCCCCGTCGTAATGTGGACTGTGGCTTCCTGGCAGAAATCCCAGGGCTTCCAATCTTGAGTACTCTCCCGGAAGTGAATCAGAAACGCCTTCCTCATACCAGCAAATCGAACCGGCACTTAAACCGGCAAGCAAAACCCCTGACTCCCAAGCCTTTTGTAAAATAATATCGAGTCCCCATTCCCTCCATAATACAAGCATATTCTTCGTGTTTCCGCCACCGACATAAATGACATCTTTATCAAGAACATAGTCTTCTAGGTCCTGCGAAGGAGGCTTGAACAATGACAGATGAGAAGGCTTACAGAATAGCTCTCGAAAAGCAATGTAAAATTGATCGATATAACCCTCCGCATCCCCGCTAGCTGTCGGTACAAAACACACTCTTGGCTGTTTTCTCGCCGTTTGTGCCAGAATATACCGGTCCAACAATGGATTTTCCGGTTCCATGGAAAACCCGCCTCCGCCCATGGCTATAATCTGTCTCAAAGCCTTCACCTCACTCCTGTTCTAAATACCCTTTTTCAACGGCGTCCCGAATCAAATCTTCGGCGAACGCCCACAAATCCTTTGAACCTTCCGCTATTTGCTTGTTTCTTTCCAGCACTTGATTGCTCGTGATACCATGTTTCTTCCACGAGGCGCCTTCTGTATAATAGTTATGCAACAAAGGCTGAAATCTGTCCAGGGCTGCAGCAAAGCGAGCTTCTGGTGTCGTTCTTTCTTCAAACTCACGCCATAATCCGTAAATTTCACGCCCCTGTTCTTCCGGGAGAAGTCCAAAGAGACGATCGGCGGCTTTCTGTTCACGCTCATCTTTGTCCTCGTATCCTTTTTCGTCATAAGCGAACGTATCCCCTGCGTCAATTTCGACCAGATCATGAATTAGGACCATTTTCATAGAATGAAGGAGATCCAACCCTCGCTCATTTGCATGATCCGATAACAACATGACCATCATGGCGAGATGCCAGGAATGCTCCGCATCATTTTCCCGACGCGAACCATCTATTAATATCGTCTGCCGGTAAATGTTCTTCAGTTTATCGATTTCAATAATGAAATCAAGCTGTTTTTTGAATCGATTCTTGCTCAATGTTCCAACCTCCCTCTTACTACATCAGATTTCCTTCCATAACAGTTATAGCCTGTCCTGACAAGTAGAGCTGATCCCCATCCACTTTAATCTTAAGATGACCTCCGCGCTCGAAGGCTTGAAATGCTGTGAACGCAGGATTCCCCGCAAAAGGCGATTGGAAACGCATAGACTTGAAATATTGTAAGGTTCATTTTCTACTCCTCCTATTTTCTGCCTTACTCTTTCACTAGTAAGTTCATCTTCCATTCATTATACAGTACAACCGTGCATTTCTTTACCTTTCTCCCTGAAAAACCAACACCTAGTTATTCATATCAATGTATTTGTAAATAAATAGTATTACTTTTAATATATTTGTATAAACCATGCCGTTATCCTTGTTATAACAGTATATTCAACAATTAAACCATCTATTTAAATTCCATATCATTCATTAAATATCCATAATTATACTTAAAATAGTTTGTTTACCAATCAAAACCTTCCAAATGTGTGATAATCTATAGAAGCACGATTACTAGACAAGTAGGAGGGAAATTGAAATGATCGGAAAACGATTAACGACTTTGGCCCTTGCTGCTTCGATTTCCTTAATTCCAACCACCGCTTTGGCTCAAGGAAACGGAACAGACGGCCAGAAGCCTTTAGATATAAATCAACATCAGAAACAGTTACAACGATTCAAACAATGGTCTAACGATAAATTTAACGTCGTGTGGGCAGAACAAGGAGAGATTCCAACATTTGTATCAGGGGTATTATCCAAGAGGACGGTACGTGAACTTTCGGAAATCAAACATTTTCTAAAGGAAAATCAGAAGGTCTTCCACCTTGATCCGAAATCGGATTTGAAACTGTCCCATGAAGTCGAAGATCAACTGGGAATGACACACTATCAGTTTGTCCAGTCTTTAAAGGGTATTCCTATTGCAGGTGCCCGCTTCACCGTGCATACAAATGATAAGGGAAAGGTGACGACTGTTACAGGTAATGTCCATCCGAAGGTTCGGGAAAATCTTAAGGGAGATCTTTCTCCGAATCTATCAAAGCAACAGGCGATTCAAAAAGCCTGGGAGAAAATCGGGCTTTCTCCTGAAAAGACTCAAGGGGTTCCTAAACAGTCTGACTTAAAAAACAAAACAGAATCGGCAAATCTTGTGGTCTACCCTTACAAAGGAAACAGTTACCTGGCCTATCATGTCCAGTTACGTTTCATCTATCCGAAACCGGGGAACTGGCAGATCTTCATTAACGCCAATAACGGTTCTGTGATTCAAACCTATAACGCGGTCATGGATGACGGGCCGACGACCGGGTACGGCTACGATATTTTCGGTAATAAAAGAACCCTTCACACCTTCTATACGAAAAACACTTATTATTTGACGGATACGACCAAACCGATGAAAGGGTATATTGAAACTTTCACGGCCCGCAACGGTAAATCATTGCCGGGTGTGAACGTCATGGACAACAACGATGCTTTCACAGCTCAAAATCAAAAAGCGGGCGTAAGCGCCCAGTATAATGTCGGCCAAGTCTATGACTACTATTATAATACTTTCGGGCGTAACAGCTATGATGATAACGGGGCTATTCTGCGTTCCACCGTTCACTATGGTACAAATTATAATAATGCCTTTTGGAACGGTGTTCAGATGGTTTATGGAGACGGCGACGGTTCAACTTTCATTCCTTTAGCCGGTTCATTGGAAGTTACGGCCCATGAATTAACCCATGCGGTCACTCAGTCAACTGCTGGATTGGAATATCATGATCAACCCGGTGCGTTGAACGAGTCCATTTCGGATACATTTGCCTACTTCGTCAATCCGAATAACTTCCTTATGGGCGAGGCCGTTTATACACCGAATAGATCCGGCGATGCTTTGCGAAGCCTGAAAAACCCGTCGAAGTTCGGGCAACCGGAAAATATGAGTGATTATGTATACACGTCAAGGGATAATGGCGGCGTGCATATCAATAGCGGAATCCCGAATAAGGCTGCTTATTTAACCATTCAAAGCCTTGGAAAAGACAAAGCTGAGCAGATTTATTATCGGGCTCTAACCACCTATCTTAGTCCTCAAAGTCAATTTAGCGACGCAAGAGCGGCTCTTCTCCAGGCAGCTGCTGACTTATACGGCTACAACTCAGAATACAAAGCTGTAGCAAACGCCTGGGACGAAGTTGGAGTTTATTAATGAAAGTCTTGAAATGCTGGGTCTTGGATCCGGCATTTTTTTTATTGATTTCAACCCGCAAGTCGTAATTTCGGCCATATTTCCAGCCACCGCTTTCCTGCACATCGCCGTTCAAAAGCTCCCTTATCTGCGACATACGGACCCTGACGCAAGATCAACCCAAACAGATCATCCAAACCGAATGGGGCACTTACAGAGATTTCATCGCGTCTTTCAAGTCTTACGGCGACCGCTGTAGCAGTTTCAGCCCAATGTTTCATTGCATCTTCTACGGATGTATAAGGGACATCACCGTTCCGAAGGTGCATCCTGGCTTCATTTTTCACAGACCAGGGCAGTTCCGGATCTTTCTCTCGCAACTGTTGCTCGTATAATTTCTCCATTTCTTCCCCAATATCGGAAGGATCATAATACAAAACATCAATATCATTTAACGGAGTTCGCTGTTTATAACCATGTTTGATGTCCCAAACCAGATTACGAATCATCCCAGCGGAAATACATCCTTCGGGCAAATGCAATTCCTGAACGTGTCGCAAGGCTTTAAGAATCTGCCTTTCGTTTTGGATCATGCGGATTAATGACTTTTCAAGACCCCCCATAACAACCTCTCCTGTAACGCTATTTTCTCCAACATAAAAAACTGATAATGTTAAACAAATGTTTGATTAATATTCGCATTCGGGATGAGCGTTGCCTTTTTGACATCCAATAAAAAAACAAGCCTACTCCGAGTTGATCATTTGGAAATGGGTGGTTTACTCTTCCATAGAAACCGCCACCTTCGCAGGAGTTCAGCCTTGTGCTAATTTTATTATAGACATTGTCACCAGAAGAAACAAGCGTTCCCTTTATTTATTTCCCCAAATATTCTGTTCTGACAGCAAAAAAGGCCGGTATCTCAACCGACCTCTTCAGCAATCCAGACACTCCCGGCAAGACATCCTGCCTGTTGGATCAGGTATTAACGACTGTATGATGGAAAACCGTCGATTTTTCTTTCCGGCCACCCTCAATTTCCATCCTTGACGAGAAACACAGTTCAAATCCGCTTTCTGACTCTCAACGGCCTTTTCAATTTCATAAGTGTTAAACATTTTCATCGCTCCTTTTTTTATCCTGGTTCTATCTTATCCAGAATCAAGCGAAGAATCTTCGGCAAGCGGATGGATTTTCAAGTGCGGAGATGGACCGATTTTGTATGAGACTTTAGACGGATATTTGTGAAGTAATCCGTCAGGCGTTATGGCTTAGGCTTTCTCATCCATATTCGATCGTCATTGGTGTTTCCCGGGAAGTGTTGGCCGGCATCAAGTTCAACGAATTTCGGGTTTTGCACCATGCTCCCCGATTCCCCTATCTCCATATAAACATCGTGGTTTGGGGCTTTTTCCCCTTCATGGAACCGGTTCTTTTGTCCCATTTTCATCAGCTCCTTTCTTGTTAGGCTCCCCAAAAAGTCGTATCATTTACCGCATTTCGAGCACATTTCCGATGATCTTATAGAAATGTTTGGGATCTCCGTCCATATCGGAGTTATCTAAAGGGATTCGGTTGTAAACTCGCCAGAGCATGATTAAGGCTTACAAACGCTTATATTTGCCTTTTAATCGCTTTTGACGCGATGAATGCCTCCCGTTATCATATTGTAATATGAGTTGCTTTTTCTCATTTCCAGAAAATCCAAGAGGAGGTGATGGCACATCCAAACGACAGTAAAGCCCATCGCCACGGACTATCGATTCAGTAAACCAAACAAAGAAAACGGCGCGGACGTGTGGACACTGGTCAAAAGCACCGGAGTTCTCGATGTAAATTCCTCTTACAGCTATGTCATGTGGTGCGAATTTTTCCGTGAAACATCGGTCGTCGTGGAACGCAATGATCGTGTAGTCGGTTTTATTTCCGGATACATTAAACCGGAATCACCGAATATCCTGTTTATCTGGCAGGTGGCCGTAGACGACACTGAACGGGGACAGGGGCTTGCAACGAAAATGTTGCGCCATCTTCTTGAACGTTCTGTCTGTGAAGAAGTCCGCTACCTCGAAGCCACTGTCGCTCCGTCAAACAAGGCGTCACGGAAACTTTTCACAAGGTTCGCCGATAAGATGGGAGCACCGTGTGAAGTTCACAATTGCTTTACAGCAAATGACTTCCCGGGAGAAGGACACGAAGACGAACCGATCTATCACATTGGACCATTTGACCGCTAAGCGCACCTATTTCTAAACCCAGCCTTATACCGGCCAGGGTAATACAGTTTTCAAGGAGGAATTGATTCACATGACCGTTGTCGAACCGAAACCGAAAATGGAAGTGTTTGAGCAACTGGAATCGGAGGTCCGCAGCTACAGCCGCAGTTTCCCAACAGTCTTTGAGAAATCGAAAGGCTATAAATTGTGGGATGTAGACGGAAAAGAGTATATTGACTTTTTCGCAGGCGCCGGAGCCTTGAATTACGGACATAACAATGACTTCATGCAAGAGAAGATGATTGAATATATCCGAAATGACGGGATCACGCATAGCCTTGACATGGGAACAACCGCGAGGAGCGAATTCCTGCAGAAGTTCCGTGATGTCGTTCTCTCGCCGCGCGAACTGGATTATAAGGTGATGTTTCCGGGACCGACCGGAACGAACTCTGTCGAAAGCGCATTGAAAATCGCAAGGAAAGTAACCGGACGTGAAACCGTAGTAAGTTTCACAAATGCTTTCCATGGTATGACAATCGGTTCGCTTTCTGTCACAGGTAATTCATTTAAACGTCACGGAGCGGGAATCCCGTTGCACCATAGCGTATCGATGCCTTTCGATGATTACATGGAAGACCATAATTCGATCGCTTACCTGGAGAAATTCCTGGAAGACAGCGGCAGTGGTGTCGCTTTGCCGGCAGCCGTTATTCTTGAAACCGTTCAGGGTGAAGGCGGATTGAACGCAGCCAGCTTCGAATGGTTGAGAAAAGTCGAGGATGTTTGCCGTCGCTGGGACATTTTCCTGATCGTGGACGATGTTCAAGCCGGATGTGGCAGAACGGGAACTTTCTTTAGCTTTGAGCCGGCTGGTATTAATCCTGATGTTGTTTGCCTGTCGAAGTCTATAGGCGGCATCGGTTTACCGATGGCCCTTACGCTAATCAAGCCGAAATACGACCAGTGGGGACCCGGTGAACACAATGGTACATTTAGGGGAAACAACCTCG
Organism: Caryophanales bacterium; assembly: GCA_035776675.1. GTDB lineage: Bacteria > Bacillota > Bacilli > Bacillales > DASSOY01 > DASSOY01. Next base: position 21,351 of record DASTWO010000119.1, read on the forward strand.
CATTCGTAGCTGCCACTGAAGCGTTAAGCCATTGGGAAAACGACGAATTCAGTCAGTCTGTTCAGGAAAAAGGCGAATTTATAAAAAGCAAGCTGACCGAACTCATTGAGAAATATCCGGAGTTGGAAGGTGAACTTCGCGGACGCGGTTTGATGCAGGGGATTGCTTGCGGAAAAGACGGATTAACCGACAAAATCACTCCGTTGGCCTTTGAACGCGGCCTGATTATTGAGACTTCCGGCCCGAAAGACGAAGTCCTGAAGCTTCTACCACCTCTCATTATTGATAAAGAGGGACTCGAGAAGGGTCTGTCCATTCTGGAGGAAAGTATCAAAATCGCACTAGGGAAGGGAAATTAAAAACATGATTGTCAAAACACTGGACGAAATTCTTGGAACTGATAACGAAACCAAAGACGATAATTGGAGCAGCCGCCGCTTTCTCCTGAAAAAGGACAATGTCGGCTTCACCTTGACCGAAACCGTTCTCTATGCAGGAACAGAAACCTATATTTGGTACAAAAACCATGTTGAAGCTGTATACTGCATTGAGGGCGAAGCAGAGGTGGAAACGCTGAAAGATGGCAAGATCTATACGATCAAGCCGGGAACCATGTATTGCCTTGACGGCCATGAGAAACATTATTTGCGCATCAAGAAAGATCTTCGCGTTGTATGTGTCTTTAACCCGCCGTTGAGCGGCAAAGAGGTTCATGATGAGGAAGGCGTCTACCCGGCAGATACGGATTAAATAAAAGAAACCCTGATAAACAGGGAAATCAAAATAATGGCCGGGTCATACCGGCCATTATCCTTATGATAAACCGGAGAAAGGAGAAAATCGGACATGCAGGACCTTTATCCATCCCGTTACAGTACCGAGGTGGAGATCACAAGACGAAAAGATCCGGTGATCCACTCCGGACCCGGACAGGATAATGAAACTCCCCTTTCCAAAGAGCAATTGACCTCTTATGAAAGAAACGGTTATCTATTCCTGGAGAGCTTCTTTTCGGAAAACGAATTGAACCAAATGCAGAATGAAATGGATGCCATACGTGAGGAATACCGGACTGAGAACATACCTGAGGTTGTCCGTGAACCCGAAAGAGATGAGGTTCGTTCGGTCTTTGCGGTTCACCGACTTAATGAGTTCTTCAATAAGATCGCATCGGATCAGCGTTTAACGGACACCGTTTCACACTTACTTGGCAGCGATGTATACTTGAGCCAATCAAGAGTCAATTATAAGCCAGGCTTTGCCGGTAAAGAATTCTTCTGGCATTCCGATTTCGAAACCTGGCATATCGAGGACGGCATGCCGCGAATGCGCGCGGTCAGTGTTTCCATCGCTCTGTCGGATAACTACAGCTTCAATGGGCCGCTCATGCTGATGCCGGGTTCCCATCAATATTTTATTTCCTGTCTTGGCGAAACACCTGATAACCCCTTTACGCATTCATTGAAAAAACAGGAATTCGGGGTTCCCGATCCGGACAGCATGTCTTGGCTCGGAAAAAGGTTAGGCATTAATGTGCCGACTGGCCCGGCAGGTTCTGTACTATTATTTGAATGCAACACGATTCACGGATCAAGCGGAAACATCACTCCTTTCGAGCGAAACAATCTGTTCATGGTTTATAACAGCGTGGAAAATCGCCTTGTTGCCCCTTTTTCCGGGGGAAAACCGCGTCCTGAACATATCGCAACACGAAAGGCCGAACCCGTACTAAGTTAAGAGAGTGAATGGAAAGCCCCTTTTCAAAGGAGAAAGGGGGCTTTTTTCATTCCAGAAATTCTTTGACCTCGCTAAGCTCCGGTAAAGCCGTCATTGCTCCTTTTTGCGAGGCTGCGAGCGCGCCAGACACACTGGCGAATTGTCCAACTCTTTCCATTTCCTTTTCTGTAATGGACCGTAGTTCACCTTCGACCTGACTTAGCCCAAACAGCATACCGGACACGTAGGCATCGCCGGCTCCCGTTGTATCAACAGCCTCAATCTTCATAGCTGGAACACTGAGTGAAGCTTTTTCCGAAAACACTATACTTCCTTCCGCCCCACAAGTGACGAAAATGAGAGGGATTTCAAATTCACTGCATGCCAGAATGCCTTCTTCAATGTCTCTCTTTCCCGTGATAAAAGCCAACTCTTCCTCGGAAATCTTCAAAATATCGACGTTCGGGAGCACTTCAAGGATAGTCTCACGCGCCTGCTGTTCATTTTCCCAAAGCGACATTCGAATATTGGGGTCGAAAGATAACTTGAGTCCCTCTTGTTTTGCCAAACGAATTGCCTGTTTCGTAGCTCCCCGAGAGGGTTCATGAATCAACGAAATTGAACCAAAATGAAGGATTCTCTGTTTTTCAAAAAGACCTTTTTCCAACTCATCTTCCCGCAACAATTGATCCGCTCTTGGCTCAATATAGAAATCAAAGCTTCGCTCTCCGTTTTTATCGAGGGTCACAAAAGTCAACCCGGTCTTCGCCTCGCTGCTCAAAACCATCTGAGACACATCGACCTTGTAATCCTTCAAAGTCTGTTTCAGAAATCTTCCAAGTACATCATCCCCAACTTTGCCAAGAAAGGTCGTATCCACACCAAGCTTAGCCAACCCAACCGCCACATTTGCCGGCGCTCCGCCTGGACACTTTTCATAGACCAAATTCGTGGCATTCTTTGGAATGAAGTCAATCAGAGCCTCCCCAAGACAAATGATACCCCTTTCCATAGAATCACCTCACTTCAAACTCTTTTCATAAATGAGAGGAGCATTGAATTTAAAAAAACAGGGCGGAATCTCACCGCCCTTTCCTGGTTCATTAAAGCCGAACAAGCCCATTGGTCTCACTGGATTTCAGTGCGCCAAGGATCACTTCCAACGATTTCATGCCCTCCTCTCCCGAAACCGGTGAAGGTAAATCGTTCACAACACATGAGACGAACTTCTCGATCACATGGGAACTGGATTGTCCGCCTTCTTCGTTGGATTGAATTTGCCCCAATTCATATTTCACGGTTTCCCCATTTTCATATTGGGCTACCAGCGAATAATCGGGATCATCTTCAAGACGCAAAATGCCTTTTTCACCATAAATAATGGTTGAATTATCCTCCCTTGAAACGTAGGACCAACTTGCAGTCAATGTCCCGATAACACCGTTTTCAGTTTTCAAAATACATACAGCGTTATCATCAACGTCTGTATCTGACTTAGCGCTTGTCTCAACCATCGCTGAAATTTCAACAACTTCTTCATCCAACAGAAAGCGAATGATATCAGATTTATGGACACCTAAGTCGCCCATAGCTCCGATAAAAGCTTGTTCCTTTTTAAAGAACCAGCTTTCCTTGCCGTCTATGCTCCATCCTTCCGGGCCGCCGTGTCCAAATGTCGTCCGGAAACTGTAAACCTTGCCGATTTCACCATTTGCAATTAGCTGCTTCGCCTTTTCATGCGATGCCACAAATCGCTGGTTATGGCCAATCATCAGCTTGAGATTATTATTTGAAGCCGCTTTAATCATATCTTCAGCTTCTTCTTTGGAAGTAGCCATCGGTTTTTCGCAAAGCACATGCTTTCCCGCATTCAATGCGTCAATACTAACTGGCGCATGCAAATAGTTTGGCAGGCACACACTGACCGCATCGACCTCATCATTCTTCAATAACTCCTTATGGTCATAGTAAGCTTTGGCGCCATAAGTTTCCGCCCTTTCGTTAGCACGTTCCTCAACAATATCGCAAACCGCAACAATGTTAACATTGCTTTCCTGTGCATACTCCGGTAAATGACGATGAGTGGCAATACTGCCACATCCAATGACTCCAATGTTTAATGGTTTCATCTCTTTTTTTCCTCCTATTATTCAATGAAATTTTCGATTAGAATGGATCATTACTATTTCTAATCAACTTATCCCGAACAGAGTAGGACGGGTTACACTATCATTCGTATTTACAGAACGATCCAACCAAATGTACCTGTCTTCAAAACGACAAACGACAGTATCTATGAATGGCGTTTCAACAAAACACCAGGTCATCACAAATTCATTATCACTTCGCCATCCTGCTTTACCACACACACGAAGTTGCTCGGGTTGATACTGTGCGTGAAGTGAATTTCCGGTCATAGTCGTGGTTCCTTCCATCCACTCATTATACCCGCATGTAATATGGTGCTCCCCTCGTTCGTCTTTAAGAACAAACTCACAGAAATCGGACTCTATCGTAAGAGATACTTCATTTATATCATCCTCGTTAGCTTTCATTCTATAAACCCTATCAGAAATTTCAGCGGCAAGCGGGGAAGACTTCATTAACTCCGGAACGGATAACTTTAGGTGTTTCAATTGCTCGTCCAGAGCAGCATTAGCCTCTTGATCTGTGGCAAGCGGCCCATTCTCCATCATACCTAACAGATCATTCCAAATCATACCTAGAAGCTTATCAGCTTTTTGAATTCCACTTGTGACCACTACTACCGCATTTTGTTCAGGGGCGACGATGCAAAGTTGGCCAAAAGAACCGTCTGCACGAAATGTCCCGTGAGGGCCGAGCCAAAACTGAAAGCCGTAGGACTGCCGTGAACCATCATCGTTCGTTTCCCCAGTCACAATTTGACAGGAAGTGGCTTCCTCAATCCAAGATTCCGGGAGCAATTGCCGTCCTTCCCAATGCCCTTTTTGCAACAAAAGTTGTCCAAACCTCGCGATTTCCCCAGTTGCAAGGCTTAGACCTCCACCTCCCGTGGTATGTCCTTCCGGTGAGATGTTCCATGATGGTTTTGAAATTCCCAGTGGGTCAAACAATCTTGGCTGTAGATAATCGATCAATGATTGACCTGAGACCCGGTGTATAATGGCAGATAACATATGTGTCGCACTTGTATTATATAAAAAACGGCTCCCCGGTTCATGATCCACTGGTGTATTTAAGAAGCGCTCTACCCAACTGCCCTTAAGCTGGCGCAGTTCTCCGCCCATTGTGGCGTTTTCATGGCCTGGACTCATTGTTAACAGATCCTTGACCCGAATTTCCCTATATTCATCGTTTCGATTTCCTTCAATCTCAGGAAAAAAGGAGGCCACGGTATCTTCCAAAGAAAAAAGCCCTTCATCGATCGCAATTCCAACGGCCATGGAGGTGAAACTCTTTGTCAATGAGAAAAGCATATGGGGCAGATCTCTGCGATATGGGTCCCACCATCCCTCAGAAATCACATACCCTTTCCTAACAACCATAAGACTATGAAGTTCAATACCTTCAGCATGGACGTTCTTCAAGAAATGGGAAATAGTCTTAGCTGAAACCCCTTGTTCCTCAGGAGTACTTAGCTGAAATTTAGCCGAATTGTTCATTTGTCCCTCTCCATAACCCCAGCTTTATAAAAAATCGAGCGGAATCAGTTCCGCCCCGGATGTTTGTTTGGTTAAGCCCACCACATCTCAGCGGGTTTATCTTTGATTAAGACGGATTGTAAATTTTCAACCGCCCTGGAGAATCCTTCTTCCACCGACATGATCGGGTCTTCATGCTCAATGCTGACTACATAATCATAACCATAGGTTCTTAGCGCACTGATCATATCCGACCATTCCTTAACGTCGTGGCCACAACCCACAGAACGGAAAGTCCAAGCTCTAGTTTGCACATTTCCGTATGGCTGCATATCCGTAAGCCCGTACATATTGACATTTTCCTGATCGATGAAGGTATCTTTGGCATGGAAATGGTGAAGCGCGCCAGCCTTGCCTAAGATTTTAATAGCGGCTACCGGGTCGATCCCCTGCCACCACATATGACTCGGGTCCAGATTAGCCCCGACTGCCTCGCACGTTTCTTCCCGCAGCTTCAACATTGTATAAGGGGTGTGTACGAGAAAACCGCCGTGCAATTCCAGACCGATTTTCACATTATGGTCTTGAGCATACTTGCCCCATTTCCTCCAATAAGGAACCAACTTCTCTTCCCATTGCCATTGGAGCACTTCACTATATTCAGTCGGCCACGGGGATACTGGCCAATTCGGATATTTTGCTCCTTCATGATCACCTGCAGTCCCCGAGAAACAGTTAACAACAGGGACCTCCAGCATTTCTGCCAGTTGCACTGTTTTCACAAACGTTTCGTGAGATTCTTCAGCATATGCCTTGTCCGGGGAAATGGGGTTGGCATGGCAACTAAGCGCACTAATAGTCAGGCCACGGGAACGTACTGCCTCCAAATACTCGTTCCGCTTTTCTTCACTTTCCAGTAATTCATCAAGTTTGCAATGTGCGTCACCAGGATTTCCGCCAGTTCCAACCTCAACGGCTTCCAACCCCGCATTCTTCACATAATCCAGCATTTCTTCAAACGACTTATCGGAAAACAAAACAGTGAATACACCTAATTTCACAATTATACTCCTCCCGTTCTCGTTTTAGCTTCCAATTTCACCGCTTCACCACTTTCAGCTGAGCGATATAAACCTTCAATAATTTGTTGGATAATGACACCCTGTTCGCCTGTACTGATCGGAGCAGTTCCACCTAAACAAGCGTCAACGAATCGGCCAATCTCTAATTCGTATCCCCCTTTGTTTGGTAGAAATGACGGAGTCACGTCAACTAGAGTGTCGTGTTTTTCTTGATAGATATTTAACGGAAATACATCCGCACCACCTTTATCACCCATTAGGGAAACATTCATCGTGTCACGCTCTTTAACGTTGGCCGCAAAAGCGGTTTCCAATAAAATAGAAGCGCCATTTTTGAAGGTAATCATCCCTCTTGCCATGTCCTCAATCGAGAAATTCTTCCAATCCCATTCACCCATTAAACCTACTCCAGGCTTGCTTCCAAGCTTTTGATAAGTCACTCCAAAAACCGTGTCAGGTTCAGGATAGTCCATTAAATAGAGAGCTGTATCCAACATATGGACCCCGATATCTATCAACGGTCCTCCACCCTGCAACTCCTTGTTCGTAAATACTCCCCATCCGGGAATTCCCCGTCTACGAACAGCGTTCACTTTCACTGCATAAATATCTCCAAGCTCCCCGCCGTCAATAAAACGACGCAGCGTTTCCGCCTCCGGGGAATGACGATAGTGAAAACCGTACGTTAGGAACTTTCCTGCCTTCTTAGCCGTTTCAGCCATTTTCTCAGCTTCCGCCGCAGTCATGGCCGGAGGTTTCTCACACAAAACATGGCAACCCGCTTCAAGCGCGGCAACTGCCGCTGGGGCATGAAACTTGTTCGGGGTACAAATACTTACGGCATCCAGGTTGGCATCCCGAAGCATTTCTTCATAGTCCTCGTAAACATTTGGAATTGAGACTTCTTCTGCCAACTGCTCTGCTTTTTCCTTAACAACATCGGATACCGCGGCAAGCTCAACCCGATCCGCAAACTTTAAATAATTCGGCACGTGTACGCCACTCGCAATACCACCGGCGCCGATTAATCCGACTCTCAATTTGTCTGTCATGATGGTTTCCTCCTAATTAATCCCGATCCATTGCTTTGTCTTAGCAGATCGCTCCACTGCATCCAATACAATCTGGTTCCTAAGGCCGTCTTCAAAATTCGGAGAAGGTGAATAGCCCCGGGCAATTCCATTCATCATCTCCGACATGAAATTAATGAAAGTATGTTCATAGCCGATAATGTGTCCCGCCGGCCAATAGGCACCCGCATAAGGATGTACCTTTTCAGTACAGTTAATGGTTCGAAAACCCTGTTGGCCTTCGGGATCACTCGAAAAGAAAACCTCCAGATTATTCATATTCTCAAGGTCCCATCGAACGGACCCTTTCTCCCCATTAATCTCAAACCGATTGCCATTTCGATTGCCATTGGCAAACCGCGTTGCCTCGAATGTCCCGATTGTGCCGTTTTCAAAGCGCGCAAGGAACACAGCGGCATCATCCACATCTACTTCACCGGTACCGCTTCCATCTTTGTAGGGTCTCTCCGTCACAAATGTTTCCGTCATACTGGAGACCTCACTGAATTCTCCGATTAAAAATCGTGCCAGATCAATACTATGTGCGCCGATATCTCCTAATGCCCCTGATCCGGTAACTTCTTTGCGCAACCGCCAAGCCATGGGAGCCTCAGGATCCGTAAGCCAATCCTGCAAATACTGGGCTCGGATGTGGTAAATCCTCCCTAATTTCCCATCAGCAATTAGTTGCCGCGCATACTGCACCGCCGGCGCAAACCGATAATTATGGGTGATCATATTCTCTACGCCGCTTCGTTCAGCAGCCGCACACATGCGTTCAGCTTCTTCCACCGACATAGCCAGCGGCTTTTCGCAAATGACATGCTTTCCTGCTTCCAAAGCCGCAATTGCCATCTCCGCATGTGTGTTATTCGGTGTCACGATATCGATGAGATCAATGTCATCTCTCTCGATCAAGCGACGCCAATCTGTTTCATATGAACGCCACCCCATCCTTTCCGCTGCCTCTGCCACCGCCTTTTCACGGCGACCGGCTATTGCCTGCAATACCGGCTCCACCTTATGACCGAAATAAAACGGCAAGGCCCGATATGCATGGGTGTGCGCCCTCCCCATAAACTGATAACCGATCATGCCGACTCGCACCTGGCTCATCGTTTTCGCCACTCCTCTCGATTATTTTTCAGTAATCGATTCTAACGGTTTTGCGTTACCGTAAGTGGATGTTGGTTGGGTAGTAGGTTTCGCCCAGTGAACCGCATTCACCAATACCTTCTGAATCATTTTGTCATAGTAAGTCGGGTATTCTTCATGACCTGGTCGGAAATAAAAGACTTTTCCTTTTCCGCGTCGATAGGTGCAACCGCTTCGGAACAACTCTCCGCCCTCGAACCAACTGGCGAAAACTAGCTCTTCAGGAGCCGGGATATCGAAATGCTCTCCATACATTTCTTCATGTTCCAACTCGAAGTACTCCCCGACTCCCTCTGCGATCGGATGACTCGGGTCGATGACCCAAACCCGTTCTTTCTCACCGGCTTCACGCCATTTCAAATCGCAGGAAGTGCCCATCAGACGCTTGAAAATCTTCGAAAAATGACCGGAATGCAATACAATCAAACCCATTCCGTCCAATACCCGCTGTTGAATGCGATTTACAACTTCATCACTGACCTCTTCATGTGCGATATGTCCCCACCAGAACAAGACATCGGTATTCTTCAAAACATCTTCCGACAGTCCATGCTCCGGCTCATCCAACGTCGCAGTCCTTACGTCAAAATCCGCTTCCTTTAGAAATTCGGCAATGGCTCCATGAATTCCTTCCGGATACACCTTTCGAATTTCCGCATCTTGCTTCTCATGGCGATTTTCATTCCATACTGTGACTTTCATTTATCTCTACACTCCTCTTTATTCCTCGTCAAACAGAGTCGTTAAAGTACTCCTGCGCCCATGGCTGGCCCACAGAAGTAGTGTTCCCGGCTTAGTCGCATCGCAGCATACTCCCAGATGTGATGCTTGGGCACTCCTCTTTATTCCTCGTCAAACAGAGTCGTTAAAGTACTCCTTCGCCAATGGCAGATCTATTACAACCAAAACATTATTCTTCTCCGTTGATCCAAAGAGACAAACGGAAACTATTCCTTAACTGATCCTGATGTCAGGCCTGAAACAATCCGACGTTGGAAGAACAAGACCAAAATGGTCAACGGGACCGTTACCACAACCGTTGCGGCAGTAATATCTCCCCACGGAATCGTGAATCTCCCTTGGAACAAGGCAATCCCAACGGGAACCGTTCTAAAGGCTCTCGATGTATTGATCGTTAACGCGTAAAGAAATTCATTCCATGCCGCGATAAACACAAGAATAGCAGTTGTAAACAGCCCGGGGACAGCTAACGGGAAAATAATTCTCCAATACGTTTGCATCAATGAAGCCCCGTCTATTTTCGCTGACTCCTCCAGATCGTAAGGAATCTTACGGAAGAATGTCACCAAAATCCAAATCGACAACGGCAACGTGATAACTGTATAGGGAATGATCAAACCGAGATAACTGTTAGTCAACCCTACATTTAACAAAATTTGATAAAGCGGGGCGACCGTGGCGATTTGCGGGAACATCGAAACGGACAAAGCCAGTCCCAGAATAATAGCCTTGCCGCGAAAATGAAGCCTGGCAATCGCATAAGCCGCAAATGAAGCTGTGAAAACCGTATATATCGTCGTAACACCCGCGACAATCATACTGTTTTTCAAATAAGTCAGAAGCGGGTGATTGAAAAAGACGGAATGATAGTTTTTCAATGTGGGGTCATCCGCAAATGGGTCGAAAGCATTGGCCCCGAACAATTCAGAAGGCGGCTTAAAGGAACTTAAAAAGACCCAAATGAAAGGAAACATCACCACAAACACAAACAAGATGAGAAAAGTATAAAAGTACGGACTCCTTTTTTTCTCCATTTCCTACACCTCCTATTTTCCTGAATCGTCCGAAAGCAAGTCAGAACCAAGAAATTTAATGTAAATAATCGAAATCACCGCCACACACAGGAAAACGATAATGGCAAGGGTCGAACCTGCGCCAAAATTCTGCTGTGAAAACATCACCTGATAGGCAAACCCTGAAATCATTTCAGTAGTATTGGCCGGACCACCGCCTGTCAAAACGTAAACAAGGTCGAATACGCGGAAAGCATCCAAAGTCCGGAACAATAAAGCGACCAAAATACTTGATTTCATCAAAGGCAAGGTAATGTTGAAAAATTGCTTGACCTTTCCTGCTCCGTCAATTGAAGAAGCCTCATATAGATTTTGAGGAATGACCTGAAGGCCAGCCAACAGCAACAAGGCAATGTAAGGGGTTGTTTTCCATACGTCTGTCAAAATAACGGCAAACATCGCCCCTGTCCCGGTAGTTAATAAAGTCGACATATCCGGAACAATTCCAATAATCTCGAAAAACTTCGCGATAATGCCGCTTTGGCCATCATACAGATAAGTCCACATCGTTGCACTAACCGCAGTAGGTATCGCCCAGGGGATCAGAACACTTGCCCGAATCATTCCACGACCCTTAAACGGTTTATTGATTAATAGAGCAATCGCAAAACCAAGGATAAATTCCGCTGCTACAGAGACCACCGTGAACACAAAAGTATGCCAAAGCGCCGACCATGTTCTTCCGTTGGATAACATTTGGGTGTAATGGTCTAGACCAATAAAGTTCGGTTGAATAATGGCATCCGGAAGTCCCGAAGCCAAACCGGTCAGTTCCTTAGCATTGGATAAAGCTTTTTGATTCTTGAGTTTCGTCAATCTGTCATTCACATCTGAAATCGTTTCTTTAAACTGACTGGCCGTTTCCCCGCTGATTGTGACCAATGCAAGTTCATCCGGCGGTGTCTTATATTGATTCAGCAATTGGTTCACTTTCTGATAGGTATCACCAGCATCTTCTTTGATGCTTTGGTTTAATTCTTTCAATTCTTGCTTAATATCTGCCAGCTTGCTTTTTAATGGATCTTCGGTTTCTTCAATCTTCTGAGACAAATCTCCAACCAGAAAAGGGTAGTATTTCAAATAAGTATCAAGATTTATGCTGTAATCTAAATGAGTGGCTGATTTAGTAGGTTCGTTTAACCGAAGGTCAAACAAACTGAAGTAAAATGATTGAATGACCGGATAAATAGCGATGGCCAGAATAAGAAGAATGGAAGGGGCAATAAGTAAAAAAGCGGGCTTCCAGTCAGATTGCTTTGTCAGTTTCTTCATTTTACATCCACCTCCTTAAATAGAGCCTCAACCTTCAAATCAATGAAGGTTAAGGCTACACAATCTACTATTGTTGTACCGCATCTTGCAATTTTTTCTTCAAATTCTTAACAGCTTGCTCAGGTGTTTCCTTCCCACTAATCGCACCGGATACCTCAATCTGAATAATGCTTGAGATCTTTTGGTAGTTTGGTGCAACCGGACGGGATACCGCACTTTTAACAGCGTTTTGGAATCCTTCTTTTCCGAAGTACGGATTCGCTTTCAAGACATCTTCGTCTTTAAGCAATGATGGAATGGCTGGAATCTTGCCGCCGACGACCGCGCGGATCTTTTGTCCATTCATTCCTGCAGTGAATTTCACAAATTTCCATGCTGCTTGCTTATGCTTGGAATATTTGTTAATGCCAATCATCCAGCCACCAAGAGAAGCGGCAGATCCTTTAGTTCCAGCAGGAAGCGGTGCAATACCGACTTTTCCAGCAACTTTCGATTTGGACTCGTCCTGAGAAGTCGCCCACATGTATGGCCAGTTTCTTGCAAATACTGACTTGCCATTAATGAAGGCCTGATTGGTTTCAGGTTCCGTAAATGTTGTAATGTTCCCTGGAACAAAATCAGATTGTGTGATTTGCGCCATCGTCTTAATCCCTTTAAGAGTACCTTCGCTGTCCACTACGACTTTACCGTCTTTGATAAATTGTCCACCATTGGATGCAACATACTCAATGATGTTACAAACGAGACCTTCATACTGTTTAGCCTGATAGACGTAACCGAATTCAGTGCCTTTTTCGCCTTTGTGCTTCTTGGCCATTTCGATTAACTCGTCCCAAGTTTCCGGCGCTTGCTTCACAATATCTTTTCGGTAGAACAACATGCCGACATCTGTAAACAATGGCAATGCCCACTGCTTACCCTTGAATTGAGCAGCACTTAATGCGCCCTGGTTAAATTTGCTTAAATCGAAACCGCTTTGTTGAATGAAACGATCAAGCGGAAGAACGTATTCAGCTTGGGCAAATTCTGCCGGCCATACAACATCAAGATTAAATACATCAATATCAGAAGACTTTGCACTCAATTGCGTTACATACAAATCGTGCTGTTTTCCAGAGTTATTAGGTAGATTTCTGTTCTTAACATTAATGTTCGGGTATTTCTTTTCAAATTCCTTAATGATTTTTTCCGTTTCTCCGGATTCATCTTTACCATGTGCCCAAACGAGCGTAACCTTTTCCTTTGAACCTGAAGTATCCTCTTCAGTACTATTATTCGTCGATGATCCATTATCCGTGTCGCTGCCGCTTCCTTCACTTCCTCCTCCGCCATTCGAAGATCCGCCACCGCTACATGCCGCCAGTGCCAGAACAAAAGCCAAGAAGATAGGAACCAATCTTAGTTTTTTCAAAATGCTCTTCCTCCCTTTATTTTTCTAAATTCTACCCGGATTTTCATCTGCCTCTCCATTTTCTTGCAGTACGCAACAAACATTGAAATCGATTTCATATTTCAGGAGCCACATTTTTCTGTTACAAAAGCAAATTGCGGTTTATGTTGATCCTCTTACGATAAGCCGTGAAAGCCATCCTACTATCCGCTCATTTGGCTTATGGTTATGTTTGATATATTGAATCATGAGTTCCATCGTCTTAGCACCGATTTCCTGACTCGGCTGATGGATAGTCGTTATACCGGGGTCCATCAATTCCGCAATGGGTTGATCGTCGTACCCGACAATGGCTAAATCGTTAGGGATCTTTGCACCGTAAGTCTTTGCTTCCTTAATGATTCCCGCTGCTACCTCGTCGCTTCCTGTGAAAATGGCCGAGGGACGATTATCCATTTCCATCATTTGATGAAAAATCTTTTTGCCATCTTGAATTTCTAGCGCATTTCTAAACCACCATTTGTCATTCATCGACAAGCCGCTCTCTTCCAAAGCATGAAGAAAACCTTTTTGTCGGTCTGAGGTATTGGTGATGTGACTGCTGCCGAAACAACAAGCAATTTGTTGATGGCCACGCTCAATCAAATGTCGCGTTCCAAGATAACCCCCTTGGTACTGATCCATACAAACAATGGGGACGTCCGTATTTGGCGGGTATTCATTACAAAACATAATCGGCCCAAATTCAGTGTATCCCTTAATAACTTCCCAGCTGTTTTCACTTGAGGCTAGAATCACACCGCCGATTTGCTTTGTTTTCAGCCAATCTAGATAGACTAACTCCCGCTGTTTATCAGACCTCGTTTGACAGACAATCAATTGAAAGTCGCTTTCGGCCGCCTTAATTTCCATCGCTTCGACCAAACTGCTAAAAAACGGGTTCGAAATTCTTGGAATAAGTACAGCTATCGTTTCTGTTGTTTGTGTTCTCAACCGCTTTGCTAGCGAGTTCGGAGCATAGCCGAGTTGGTGCATCGCTTCATGGACTAGTTTCCTTTTCTCTTCGGAAACATAAGGATGATGATTCATCACCCTGGACACAGTGGCACGCGATAATCCCGCTAATTCAGCGACATCCCCAATGGTTGCCATACTTCATCCTCCTTGCGATAAAACACCCCCCGAATCTTGTCTTGTTTTAACGCATCTTCTGAAATCGATTTCATGTTGAAATTATAGTTGAAAGCGTTTCAAACTGTCAACCGATTTTTTAAAAAACTTATTAAATATCGTGACTCACCTATCAGAAAGAACTCTTTGATTCTTCAAAAACAGCGTGACGAAGCCACTATTTCCTTCCAATATATAAAAAAAGGACCGGTTCAATCCGGCCCTACATCAAGGTCTTCAAATAATCGATTGATTTTTTATAACCTTGTTTAGGTTCCCCTATCATTCGGCATTCCAACGCCATGTACCCGGTGTAATCTTTTTCGTTGAAACACGAGTTATGAATCAAATTCTATTCTCCATCCCATTCCGGAGCCTGTATACCTGGAACAGGACCATTAAGAAGTGGATCATTTGTGGACTCCATCCAATTTCTCAACTTCCCCCGCAGTGTTTCCGCAACCTCGGAATAGGAAGAGTCATGGATTAAATTCTGTTCTTCTAAAGGATCATTTTCCAGATCATAAAGCTCCTCAGGCTCATTTTGAACATAAAATTCCTCACGAACATCCTGTCCGGACAAACTTGAATGAATATCATAAGGCATATAAATCTTTGGACCGTCTTCAAAGTTTCTAATAAACTTGTAACGATTCGTATGAATTCCACGCATTGGATGGTATTTATCATGCCAGGTCAATTCACAAAAGAACTCTTCGCGGCCCTCACCGTCCGCCCCTTTTAACAATGGAGCAAAGCTCTTTCCGTCCAGGCCCTCAGGAATATCTACTCCGCCCAGATCAAGCAGGGTCGGCATTATATCAACATTACATAGTAACTCTGATACAACGCGCCCGCCATTCACTAATTTAGGGCTATAACAAATGAGGGCTGTTTCCAACCCTACCTCTTTCAAAGTCCCTTTGGCACGGGGAAAAGCAATACCGTGATCCGTTGTATAAATGACGATTGTATTCTCTTCCAGATTTAATTCTTTCAAAGAACGAACAATATCGCCAACGGCTTGATCCAAAACCTTCACAGAGCCATGAAATTGCGCCAAATCTTTTCGAACATTGGGAGTGTCGGGTAAATACGGCAACACTTCAATATCATCCGGATGATCCTCGTATGACTCATATTCACCAAAAGGACGGTGCGTCTCTTCAAATCCAATATTGAGGAAGAAAGGTTGATCAGATGAACCATCAGCCTTTTCCTTTAGCAATTCGATGGATCGCTTCGCAACTTCAGGAGATCGCGAGCCGGGAACCTCTTCATAACGGTCATATCCTAATTGATTGGTCGAACTGGTCACACCTTGTTCCGTTTCCCCGATGGTTTCATGACTAAAGCCGATTAGAGAGGTTTCATAGCCTGCATTTTGCAATGCCATCGGTAACGTCGTTATATTCTCATCGATATGAAAACCAAGATGTGCCAAGCCGATTAACCCATTGTTATGAGGATACCGACCAGTTAGAATACTTCCTCGACTTGGACTGCATTGCGGAGATGGACAAAAGTATCGGTCAAATCGAACCCCTTCCTCCGCCAGTCGGTTCAACTCAGGCGTCTCAACCTGATGTCCATAACAATTCAGATACCTGCCGGTATCGTGTGAAATCATGAAAATGATATTGGGGTTTTTCATTTTGCACCTGCTTTCATACCCTTTTATTTCTACATTATAAATCCGAACTATAAGACCACCAGATCTTTTTCAAGCTCTTCTTTTATTTTCAGGAGAGATCCTCCAATGGCTTCGCGTTCCCGTAAGTGGCCGTTGGCTGTGTAGTAGGTCTCGCCCATTGAACCGCATTGACCAGGACTTTCTGGACGTTCTTATCATAGTAGGTGGGATACTCCTCATGGCCCGGTCGGAAATAGAATATCTTTCCCTTTCCGCGTCGATATGTACAGCCACTACGGAACAGCTCTCCGCCTTCGAACCAACTGGCTAATACAAGCTCTTCAGGAGCCGGAATATCGAAATGCTCTCCGTACATTTCCTCGTGCTCCAACTCAAAATACTCACCGATCCCTTCAGCGATCGGATGGCTCGGGTCGATCACCCACACACGTTCCTTTTCACCGGCTTCGCGCCATTTCAGGTCACAAGATGTTCCCATCAAACGCTTGAAAATCTTCGAAAAATGCCCGGAATGTAATACAATCAATCCCATTCCGTCCAAGATCCTCTGGTGAATTCGGTCTACGACCTCATCGGACACTTCTCCATGGGCAGTGTGGCCCCACCAGAGAAGAACGTCTGTCTCTTCCAGTACTTCCTTTGTCAAACCGTGCTCTGGTTCGTCCAGGGTGGCGGTCTTTACGTCGAAATCTGCTTCTTTAAGAAATTCGGCGATGGCTCCATGAATCCCTTTCGGGTAGACCTTGCGAATTTCCGGATCCTGTTGTTCATGACGATTTTCGTTCCATACAGTAATATTCATTGCATTCTGCACCCTTCCGAAAAAAATTGATGACGTTTCAAGCTTAATCCTATTATTCCAACTCTTATGCGGAGCAACCCCCGTTTACCGGTGCTCCAACTTTTGAACCTAATATTATTTGACGGCGCCTTCTCCAATACCTTTGATAATATACTTTTGAGAAAAGGCGTAGAAAATCACTACAGGGATAATGGTCATTACCAAACCCGCCATCGCCAGGTTCCACTGAATCGTAAATTGTCCGAAGAAGAAAAAGGTAGACAATGGAATCGTACGAAGTTCCGGATTTGAAATGGTTAAGGACGGCAGCAAATAATCATTCCAAATCTGGATGGCGTTTAATATCATGACCGTCACGGTGATCGGCTTAAGAATCGGGAATACAATACGCCAAAAAACACCGAATTTCGAACATCCGTCTATAATTGCCGCTTCCTCCAGAGACCTTGGAATGGACTTGATAAAACCATGATACAGAAAGACTGCCATAGCGGCGTGAAACCCTACGTTCATATAAATCAAACCACCAAGTGTGTTCAACATGTCGATACCGGTAGTCCGACTAATGCTATTCATAAACTGCATCAACGGCATCATGATGGTTTGAAACGGAATCAACATTGTGGCAACAAGTGTTGAAAAAATAATCTTGCTCATCATATTGTTCGTTCTCACTAACATCCATGCTGCCATTGAGGTTAAGATAATCAGGATGACAATGGAAACAATCGTTTCATATAATGAGTTCCAGAGTGCATTAAAGAAATTCATTTTGTCTATGGCTTCTAAATAGTACTGAAAGCTGAAAGAATCAGGCAAGCCGAGTACACTTTCATAAATTTCGGCCCGGTTCTTAAACGAATTGACAATCAGAATATAAATAGGCGACAAATAGACAATGGATAGTAATAAAGTTAACAATCCACCAATTAATTTCCTTGATTCGGCCATTACATCTCGACCTCCCTCTTTTTCGTAATATAAACCTGGGTCATTGTAACGGCAGCCACCACTATGAAGAAGGCTACAGCTTTAGCCTGACCAAATCCATAATGGCCATAACTGAAGATTTCATTGAAAATGTTCATAGCCAACAATTCAGTCGCGTTAGCTGGACCACCATTGGTCAAAGAGAGGTTGACGTCGTAAACCTTAAATGCCTCTGCCAGTGTTAAAAACAAACATATAGTAAATGAAGGCATCAATAATGGAAAGATGACTTTTCTAAGCCTTTGCCAGTAACTCGCACCGTCCACCTTTGAAGCTTCAATCAATTCGTTTGGAAGACTTTGGATCCCTGCAAGATAAATAACCATCATGTAACCAGCCATCTGCCAAGTAAATACAACCACTGTGGCTAGCAAAGCATAGTCAGGATCTAACAGCCAATTAAAAAATATATTGTTAAATCCGCTTGTTTTGCCAATGATCTGAAACGCTTCTGTGAAAATAAACTGCCAAATATAACCTAAGATCAAACCACCAATTAAATTGGGCATAAAAAACATGGTTCTCGCGGCTTTTGCACTTCGAAGTTTGGCTGAAACCAACAGGGCAAACACAAGCCCCAGCACATTAACAGAGATGACTGCTAAAACCGTAAATTCTATGGTATGCAGCGCAGACTTAAGAAAAAGATTATCCTGGAATAACTGAACGTAGTTCATAAACCCGACAAATACTTTTGGATTCGCGGGGATCCCATTCCATTCAAAAAAAGATAAATAGATTCCCATGAAAAACGGGATGATAACGACAGTCGTAAATATAATCAGAAGAGGCACCGTAAATAACGCGTACCAGAGAGCATCCTTTCTTTTGGCCATGATAAACCATCCTTCTTATCGTACAGATTTAAATAGATAGGGGCATGATGGCATTCGCACAGAAACAAAGATCCATAGTTTGCTAAACCATCATGCCCACATAGAATTCAGTTTACAACGGTTTTACTTATTCGCTTACTGTACGCTTTTAGCCCAAGCAGCATCCAACTTTTCAAGGAACTGCTGTCCAGTCATACTATCCGAAAGAAAGAACTGTTGCGCGACAGGAACGAAATTATTGACAATAATCCCCGGCGGAAAGTGATTGTAAGCCCAAGGAATGGTTTTTCCGCTATTTGACGCTTCCAGAACATCCTTCGATAACGGGCTCAGGCTTCCACTTGCATCAATATTGGTCATGGCAGGAATAAATTTAAACTTCTCCACAATATACTTCTTGCCTGTTTCACTCGTAAACATCCAGTTCAAGAAGTCATTAGCCGCCTTGATTTCAGCTTCGCTTGCATTTTTGTTGATCACCCAGTTATTAGGTACATCAACTGCAAGTTTGTCATTGCCTTCAAGCGGAAACGGCATCATGCCAATTTCAAATCCCAGATCCCCGTAGTCCTTGAGGACAGGAGTGATCCAGTTCCCCTGGTGAATCATTGCATCTTTTCCTTTTGCAAAATCTCCAATTTCTTCATCATATGAAACCTGCAAAGGATTCTTGGTGTATTTCCTTATGGTAACCATAAACTTGGCCCAATCCTGGAAAATCTTATTGTCTGCCATCGAGACCTTTCCCTGGCTCAACTTATCCATAAAGGCCTGTGGATCTTCCTGTAGGGCAAATGGATAGTTAATAATATGTCCAATCAAGAAATAGGCTTCCTTGGAAAGTCCCAAGCCATTGATTCCCTCAGACTTAAGTTTCTTTAAGGCTGCCTCGAACGATGCAAAATCAGTTATGTTCTTGGGATCGACGAGGCTCTTGTTATAAACCAGGCCATATCCTTCAACACCATAAGGAACGCCGACAACTTTCCCATCAATTTTCAATGCCATGTTAGGAGCTATTTTCTTCACATAGTCTTGGCCACTCATGTCATACAAATACGATTTGAACTTTTCGGCTTCCGCTCCGGGCGAAACACTGAAAATGGTCGGGCCTTGATTACTGGCCAACTTTGTTTGCAGCTGTGTAGCATAACTATCACCTGCAGAGCCCCAAACTTTCACCTCGACACCAGTCTTTTCAGTATATTTCTCTGCTAGTTCCGTTAACGGTTCAGCAATTTCAACTTTACTTTGGAAAATAGAGATTGTTGCAGCTGAGCCTTCACCACCGTCTCCGCCGTTTCCACCATCTCCACCATTTGATGAGGATCCCGATCCTCCACATGCGGCTAACGCCAGAACAAACGCCAGGAATATCGGCGCCAATCTAAGCTTTTTAAACATACTCTTCCTCCTTTGATTTTCAGAAACCCATTCTTAAGGTCTCCACCATTTTCACTCCAAGGTGAGTCAATATCCATGAAATCGATTTAATACCTTGGGACTTTAACCATTGCCCTGAAAGTTGAAATGCCATCAAGAAGATTCCCTAATGATCAGTCGCGAAGGCCATTCGACCATCAGCTGATCCGGCTTATGTTTATGTTTGATATATTGAATCATGAGTTCCATCGTCCTTGCGCCGATTTCCTGACTCGGCTGGTGGATGGTTGTAATGCCGGGATCCATCAGTTCTGCAATGGGCTGATTGTCATAACCAACAACTGCTAAATCGATAGGGACTTGAACGCCGCGGATTTTTGCTTCTTTAATGATTCCCGCCGCTACCTCGTCACTTCCTGTGAAAATGGCCGAGGGACGATTGTCCATCTCCATGATTTTACGAAGAATCTCTTGGCCGTCTTGTATTTCCAGGGCATTGCTAAACCACCATTTCTCCTCCATGAACAAATCGTTCTCTTCCAATGCATGAAGAAATCCTTTTTGTCTGTCTGAAGTATTGGTAGTGTGGCTGCTGCCGAAGCAACAAGCAATTTTCCGATGGCCTTGTTCAATCAAATGCCGCGTTCCAAGGTAACCACCTTGATACTGGTCCATACAAACAATGGGGACATCTGTATTCGGCGGATATTCATTACAGAACATAATCGGACCAAATTTCGAGTATTCCTTAATGTCGTTCCAGTTGTTTTCACTGGAAGCTAGAATCACACCGCCGATTTGCTTTGTCTTCAACCATTCAAGGTAGACCAGTTCTCTTTGTTTATCAGATCTTGTTTGACAAACAATTAATTGGAAGTTTCCTTCGGCTGCTTTGATCTCCATGGCTTCAACCAGACTGCTGAAAAACGGATTCGATATTCTTGGAATAAGTACAGCTATGGTTTCTGTTGTCTGTGTACGCAACCGTTTTGCCAGCGAATTTGGTGCATAGCCGAGTTGATCCATCGCTTCATGAACCAGTTTCTTTTTCTCCTCTGAAACGTACGGATGATGATTCATCACCCTGGATACCGTAGCGCGGGACAACCCCGCCAACTCAGCGACGTCTCCAATTGTTGCCATCCTTCATCCCCCTTGCGAAAAAACACCCCCCGCGAATCTTGTCTTGTTTTAACGCATTATGTCTGAAATCGATTTCATATAAATTATACTTGTAAGCGCTTTATGGTGTCAAGCTATTGTTAAGAAATTTAATAGATTCAGAAATAAAAATCGCTCGAGCTATTGACCCGAACGATTTTCTACCGTCATATTGTGTTTTTGGAGGTCTCTTCAACGTACAGACAATACCCTTTTCATCGATTTACATGCATCAATTTAATGTGATGGTTCCGCTATAGGAAATCCGATTTTCTCTAAACGTAATAGCCGCCTCGCCCTTTCGGAAAGTTGGTCATACGTCTCCTGCGGAATTTGAATACTTCCTTCTTGTGGTGCATTCTGCGCTGTTGTATAGATCATTGCTATATTAGGTCTGTGCCTGTTTGAACGGTTAGGCGTACCCCGATGCCACATTCTATCGTCTCTAATCATGATAGATCCGGCGGGCATTAACGCCTTGAAAGAATGCATATGATCAGCAAGCTGTGATTTACTAAAGGCATTCTGACTATACCATTTATCAGGGTGTAAATGGGTGCCACCAGGCCAGACTTCCATAGGTCCATTTTCTTCAGTTACATTAATTAGCGGAAAGTTGACAACTAAATTCGTAATAGGCAGATTCCCTTCATAGCTGTCACCGTATATTGCTGTCATGTCAGAATGAACGGGCTGTGGATTTTTCCCACCCGGCATAGATGTATTCGTAGCAAAATAAGATAATACGCAGTCCTCCCCTAAGATTTGATCCACTATCTCTGTAACGAAAGGATTGGCAATGATGGCTTCGTCGTTGAAAGGTTGCTCGAACGGCAAATAGAGACGTATATGGTTTGTTCCATCATTAAATCCGTTCTGGGGATTGAAAACCTCCTCATGGTGCTTCTCCAAATAGGGCTCTAATATTTCTACATATTTGTTAAACAGTTTGTTAACTTTTGACTCAGGCAGTACGTCTTCAAACAGCACATATCCATTGACTTTAATCAAATTCACTGCTAATTCCACGGTTTCGGGGAGTAACCTTCCAGTTTTCAGTTCTTCTTCGCTTATTTTCATTTGAAAACCACCTTATTAGAATGATGTCTTGCATGGAAATGAGCAGGCTGCCTTTATCCTTTCACTCCAGTGGAGGCAACACTTTGTTGAACTTGTTCCTGAACCAGCATATAAACCAAAATGCCCGGTAAAATGACTAAGGTAATCGCGGCAAACATATTTGTATAGTTATAACTGAATGTCCCCTGGAAAAATGCTAATTGTACGGGGAGAGTTCGGTTTTCCGGCCCAGTCGTTAAGATCAAAGCATAAAAATATTCGTTCCAGAAACTTAGAAACATTAAAATGCCCGAGGTCGCGATTCCGGGTTTGGCAAGAGGCAAATTGATCTTCCAAAAAATCTTCCAGAAATTCGCCCCGTCTATTAAAGCGGCTTCATCAAGTTCTTTTGGAATGGTCATAAAGGTTCCCCTCAATACAAACAAGGCCAATGCCAATCCGAAAGAAGAATAAACCAGGATCAACCCCGTTTTCGTATTATAGAGTCCCAGTTTCATAATAAGCGCAAAAATCGGCTGTGCTTTAGCATGCGGAGGTACCAATATAGTAATTGTACATAAAATATAAAGGACGTTTTTGAACTTAAATTCAAACTTCCCAAATATATACCCGGCCAGAGAATAAATAAGTAATGAGATGATCGTTGCGGAAAAGGCGATGATCACAGAGTTCTTGAAGTAGTTTAGAAAATTGTAATTAACAAACACGTCAATATACGGCGTGAGCTCAAAGCTTTTCGGCAAGGTAAAGGGGCTTCCAAGGATGGCTTTATTTGTTTTGAATGAAGACATAATGACCCACAAAATCGGGAAAATGGATACAACAATTGTAAAACTCATTACAGTGTATTTGAATAGATCCCCCGGTATTCGCCGTATTTTGGGTTTTACATGCATATCAACACCTCCTAATAAATCTTTTGGTTCATTTTGAAGACGCGGCTGATCACTAACATGACAATGAGTCCCAGAATAATCATGACTGTGGCTGCTGCATTTGCAAACCCGTATTGGGAATTAACAATTCCGTTGTAAAGCATAAGCGGAATACTATAAGTATCATTCCCGGGTCCCCCTCTGGAAGTAAGGGCGATTTCTTCATACATGGCAATCCGTGCTGTTATGGAGAGAATAATCCCTACTCCGATGGCATTTCTTACTAGGGGCAAATTGATATACCTCGTAATCTGCCATTCATTGGCACCATCCAATAATGCGGCTTCATGAAGGTCACGGGGAATAGCCATTAATTCATTTAACACAATCAAGGTGACAATAACGGCATAGAATAGCCAGGTTAAAGTAATAGCTATAAAGGCAGCCGGTGATTCATAAAACCATTTCACGTGAAAACCGGGAAATCCGATGGCTCTCATTAAATTGTTGATGACGCCAAAATCATCATTGAAGATAAATTTATACATGATGGCCCATGCCGCTATGGAAATGACATTGGGGATCATGAAAACGGTACGGACAACCCTCCATCCAAATGGCCTTTTATATAAAATAAAAGCGATCAACGTACCAAACCCTACATGCACAGTCCCTGCTATCAGAGACCACAAGAGAAGATTACGGATTGATACTAGGAAAGTGTCGTCATAAGTAAATAATTTGATGTAATTATCCAAGCCCACAAATTCAGGCGCACCGAAACCGTCCCATTTAGTGAACCCTGTCACAAAAACAGTAGCAATCGGCACCAAATAAAACATGGCAAATATAAGCATGGCCGGGGCAAGAAAGGCCGCAATCCAGATTTTTGTCGACCACCTGCTAGTCATTTTTTCAACTCCTTGTAAAGAAAACTTGGCTTGCACCAAATTCTTGGTGCAACCTTGCCTTAATTGCGCTTATCTATCGACTTACTCGTGTCTTCTACGTCGATTTTTCGACTTGGCTGACACAAGATAACCACCAACAGATATCCTTTCTAATATGGAAAGAAAATGGAGGAGCCTCTACCATACGAAAGAGGGCTCGCTCCCTAATCATGGCTTATTTAAACTTCTGAGCTTTTTCGGTTAGCTGTTTTGCAAATTCCTCCGGAGTCATAGAGCCATTTGCTAACAACGGCAAGTTTCTTCCAAACTCAGAATTGACAATTTGTGGCGGCCAAATCTTCCCTAGGGACTGCGTAAACTCGTTCATGTTTTCTTTAACATCCTTTTTCAGGTCACCCAGGATTGGACCGAATTTGGACAGAAAGTCATCGGATGTCTTGATATTGGGAGCATATCCACCTTCGGCAACCATATAAGCTTCCAGCTCTTCAGGTGAATTGATGAATTCCAGAAATGCCAACGCCGCTTCTGTCTTTTCATCACTAAGCTTCTTTGGAATCCAATAATAGTAGCCTGTCGCTGATCCAAGCGCGACCCCGCCCGGATAAATCGAGGCCCCAACCTTCTTTTCAAATCCTTCCGGCGCTTTGGAAGTATCCGAGAAAGCAGCCGTCATCCATGGCCCATTTGCAATAATAGCTGTTCTCTTATTCAAGAAATTGTTGGCTGCATCTGCATATGCTGCGCCGATAGCATTGTCGGTCGTGTAATTTTGAAACCATTTTTGAATCTCGGCGAAGGTCTTCACCCACATTGGATCGGTGTAATCATAAACAAAGTCTGTACTGTTTAATACCTCTGTCCCGCCCGGTTGATTGGCCAAAAAGGCAGATGCCAACAACATGGTC
>DASTWO010000120.1:0-21590 GCA_035776675.1 Caryophanales bacterium
GATTGCGATAAAAAGGAGTGGGGCAGGATGACACCGAAGCTATTGCCGGAATTATCGAACTTGGCAACGGAACAGAGAAACAACAAAAGCATGGAAATGGATCAAATGTCAACAAGTGAAATATTGAAAATGATAAATGACGAGGACCAACAGGTAGCGCTTGCCGTAAAGAAGGTGTTGCCAGAAATTGGCGCTGTAGTGGATCTTATACACGAGGCTTTTTTGAAAGGAGGGAGGCTGTTTTATGTAGGGGCGGGATCAAGCGGTCGATTGGCCGTATTGGATGCCTCGGAATGTACGCCAACGTTTATGACATCGCAGGATATGGTTCAGGCAATCATGGCAGGCGGTGAGCAGGCTTTTCTGGAGGCTGCGGAAAATGCCGAGGATGATGACAATCAAGCGGGTTTAGAACTTGAGCAAAGAAATCTTGGCAAGCACGATGTAGTAGTCGGCATTACGGCAAGCGGAAGGACACCTTACCCTATCGGTGCATTGAAATATGCCAACAAAGTTGGCTGCGCGTCAGTCTCTCTTACTTGTAACAGCAATTCGGTCATTAGCCAATATGCCGATTTCAAAATCGAGGTTTTGGCAGGTCAGGAGGTCTTGACCGGGTCTACAAGGATGAAGGCAGGAACCGCTCACAAAATGGTGCTGAATATGATTTCCACAGCAACGATGGTGAAGATGGGAAAGGTCTATGAAAACCTGATGGTGGATGTTCATGCCAGTAATGAAAAGTTGCGGGAAAGAGCTAAGCAAATTGTCATGGAAATTACCGGGGTGAATTATGAAGAAGCTGAAAAAGCCCTGGAGATATCCGACCAGAAGGTGAAGCCGGCCATCGTAATGCTTCTTGCGAATGTGTCATCTGAGCAGGCTGATACAGCCATCAAGAAAAGTGGGGGACATGCCCGCTCAGCAATTGAATATGCTAAAAAGAGGCGTTGAAAGATCGTGTTCAAACCTGTGTTCATTTGTTTGAATGATACAGGGTTGATATAAAAAACTAAGAGGGGTGTGTGAAGTGAAAAACTTCAATAAAAAAGGTTGGCTGATGACGATTCTGTCGATCATGATGGTTTTCGGTGTCTTGTTAGCCGGCTGTTCTTCCGGCGGATCCTCTGTTGATACAAACAATGAGGGATCTGCAACCGGGGGAAGCGGTGGAAATTCCGAAGGGGATTCGGAAGGAAGCGGCAATTCAGGAAAGACATCGGATGGCGAGCTGTCGGGCACGTTTGAGATTCAGTATTTTGTTGGTGGTTACGGTGATGCCTGGTGGAAAGCCGTTATTAAAGACTTTCAGGCGAAGTATCCGAATCTTGAGATCAAACAGTATGCTGGTCCGAACATTAACAAACAGATGAAGACACGTTGGATTTCAGGAGATCCGCCGGATGTCGTTTACATTGACGGTGCGGGATCCAGTGAAACGCAAATGGTTGAAGACGGGTTGCTTATGGATTTGACTGACTGGGTGAAATCGATTAAGTTGCCGGACGGCACTCCGTTGATGGATAGTTTCATAGTGCCGCCAAGTGAATATGACGGCAAAATCTACAGTCTTCCACTAGTGTTTGATACTTGGGGCACGTGGTATGACAAAGCCTGGTTTGAAAAAGAAGGATTTGATGTACCGAAAGATTTCCCGAGCTGGATGGCGTCTATGAAAGAAATCAAGCAGAAGGCAGGCATCGCGCCATTTGTGACAACCGGGAAATATCCTTACTACTTTTCGAGAGGCGTTCTATATCCGGCGTTTGCAGCAGCCGGCGGGGATGAACTGTTAGCCGCTGTGATCAATGGGGAAGAAGGCGCCTGGACCAGTGATAAGGTACTGAATGTGATGAAAAAGGTTGAGAAAATGGTGAAAGCCGGCTATGTGGATCCGGGATTTGCCGCTCTTAGCCATACACAGTCGCAAATGAATTTCTTGTTGCACAAAAATGCTTATATTCCAGTAGGATTCTGGTTGCCAAACGAGATGGCGAAGGACGTGCCGGAAGGTTTTGAGTTTGGGTTTATCCCGAGCCCGATGAACAACGAAGGCGAGCCAATGGTTGTCGTACCGGATCTGCGTCCGCTTGCCATTGCGGAAAAAGCGGATAATCCGGAAGCGGCCAAGGCGTTTATCAAGTTTGCCTACCAGAAGAAATATGCCAAGAAATTTGCCGAGTTGACAGGTGCTTTGATGGACATGAAAGGCGTCGATATTGCGAGCGATCCAAATGTTCCGGGCTATTTGAAACAGGCAAACAAGATGATTAACTCTCCGAAGGTAGAGGTTCATCATAAGCCGCATCCGATGAGCGCTGATTTGGAGAAACCGCTCGGAGATGCTCTTGTGAAACTGTTGCTAGGAAAAATTGATGCGAAAACATTCTGCCAGACGGTGGAGGAAGCTGCCAAAGAATATCGAAGCAGTAAATAATGATCAGGGAATGCAAAGGCAAGGATGAGCCTTTGCATTCCCCTATTACTAATTTCTCAAGAAGGAAAGTGTGATGGGATGGTACAGTCCAAAACGCAAAAATATTTATTCTTGGCCTTTTGCCTGCTTCCCACGCTGATTGTGTTTGCCATTTTTACGGTGTATCCGTTGGTGAACGGCCTTTATTTGTCTTTCTTCGAATGGTCGGGACTTGGGGGCGACAAGGAATTTATCGGCTTGGCGAACTACAAGGAGCTGCTCAGCGATCCAATCATTCCGAAAACCATCTGGCATGATTATTTCTTGGTTGTGACCAAGGTGATCGGCATTATGATTTTGGCAACGTATTTCGCTGTGGCTCTCACCCAGTTGAGAATTAAAGAGGCGCCATTTTACCGAATTGTGTTCTTTTTTCCTAATATTATGTCGGTCGTCATTATCGGTATTCTGTGGCAATTTATCTACAACCCCGGGATCGGAATCATCAATGCCGGTCTGAAACTTGTCGGACTCGAGGAATGGACACGGCCCTGGTTAGGCAGTCTTGACTGGGCGCTTCCGAGTCTTGTATTGCCGTCAGTTTGGGCAGGTATTGGATTGTTTATGCTTTTGTTAATGGGCGGGATTATGAATGTCCCGAAAAGCTTGTACGAGGCAGCCGATATTGACGGGGCAAGTGAATGGCAACAATTCTGGAAAGTGACTGTTCCACTTGTTTGGCCACAGATCAAAACGTCGATTTTATATATCGTCATTACGACGCTGAATGGTTCATTCATTATCGTTCAAGTCATGACAAGGGGCGGGCCAAGCAGCGCTACGGAAGTAATGGGATCGTATTTATATCAGCAAGCCTTCGAGCAATACCATTTTGGTTACGGTGCCGCGATCGGTGTAATGATTTTGATTCTATCGCTGGCCACAGTGTTGTTATTGCAGTTCTTGTTGAAGCGGGAAAAGGTGAATTATTAGAATGACTCGTTTTATTTCCCAGCCCCCTTTCTTGGGTTTGGCGAGGATAAAGTTATGTTTGTCAGGAGGTGGACGGTGTGAAGATAAGCCGAATCCTTATTAAAACCGGCGTTCGTCTTCCATTGATTATATGGGCGCTTGTCGTGATCTATCCGATCATTTGGATGTTTCTTGGTGCGTTTAAGTCAAACGGAGAGATTTTCGCTTCACCGTGGGCTTTGCCGCATTCTTTCAGCATAGATAATTTCATCTCGGCCTGGACGGATTTCAACATCGGCCGCAGTTTTTTAAATAGCATATTGGTTACAGTCTTAGGCACGTTACTGTGTTTGTTTTTTTCGTTGCCGACTTCTTATGCGATTGAACGGCTCCGTTTTCGTGGCAGCCAGGTGTTGTTTAATACGTTTTTATCGGCGATGATGATCCCGATGGTGTTGGGGTGGATTCCGTTATTTTTCTTGCTTTTGGATCTGCATATGCTTGATAATCTGTTTGCGCTGTCTCTTATTTATGCGGTCACCCAGATTCCTTTCACTATATTCATATTAACGAGTTTTATGGGAACCGTTCCAAAGGATTTAGAAGAGTCGGCCGCTATAGATGGCATGACACCATACGGAATTCTGTTCAAGATTGTTACGCCGCTTGTATTAACGGGGATTATCACGTCTTCGATTATGAATGCGGTCATGTTCTGGAATGAGTATTTTATGGCGTTAATTTTCTTGCAGACCGAGGCGAAGAACACCCTCGGGGTTACGATGGATCTCATGAATCAGAAGGCACAGTATACCAACGCGTGGGGAGCTCTCTTTGCCGGTCTATCGATTGCGGTGATTCCGATTATTTTGATTTACGCGTTCTTCCAGCGCCATATTGTAAAGGGTATGACAGAAGGGGCTTTGAAAGGGTAATGATTCAGGTGTAGCTGATGTGAAAGGGATGGAACAAGTGCAGTCTGACGAAAAGAGATTTATCGGTATTGATGGCGGTGGAACCAAGACAACCTGTGTAGTCGGGAATGAAAAGGGAGAAATCCTTGATGTAGTTCACGGGCAGTCCAGCAATATCCGTTCCAGTTCGTTGGACCAGGTGAAACAAGCGTTGTTGGATGTCATCCGGAACGCTATGAATCAATCGGAAACAAGTTTCGGACAAGTTGCCTTTATCTATTTTGCCCTGGCGGGAAGTGATCGGCCAGAGGCAAGAAAAAGAATTGCTGAGGCGCTACGTCCGTCAATTGCGGATTCCGTTCCATTGCGAATAGACAATGATGCGATGGGGGCCCTGGCTTCCGGTACATGGGGAGGCCCGGGAACCGTATTGATTGCCGGAACCGGCTCAATCGCCTATTCCAGATATTCGACTGGCCGGGTGATCCGAGTTGGGGGTTGGGGTTATTTAATCGGTGATGAAGGAAGCGGCTACGATGTTGGTCGGAGAGGGTTATCGGCCGTTTTCGAGGAATTCGACGGAAGAGGAGAAAAGACATTATTAACCTCCTTCTTATTAAATAAATATCAGGTGTCTGAAGTCCCTGATCTGATCCCCATTATTTATAACAGAGAAGAGATACGCGGTGAAATTGCGAGTCTTTCAAAGTTGGTGTTCACGGCAGCAAGTCATGGGGACTCGATAGCTTCAAATATTATCGATGAGGCCACAGGAGAGCTTATAGAATTGGTACGACCCGCCCGATTAAATCCGGAAATGTGTAAGGCGCCGCTTGTTCTTTGCGGGGGGTTGTTTGGCAATGAATATTTCAAGAACCAATTTGTCGGAAAAGCCCGAGAGCAATTGGGGGAATTACAAGTGGTCCATCCGGCTGTATCGCCCGCAGCAGGCGCTTTTATCCTGGCGATGCAATCTTTCGGAATTCAGATCGATCAAGGTGTAAGAAGGCGGATAGAAGAATCCTTCATTCAATGCGTGAAAAAGCGGATTTAAAAAGATTCAGATAAAATTCAGTTGCTTCAAAATGTATCCTATGGTTATAATCTAAGTCATAGGATGGATCTCTCATTTCAGTGTTTGAATCAATTCTGGCATATGTCTTAAAAATTCATATAAGAAACTATTTCTATAGTTATCTAAAAAGCTGCAAAAATATCCTTTCTTTAGTGGGTGATCCGTGACTATATAGGCTAAAGAACAGGATGTTTTTTGTTTTTTTTGGGATGAAAGTCCGATATTAATAGATGATAGCGTTGCTTTTCAGTCTTTGGGTAACGGTTTTGTATCGAAAGATTAGCCGAAAGTCAACGAAAGGGGGGAAGGGTATGTTTCGTTTTGGCGTCCTATTTCTTGCATTACTGCTTATCTTGTCTGGGTGTGGCATGTGGGATGATTCTTTGGTGGATCCTGCGGAAAACAAGGATTCGAACAAGGTGACGCTTACGATGGTCCAAACGTTCACCAGAGAAGATGAGGCAGGACGTCTCAATATATTAAAAAAACATATTCACCAAATGGAGGAAGAAAATCCGCGATTGACGATCAAATTATCAACGGTTGCTGAAAATATCTTCCGAAATGATAAATTACCGACCGCTATGGCTGTCGGTAATCCCCCTGACATCTTTGATTTGTTCGGAGGCACTGATACTGAACGTTACGCCAAAGCGGGAAGGTTACTGGATTTAACTGATTTTTTACGTCGTTCCGGGCTTAAGGATCAATTCATAAACGGAGCGTTGCGGGAGTTTACGATTGATGGCCATGTTTACGGCTTACCTCGGGCCGGTTATGCCGAGGGATTCTTTTATAACAAAGACATTTTTCGCGAAATGGATGCACAGGTTCCCGAGACGTGGAAGGATTTCATTGATGTGATTCAAAAGTCAAAGAATGAGGGATATATTCCGATTGCGCTCGGTTCCAAAGCTGCATGGGTTCCCGGAATGATTCTGAACGCCTTAATTATTCGTCACATCGGTATTGATAACTTTAAAGCTTTGACGGAGCATGGTTATAAATGGACAAGTCCACAAATGCTTCAGGCTTGGAAGGAATTTGACCTCCTTGTGGATAGTGGAGCCTTTCCTGATAATACACTTGGTATGAGTTATCTTGAGATGAATGACCTGTTTGAAAAGGGGAGAGCGGCGATGGTCTATAATGGCACATGGAGTGTCACCTCCTTTACAAGTCAGGACGCGAAGGCATTAAAGGATCATCTCGGGTTTTTCATTTTTCCTACTGTTTCGGGAGGAATAGGAGATCCAAATTCAATCAATGCCGGCTTTTCAAACGGTTGGGGCTTTTCTTCTGATATTACCCGTGGCCAAAAGCAGATGGTTCATAAATTTATTCAACTGACATGGTCCAAACACGCACAGGAAGAAAAACTGGACAAAACCAAAATATTGCCGGCCATCAAGCTAGCAAACCCCACTGGTGTTGAGCCGGTCATGAAAAATATACTGAAAGAATTGGAATCGGCCACCAGTACATGGCCAGCCTACGATGCCATTGTCAACAATAGCGTGAAGAAGGCGTTCAATAATGAAATACAAAAGGTGATTGCCCAGGTGGATACGCCGGAACAGGCATTGATTCATATTCAGCAAGTTTCAGACAGCAGATCCAAGAACCCGAAATAGTCGGAATTCGTCTTCAAAAAAATGTTTGGTGCTGAAGGTGAGGAAATGAGTCTTCGTTTTAAATTATTATCCGGTTTTTTTATATTAATTATCATCCCCTTGTTTTTATTGGGGACGGTGGCGTTTTTCGTTTCCCAACATATGATTGAAAAAAAATACAGCCAACTGAATGAGGTTACCCTGAAGTCTGTCGCCCGAAATATAAATACGGTTACAGGCAAGGTCAATCAGTTGTCAGTAGCGGCCGTTGCCAATCCGACGGTTCAACAGATTCTATCGTTGGATACCGCTCAAATGACCAAGGCTGAATTGAAGTTGCATACCATTGACGCGGAACAGGCTTTGCGAAAGATTCTTTATACGTATCCTTATGTTTATTCCGTCATGTTGTACGATGTAAACGGGGTTTCATACAAAGTTGGCAGATATAATTCGCGGGTCATTTCTTATAAGGAACTTACCAGCCACCAAGTCTTTCAGGAGGTGGTGAAAAGGGACGGACAACCAGTGTGGATCGGTCCTTATCAATATCCGAAATTAACGGGGAAAGGGTCGATTCTTACCGAAATCAGAATGGTTAAAGATGTGGATTCGCTCCAGAACACAGGGGTGTTAATTCTACAGACGAAACTGAAAGGGATCGGTGAAATCTTTCATCAGGTTACCCCGGGCAATCGTTTTCTTATCGTCAATCGGGACGGGCTGATTTTCTATGACAATCTTAATCATTTACAGGGGCGGGAACTAGCTCTGTCAGTGGGGGAGGCGATTCCATTGCCATCACACTATCAGACTTACAAAAGAACCTTTAACGGAAAAGACAGTTTAATCTCGGTATATGGCTTGTCTCTAAAGCATTGGCGGATTGTGTCAGTACAGTCTTTGCGCGCGCTTTCAAAAGAGGTGTTGACTATTGTTAAATGGATTACCGTGATTACGGGCGTTTGCGTCATCGGATCATTGCTATTTAATATTTTGTTTGTGAATCGTACGGCAAAGTCAATTATTAATGTGGTCCGGTTGATGAAACGTGTTGAGGAAGGAGATTTACAAGCGCGGGCGAAAGTGGAAGGAAGCGGGGAGACAAGAAAATTAACCCTTGGGTTTAACAGCTTTGTGAGCCGAATTCGTCGGCTTCTACATGAAGTGAAAATGGAACAGGAACGGAAACAGAAAGCGGAAATGATGCTGCTTGAAGCCCAAATTCAACCGCACTTTCTTTTTAACACCCTTGAGTCGATCAATGCCCTGGCTGTACAAAATCAAGGAAGAAAAGTCAGCCGGATGATTCACCAACTTGGCCAGATTCTGAGAATCAGTATTGAAGAAGAACAGGAAATCCCGATTCGGCTGGAAGTCGAACATTTAAAGAGTTATTTGGCCATTCAAAAATATCGCTTTGAAGAGATTTTTGATTATCGGATCGACATTCCCGTCAAGCTGATGGACCATATTATGTTAAAACTTACCCTTCAACCGCTCGTGGAAAATGCCTTACAACATGCCTTCATAGGGCTAGAACGGAAAGGAGAAATCAGGGTTAGTGCCTCTGATGCCGGGGACCGGGTTGAATTTTTCATTCAAGACAACGGGAATGGCTTTTCTGAAAGCGCTTTAGCCAACCTTCAAGTGAAAGATTCCGAAGAGATGATGGATAGGAAAGGACTTGGCATCCGAAATGTAGCGGATCGCCTTCGCATCCGTTACGGACAAGAGTATGGCTTGTTAATATGCAGCAGTGTGGGTGAAGGGACCATTATCAAATGCGTCATACCTAAGGATGAATGGGAGGATGATCATGGAACAGATTAAAGGCATGTTGGTTGATGATGAAGTCAATATTCTAAGGAATCTGCGGACGATCGTGCCGTGGGAGGATCTCGGTATTGATATTGTGGGGATGGCCAAAAACGGGAAAGAGGCTCTGGAAATCTTTCATGAATATCAGCCCGACCTTATTCTTTGTGATATCCGAATGCCCGTCATGGATGGAATTGAGTTGATCAAACAGGTCAATGAAGAAAACGAGAAGTGTGAGATCGTCATGTTGACTGGTTACAAAGACTTTGAATATATGCAATCATCTATTCGATACGGTGTCCTCGACTATATTTTGAAACCGATTGATTATGACGAGTTAAGAGAAGTGGCTGAGCGGGCGGCCTCGGATATAAGAGTTAGGCAGTTGAAAGAAGTGATGGAAAAGAAAAAGTGGGGCAAAATCGCTCATCTGGCTTATGAGAAAAGCCTCCATGATTCATTGATGGGTTATGTATCTTCTTCACCATGGATATGGGAAAACCGTGAAGGTGACAATGAAACGCTTGTCTACCTTTTGTTGGTTGTGGATATAGATCATTATTCTCAAAAAGCAAGGTTTTGGACGGATGAGGATCGCCGAATGTGGCATTTTGCCGTCAAAAATGTTCTTTCAGAGGCATTGCAGGATTATGGGTTGTCCTATACTGTTTTACAAATGAGGGAAGGGGAATATTGCGTAATAATTGAACGCACTCAGAAGGAGCATTCCTCGATTCAAGAATGGGCGAACAAGCTTCGTACAGTGGTGAATCAACATC
Organism: Caryophanales bacterium; assembly: GCA_035776675.1. Lineage (GTDB taxonomy): Bacteria > Bacillota > Bacilli > Bacillales > DASSOY01 > DASSOY01. Next base: position 9,591 of record DASTWO010000120.1, read on the forward strand.
TGAAGCTTGATGTCAGTGTTGGCGTTTTTGAATCATATGTTCAGATTGAGCAGCTTGCCAAAGCCTACAAAATTGTTCAAAGAGATTTGCACTTGACGCCGGATAAGCACGAAAACCAATTGGTGTTGACATATGACGAAGTTCGGCAAGGAAAAGAGATTGATTACTTTTTGTGGGATAAGGTAGAACGCATCGTTTCCGAATTGAAGAATGGGGACCGGGATAAGAGCACTCAGGCACTAATGAATTTAAAGAAGGATTTGCAGTTAGTGTCTGAAGAATCACTTGTTCATATTGAACAAATTTTACACTACTTATCACTTCATCTATTGAGAGAAATGAAAGATCTTGGCGTAATAGACGACAACAAGGAGGAGGCGGTCTGGAAGAAGCTGAAGCGAACCAGCGGAAACAAAGACTTGATGAATGTCATTGAGCAACTGGTAAATGACAGCATGGACGCCTTTTTCAAGAAAAAGAAAAGTGAAACCTTAATGATCGCGGCTGAAGATTACATGAATCGGAATCTCGGTGATGATTTTGGAGTGAACGAGATTGCCAACTACCTTGGCATTAGTCCAAGTTATTTTAGTATGTTGTTTAAGCAATACTTCAATGAAACATTTGTCGAGTACTTGACGAGACAGCGAATGGAAAGAGCGAAAACCTTGATGGTGACGACGAATCTCAGTATTGCCAAGATGTCCAGGCAACTGGGTTATTCGGATCGACGATATTTTACTAAAGTGTTCCACAAATACACGGGAAAGAATCCGTCCGAATATCGTGAAACTTACTGTTAACGAAGGAAAAGAAAGTCTGTAGCAGTGAAAAAGAGTTAGATTGATTCATATTCAATCATAAAAATTTCCCCCTTTATAGAGAATTATCCACCTTTTTATTAGGCCTTTTCTATCAGATAATGAAAGCAAGCTTCAAATTTCTGAATTTCAATGAAGCTTGAAAAGGTGATGATTTCACGTGAAGAGGACATTTGGTTCGACATGGGTGAATGTCGTGTGACTGAACTGGTCTAGACCTCTGGACGTCATCACTTTTCGATTACAACTTTTTGAGGGGGAAAAAACATTGAGGAAAACATTCATGTTGGTGTTGACCCTGTTCATGGGCTTGTCTCTTTTTCTGGCGGCTTGTTCAAGCGAAAAGTCATCAGGCGGCAGTGGAAACGATGGAAGTGAAGGCAGCTCGAATAGTGGCGATGAGGGCAATGGCGATGGAGGAATGTCCGAGGTAACGCTTAATGTAACGACGACGTTTGGTGGAACCGATCCGGGCCATGATGCCTATGAGAAATTGGTGAGCCAGTTTGAAGAAGAACATCCGAACGTGACGATCAAAGAAAACAATTTCACGGCAAAACCGGCGACAACAGCGAAATTCCGAACAAGCTGGAGTGGTGGAAAGGTTCCGGATGTGCTTTGGTATTTTGTTGGGGCTAAAGGGAATTTCCTTTACGAGTCCGGGAAAACGGTTCCAATGCCGACGATCATGGAGGCTAATCCGGAATGGGCGGACACATTTGATCAAAGGGCATTAGAGGCAGTCAAGAAATTAGCACCCAATGGAAAGCTTCATGCCATTCCGTTGTTGGGTTATTATGAAGGATTGATCGCAAACAAGGCATTGTTTGAAAAATACGGGCTGGAACTCCCCAAAACGTGGGAGGCATTTAAAAAGGCCGTTGAAACCTTCAAGAAGAATGATGTGATTCCGGTTACCGTTTCAATGAACACGCCTAACTACTTGATTGAGCATTATATCCTTGCAGCCGGAGGCGCCAAATGCCATTCGAAAGGGCTTGAAGAGGGAGTTCCGGAATGTTATGTGAATGGTTTGAACCTGATCAAGGAGACCTACGAATGGGGGGCCTATCCTGAAGACAGCTTGACTCTTCCAGACGATGTAGCTGCGCAAAACTACTACAAAAAAGGCCAGGCGGCCATGATCTTTGATGGATCCTGGGTCGTAGGAGGGCTTCCAGAGGATATAGCGAAAACGACAACCGTATTGCCCGTTCCGACTCCGCCGAATAGCTCGGGCTACGATGGCAAACAAATCATTTCAGGCTTCAGCCAGGGATGGTTTGTTAGCAAAGAGGCCTACAACAGCAATAAGAAAAAGGCTGCTGTTGCGTTTTTGAAATTCATGACGTCGAAAGAAGCTGACCAGGCTCTTGTAGATGTTTATGGTTCAGTGCCAGCTGTTAAAGGTGTTGAAGTTAAGGCGGGTACTCCTGCACAAATGGCCGGCTTTGACCTAGTGGAAAATGCGACTGCATTGGAACCAGCATCAGACGGATTCCTGCCTCCCAAAACGTTTGCCCATATCAGGGATAATATCCCTGCGATTGTAACGGGTGAGAAAACTGCGGAAGGCGTCTTGAAAAAGGCCAAAGAACTGGGTTACTAACAACAGTATTTGGGATTTCCAAAGTGGCATGTAACAAGAATCAGCTTCGCCGCACGTAATGGAATACGAGTGGCGAAGCCCGTTTTTATACGTTCATCACAAATAAAGATTTTAAAGGTGATAGCATGAAGGGCATGAGAGGCGATAAACTATTTATTACATTATTTCTGCTTCCCGCTGGCATCATTACCGGGTTGTTTTTGTATTATCCGTTCATAAGAGGGATTTCCTTATCCTTTTACCAAATGGATGGTTTCGCAAGTGAGCAGACTTTTGTTGGCTTTGAAAATTATATTCGACTGATTACGGATCCGATAGTAAGGGTTGCCACATTACACTCTCTCGAATTGATGGTACTGGCCGTTGTTTTTCAGGTTGGAATTGCACTGGTACTGGCCGTTTTGATTGATAGAATTAAGCATGCGAAATCCTTTTTCAGAACAAGCTTTTTCTTTCCGGTCGTTATTTCAGGCACAGCTATAGGCTTGTTGTTTATGTTGATCTATTTGTATCGGGGCGGCCTATTAAATACCATTCTCACGAATTTGGGTTTTGACCGTGTGCTTTGGTTATCTGAAAATACAGCGTTAATCGGAGTTGCGATTCCAACCATTTGGCAATATGTAGGTTTCTATTTTGTGATTTTGTTGACAGCTGTCATGAAAATTCCGGATTCTTTTTTTGAAGCTGGGGAGCTGGAAGGAATCAGCGGGTTTCAAAGAACGGTAAAAATTACGATTCCGTTAATCTTTAATGATTTAAAGGTTTGTATCATCCTGGCCATTACCGGGGCATTACGTATATTCGATATCATATTGACCATAACAGGCGGTGGCCCTGTCAATGCAACAGAGGTCCTGGGGACTTATATGTATAATCAAACCTTCGGGGCTTTTTCCCCGGGATACGGTTCAACGATCGCGGTATTGATTGTTGGGTTAGGCATCATGATCGCTTTGATTACCAATCGTTTCTTAAAGCAGGAGGAAATTACGTATTGAACGGGGAACTCCGGATATCTGGATTTTGGTATATTAATGGAAAAAAATAATGGTTGAAGCTAGCTAACTTCCAACCTCTTGCTTTTCAATATAAGATAGAGGTGAGCAATGATGTCGCAAAAGGCAAGAAGATTGACGATAGGGGAAAGGCTACAAAACGGGCTTTTCTCTTCAAAGGTATCAAGAATGTTAGTCTATATTTGTTTAAGTTTATGGTCGGCCACCACGATTCTTCCTCTATTGTGGGTGATTAATAATTCTTTCAAAACTTCTGAAGAAGTGGTTGAGAACTCATTTTCACCGGCTTTGAATCCAACGTTGGCAAACTATCAACATGCTTTCGATCTGGTCAATATTGGGGATAGCTACTTAAATAGTTTGATTATGGCGGGTGGGGCTGTCATTTTCACTCTTCTATTTGGTGGAATGGCCGCTTTTGTGATGGCGAGATTTAGTTTTCGAGTTCGCGGAGTTATACAAGCCGTCATGGTAATGAGTTTGCTCATTCCTCCGTTTGCAACAGTTGTACCTCTTTTTATCATGTTTTCCGATTGGGGCTTGGTGAACACATATTGGGCTTTGATTATTCCGGCTACTGCGGGGAATTTGCCGTTTGCGGTTTTCGTGATGTCCGCCTATATGGCGACCATTCCGAAGGAATTAGAAGAGGCTTCCATTATGGATGGCTGCAGCCGTTTCAAAATGTATACAAAAATCTTCTTTCCGATTTCAAAGCCGGTTTTTGCCACCGTTTCCGTATTTGTGTTTTTGTGGACGTACAATGACCTGTTTTCTTCGCTAATTTTTGTCCGGGGTGAAGAAGTCCAACCGATTGTAGTGCTGTTGAATATGATCAGTACGAAATATGGAACAGATTATGGGCTGCTGGCGGTGGCTGTGGTGATGACAGCGATTCCGGTTATCTGCGTCTACATTCTTCTGCAAAAGTATATTGAAAAAGGGCTTACAACTGGGGCGGTTAAGGGATGATGGTCAGAATCACGCCTCTTTGGGTTGAAAATCTGATAATGAAAAGTTCCCCCTGTAAAAGGCATGAATGATGCAGTTTAGATTGATTGGAGTGATTTTTTGAAGAACATTCGATTGTTACGGAGTGACGAATATCAGCAAGCAGCGGAACTGGCTAATCTTGTATTTGGGAAGACGGACCTTTCACCAATGGAGACAGCCTTTCCGAAGTTATTCTCCCCGGCGTTAGGGCAGTGCTTCGGGGCTGTTGAGGACGGCAAGCTTGTTGCTTTCATGGGCTTGGTTCCGTCCTTTTTAAGAATCCACGAAGCGAAAGTTAAGACTTACTCGTTAGGATCGGTGTGTACTCATCCTGATTATCGCGGGCGTGGTTATGCAAGCCGCATTCTTGCAGAAATCAGAAAACATATTGAGGAGGCTGGAGCCTCCCTGCTTTTTGTATCGGGTGATCGGCCGTTGTATCGCAGATTTGGTTGTGTGCCCTTTGGATCCGTTACCCGACTTGTTCTTGATGAGTCATCTTGCGGAAATAATGAAGGTGACGCAACCCGACAGATCCAAGTCCGTGAACTGCGTGAGACAGACTGGTTCGATGTAAAGGAAATTGCTGATAAACGGACTACAGCCTTTGAACAAAGCCTTTGGGATCTGGCTGATCTTATTCATGCGCAAGGCTATGCCGGCCTAGACTCTCTAACTCACCACGTTTTGATCGCTCAAAAAAACGGTAAAACTATCGGGTTTTGCGTAATTGGAGTTCCGCATCATCCGGAATTCCAAAAAGCCGTTGCTATTGAATGGGGCGGTACAACAGAAGCCGTTGTTCGTTTGCTGACATCCGCTGTTGACCGATATCGGTTGTCTTCTTTAGAGGTGAATGTTCCTTATTTTGATGAAGCATTGCCGGAATTATTGCCATATGCACAATCAAATTCTGAAAAAAATGAAGGAACTGTGTGTATGGTAAACTCCGAGGCGTTTATTCAACAGCTACGTCCCTATTTGGAAGAAAAGGATGCTGAAGTGAACAAATTTATGAACGTGGAAACATTGGGTGATGGCCATGTGAAAATCAACTTACAAGAGGAAAGCACAATCGTATCGCAGGCGGATTTTGTATCAATTGTCTTTGACAGTAAGATCGATACCAGTGAGTGGAACAAGGTTGGTCAAACGATCCGAAGTTCCTTTTTCCCCATTCCTTGTCCAAATTTGGGGGCACTAAATTATGTTTGAACCCCATTCAACAGCAAATAAAGGAGATTGATGATGCTGCACCTATCAGATCTTACACTAGAGGAGAAAATCGGCCAGATGGTGATGTGCGGATTTCAGGGGAAAGTTCCATCTGAAGGAATCAGGAGAATGATTCACGAACAACGGATCGGCGGCGTCATTTATTTTTCAAGGAATGTTGAATCTCCAAAACAGGTTCATCAGTTGTCTTATGAATTGCAGGAATATGCAAGGGAGAACAACGGGATCCCGTTGTTTATTGGCATCGACCAGGAAGGAGGGATGGTTGCCAGAATCACGGATGGTATAACGTTGATGCCGGGGAACATGGCTTTGGGTGCTGTTGGTGATGTCCAGGATGTGCAGCGGGCTTCTGAAATTAGTGGAATTGAATTAAGGGCGCTTGGCATTAATATGAATTTCGCTCCTTCTGTCGATATCAACAACAATCCGAATAATCCTGTGATCGGTGTACGTTCGTTCGGTGATGATCCTATTCAAGTCAGCGAATTGGGGATCGCAGCCGTCCGTGGCTACCAGAAAGCCGATATTTCCGCTGCGGTTAAACATTTTCCGGGGCATGGCGATACTGCTGATGATTCCCATTTTGCCTTGCCGCAAATTCCTCACGGTCGTGAGCGGGTTCGCGAGGTGGAACTGGTTCCATTTAAGAAAGCCATAGATCACGGTGTGGATATGGTAATGACCGCTCATATTGTATTTCCGGCTTTTGATGAATCCGGAAATCCCGGAACGTTGTCTTCAAATGTAGTTCGTGGATTGTTGCGTAATGAACTGGGCTACAAAGGAGTTGTCATAACGGACTGCCTTGAAATGGATGCCGTTTCTGAAACTTTCGGCACGGAAAAGGCAGCTGTAATGGCTATTGAAGCCGGTGCGGATATTGCGTTGGTCAGCCATCGTGAAGACCGGCAAATCGGAGCGATTCGTGAGATCATGAATGCGGTGAAAAACGGGAGGATTTCAGAGAAGCGTATCGATGAATCCGTAGGCAGAATTCTGGAACTGAAGAAAAGACGAAATCTTGAAGGAGACTCGGTGAGTTGGGAAGAAGCCAAAGAAACCATTTTCCTTAAGGAGAACAGAGACTTTGTTCAGAAGCTTAGCGAGAAGAGTATTACTGTTGTTAAGGACGAAAATGAGCAAATTCCTTTAGACAGGTCAAAACGAACCTTTGTGATTTGTCCGGAATTGCAGGCATTAAACGCTGCTGATGAGTCGGTCGATCAGGGGGAATCCCTGGGTGATTTTCTTTCGGAAATGATGGATGCAGTGACAGAAAGGAAAATTCACGCTGATCCGACTGAAGAAGAAATTGAGCGGGTTTTGTATGAAAGTGATTCTTTCGACCAGGTTGTTGTTGTGACTTATAATTCGTCCATATTCAGAAAACAGGTTGACCTGGTTCGTGATTTGCTTGTAAGGCGAAGGGATTCCCTTGTTGCTGTCGCAATTCGTAATCCTTTTGATTTTCTGGAGTTCCCGGAAGTGCCTGTTCAGGTTGCCGCTTATGAAAGCCGTCCTTTGGCATTGAAGTCTACGGCTAAAGTGTTGACGGGCAGCATTCAGGCACATGGGAAGCTACCGGTTCGATTGTGACCCTTATGTGGATCAATTGAATGTCTTATTAGAGAAAATCGATTTCTTGTAACGGATCTCCGTCTGCAGCCCGAGGCGGAGGCTTTTTTTATCCTATATAGTGTATTTACGAAGGTTGGGTTAAATAAGAATGGCTTGAAGGCGGGAGGGTCGCGTATGGAAAACAATTTAAGCATTAACGGTATGGGAAGCGCCTCAGGCGGGTCCTTTCAGAGAGCGGAAATTAACGGAAAAGGGACGGTCGAGGGTGATATTGATTGTGTCGTTTTTGAATGCAATGGACGTGGCATCGTAAATGGAGAAATCAAAGCTCGGTCTGTAGAGGTCAATGGAAGTGCCACTTTAAACGGGAGCTTGGATGCTTTGACTATGGGAATGAATGGACATGCTCGTGTGAATGGGGATGTTGCCGGCAAAGAGGTTGAGATAGCGGGAAGCACAGTGATTGACGGGAACTTGCAGGCGGGGAAAGTGGAACTGAACGGGAAGGTTGTCATAGAAGGAGATTGTGAAGCGGAAATCTTTGAAAGTGACGGCCGGTTCAGGATCAACGACTTGTTAAGTGCCAGCCATATTGATATCACCTTACGGGGAGAGGCACGGGCGAAAGAGATTGACGGTAAGACTGTGAAAGTCAGGCAAAACTTGCTTGGATGGTTGAAATGGCTTCAGATCGTTTTCCCGGCCAGGTTGTATGCAGGGAAAATCGAAGGGGAAGACATTGACCTGGAACATACGAAAGCTGACGTTGTCCGTGGAAGTCGTGTCCGGATAGGCCCAGGATGTGAAATTGGGATCGTGGAGTATAGGGAAGATTTACAAGAGGACGCGGATGCGAAGGTGAAAGAAAAGCGGCAAGTCTAATGAACGGCGTTGGATTTGGGACGGGGGTCTCAAAGAAATTCAGTCTGGGGAACGAGGCAAACAGTGAGCGTCAGGTATAGACCGAGCGGTAAGGCTGACAAATGGAGGGAATGGTGGCAATGGAAAAAACGGCAAAACGGGATTTGAAAATAACAGGATCAGGGGGTTCCGGCGGCGGCCTGTTTCACAAAGTGTCCATAAGAGGAGAGGGTTCCGTTACCGGCGATTTGGATTGCGTTGAATTCAAGACCTTCGGGGAAGGCCGAGTGAACGGTCATGTGAAATCCGAATCCTTTCACATAAGCGGATCCTCCGCGATTCAGGGGGATTTGAAAGCGGAAAAGATGAAGGTGCTCGGATCTTCCGAAGTTGAAGGCAATGTGCTTTCCAGGGAGGTGACCATCCGTGGAGCCATGAGTGTAGCCGGAAACTTGACCGGAGAGCATATATCCGTGAAAGGAGGATTGACCGTAAAGGGAGATTGTGAGGCTGAGATATTTGAAGCGAAGGGAAAGTTCAACATTGGAGGCTTGCTTCATGCCGAACACGTGGACATTCGTCTGAAGGATTCCAATAAAGTGAAGGAAATCGGCGGGAGACAAATTAAAGTTGAAAAAGACAACGGGTTGTTCGGATTGGGGAACCATTCAAAGGCTGTTAGGTTGACTGTTGATATCATCGACGGTGATGAAATTGATTTAGAGTATACGAAAGCTGAGGTTGTCAGAGGGAACAATGTTCATATCGGACCTGGCTGTGAAATCCAACTTCTTGAATATCAAGGTCAATACCGGCAGGCGAAAGACGCGGAAGTTAAAGAGTATCGTAAGCTTTAGGGATTGATGCGCGCTTTTCTTAAGCTTGATGCTTTAACTTCCACTCATTCGCCTGTAGCATTTTTTATAGAGGAAGGTCCTTCTTCCGGAAAACAATGATAGATAACACATACAATATGATCCCCGCTCCTAGTAACCCGAGAGACGGAATGAGAATGTCGGCGGTACCGTTTGAAATTTCTTGCGGATCGAAAGCGCTGAATATCGTTAAGTTCAGCAGCCAATCGACGTCCGGGCTTAATCGTCCAACCAGGTGAAGCGCGAAGAAGACAATGGTCACTACGGCAGAGACACTGGTCGCTGTCTTCTCATCATTAAACAAACAGGAAAACAAGAAGGAGTAAGCACTAATCACGAAAAACAACAAGAAACCGACCAGGTTCATTTGAATAAACAAGGACATATCCAGTTCCGCACTGCCGCTGATCCATAATGTTCCCAAAACCCCGCCGGCTGTAGCAAAAAGCACAATAACCAACAAACCAAAGATGAGGACGCTAAGTTGGGTAATCGCGATCTTCACCCTTGAGGTCGGAGTGGAAAGCAAATATGCCATTGATCCTCGATCAACAAGGCGTGCGACCAGTTGGGTGCCCGCCATTACACAGTAGATGGACAAAATGATCAGGAACAACAGCCCGTAAAATTCGGCTGCCAAATAATCGCTTAATTTTTGAATGCCGTTTTCAAGGCCAAAGGCCCGGAGAAAGTTGTCTGGCATTGATTGCAGCATTTCATTCATTCCACTGGATTTCGCAAGTGACGGGTAAATCCAGATGACCATCCACATATACAATACCGTTCCGAAAGCAAAACCACTAATGGACTTCTGATTTTCCTTTAACATCGTCATAAACAGTTTGTGACTCATCATTCTCACCCTCTTTATCATAAAAATGCATAAATATCTCTTCCAGGCTCTGTGTATGGATATCAAGATTGCGAACGTTGCAGCCTGACAACACATCAAGAAAATGATCATAATCCCCTTGAACTGCAATTTCCAACCGATAGCCGTCTTCTTCCTCAATGTTCAGATCAGAGTGTTTTAAGGTTTGTAAGTCCGTTTGCCCCTCGACGGTGACCTCGAACACCCGTCGCTGCATGGTTTGCAGATCATGGACATCCTCGACAGCAATTAAACGGCCGTCTTTAATGATCCCGGCACGATCACAAGTCCGTTCGATTTCCTGGAAACTGTGGGATGATAACAATATCGTCTTTCCGCGTTGTTTCTCCTCAAGGATGAGTTCGATAAAAATCCGTTGCATTAAAGGATCAAGGCCGGATGTCGGTTCATCCAAAATCAAGATATCCGGGTCATGCATAAAGGCTGCCACGATTCCGACCTTTTGCTTCATGCCTTTTGACATTTTGCGAATTGGTGTCCTGGCGTCAAGCTGGAATCTTTCGATTAATTGGTCACGCCGGGATGGATCTTTCATGCCGCGCATGCCCGAAAGGACATTCAAAAACGCCAGACCATTCATTCCCTCCAGAAAAGCGATTTCACCGGGAAGATAGCCAACCGATTTTTGAAGGTCAGCAGCATCCTTCCACGTATCCAGTCCGTTTATTGCGCTTGTGCCTTTGGCAGGTTTCATAAATCCCATTAAGTGACGAATGGTCGTCGACTTTCCAGCCCCATTTGGCCCGAGAAAGCCGAATACTTCCCCTTTTTCAACGGAGAAAGTGACATCAAAGATCCCTCTGCCATTCGGGAAAACTTTCGTCAGGTTTTGGATGTCAATTTTCACCGAATTCACCTCTTTTAAATTTACGTTTTGTAATAAAACCCTTTATATATTTCATATTATCCGGCGGTTCAAAAAATGTCAATAGGTTTTGAAATAAATTTATTGTTTTGGTTCATAATATCTAGTATCATTATGGTTGAGGTGAAAAGCATTGGACGGGTTCCAAAAACGCAAGGAACGGAAAAAAGAAATGATACGTCGTGCGGCCTATGAGCTTTTCTCTAAGTACGGTGTTCAAAAGGTGACGATTGAGGAAATAGCGAAGAAGGCGAATGTCTCACAAGTAACGATCTATAATTACTTTGGAAGTAAGGACGAGCTGCTTTACAATACATTGCGGACTCTTACGGAACAAACCTGGGAAGATTATGTGAAATTGTTGGAGAGCGATCTTCCTTTTTACGAAAAAATCGAGAACATTATCTTTTTCGAAACAAAGTTGGCCGGGGAATTAAATCCTGACTTTATTCGCTCTTCCCTTGCCTCGAACAATCCGGATATCGGGGAATTTCTCGACGACTTTTATGAAAATCAGGTTCTGCCATCGTTAATCGACTTTTTCAAAGAGGGGCAAGAACAAGGCTACGTGAACAAGGAACTTTCCACCAAAGCCATCTTATTTTATTTCAATATGTTTAAGAATACGCCGAATTGGGTCGATCTTCTTGGAGATGAAGGGGAAAATGCTCAACTTTCCAAGGAACTCATAACGATGTTTTTCTACGGCATTACCGGGCAAGATCCCCAAGCTGATCATGAAAATTCCTGATTATTTATTGTGCCCGTGACTATCAATATAGTAATCTGGGTCCTTCACTATATCATTTGTCCGTTTCATAAGAGAGTACAAGACATACTTTGTACTATAAAGTTGTGAAAGGAGAGAGTCCATATGGAGAAGAGAGAGCACGATAATAAGAATTCGGCAGGAAGAAGGGGCCGGCATCACGATCATGAAGGATCAAGCCATTCTCCCAGAGTCGTGATCGTCATTAACAACCAGATTAATTTTGCTCCCAATACCACGCAAATTGCCAGTGGTGCCGGGCGGAACAGCGCGGCTGGAAATAATGCGGCTTTGGATTCATCAAATACGGAGCAACAACAAAGTGTGGGTGCTGACGGAAAAGCGGAAAACTATGGAATCAAAGGCAAACAAATAGAACCTCATCACAAGTCGAAGATAGAAAATGATGATGGCATTACCATTGTCCGAAATGATCAGCAGAATTTCGCATCATCCGATCAAGCCGCAGCAACTCAGGT
>DASTWO010000121.1:0-35759 GCA_035776675.1 Caryophanales bacterium
ATGGCCTGAAAATGCGGCATCTCTTTCACCCAGAATCCCCAGTGCCATGCGCCAATGACCGACCCTATGACAAATCCAATGATCGTCACCAACGATGCGGTTCGACCGCCGCCAATTCCAAACAGTGTTCCTGAGGCGCAACCACTGCCCAATTGCATTCCAACACCAAACACAAATCCACCGACAATCACACTAACACCCACAGGAAATACATAACCTTGAGGGCTGGTTCCAAAGAAACCAATTCCTAATGAAAGGATCGGGGCAAACAAGGTACAGGCAACTGCCAACATCAACATGTGGGCACGTAATGCCTTACTGTTTCCGACAGATAACAGCTGCCGAAAAGCCGATGTAAACCCGAACCTGGCATGGAAGAGGGTGTATCCTAGCAATAACCCAATCCAAAGCAAAATGACCATCTGAAGCCCCGCAACTTTTATGGCAAAGTAAGTTAAGATTAGTGCAACAATAATAGCCCCTATTATCGATGATTTTTGCGGAGACAGCAGCTTCGGCTTTCTCTGCTCTGACTCTGTTTGAAAACGCTCCTCATTTACAGAACGCATCGACATACCAAATCACCTCTAATTCATATAAGTATAGTATGATATTATTTTATAGCACCTTTCGTTTTCTGTAAAAAAATCTGTTTCACAAAAAGAAGATCCGCAGTTGTCCACCACGGATTCTTCATTCCTTTATAATCAGAAGCGATACGACATCTTCTATAACCTGAATCGCTCTCTCTTTCAGCACCTCTATCTCCGTTGCGGCTATTGGATGAGGAATGACCGCAAACGGATAGTCTGGGAAACCTTGCGCCATAGCCATCGCCTTTCCCGATGGTGCGAACGGTTCGGTTAACACAGCCCCTGCCGGAACCTGGAATCTTTCCATCACCAATGCATCGAGCAAACTGCCCGACCTGCAAGATCCTCAGTCACCTGTTCCGGTAATCACAGCATCACATTGTTTGGCTAGTTTCTCGGCTTCATCGTGCGGAATTTGGTGTGAGGAGGAAGGCTTGCGAAAACATATGACATCCCGCAGTTGATACTCTTCTTTTAACTTCTGGCTGATTGTCTTCACAACAATATCCGAATTAGGCTTGCCATTATCGACTACACCCAGAACCTTTCCTTCAAGTGTATTCAGTCGCTCGCATCTGGATAATTCTGTCGAAATCGCTTCATTAGTTGGATCCAATACTTGCATACTCTCCATGGGTTTCACCTCAAATCTCGCATTTTTGATTTAATACATCTACATAAAAATACGAAACCTTTGCCCATTCACCGAATGAGCTCCTAAAGCTGTCAGCCGCCACCTGTACATGACTTGATCGACCTGGTGATCGCTTGTGTTTGCTCTTTGGTACCCCAGCCCGGAATACAGGCTGAAAAACGTCCGGCTTCCCCACCTGCCACAATCAGTAAAATATCATCTGGGGACGGGACAGCCCAGTTCATATTTTTATAATCTTCATCTGTAATTTTCCCCGGCAAAATCCCATACCGTTTCATATCAGCAACCGATCTTCTCGCGTGCTTGAACAAAAATTCTTTCACCCTTTGTTTATCCCAGCCTTTTGCGTAACAGGTCCGGTAGTGCTCCGGGCAAAGCACTACTGTAAATTGCTGATTCTTTGTCATATTAAATGTACCGACTGCAGACATGCGGTCCGCCAAAGTCATCAAAATCCCTTCCGGCTCCGTAGCCGAATGATTTTGTATTTGATTAGGCCCTTCCGCTGCAATTACGGTAACCGTGCTTTGCTCACGATCAAATCCTCTCTCGACATGCAAGGGTATCCATTCTGTTTCTTTTTCTGCGACACAATAGGAAATTTTCCCTGGCTGTCCCAGTGTAGCCCGATCAAATTCAAGACCGCCTCCGAGGTTATGAAGAACAAGACGAATCGCGCGGCCAATCGTCGCATTTGCGCGGTGACCCGGTCCGAAAACATTTTGTCCACTGTTAACCCCGAGCTGTTCCGCAACGGGACCATTCACAATAACGAACATCCCGGCTCCATGAGTGCTGGCACTCGGACCATGAAGATTGAATTTCTCATCACTCAACGCGGTAACCGCGGCGATAACGACCGGGAAATAATCCGGCAAACAGCCTGCCATCACCGCATTTATAGCCACTTTTTCCGCTGTAAATATCTTTTTTCTTTCCGGAATTCCACCCATTACATAATCGGGTGACATCCCTGCAAAATCCAGCATTTGCTGAACCCTTTCCTCAGTGGGAGGCACAATCGGCAATCCATCCGTCCACCCTTTCGCTATGTAAGCCTCATTTACATCAAATTCCGTCGAGAAATCATATACTTTGGAATGCATCATCAAATCCCCCGCATCATCATTTGCAAACCGAAAAACCATCAGCTATAATACTCTCATCATTGTTCTAGGAGACAAAACTATGAAGGTTTATGCATTATATGGGAAGAGCGGCACCGGAAAAAGCACAAGTGCACTCACCTATGCCTATGAGGAGAATATCCCAGCAATCATTGATGATGGATTACTCATTTTTAAAGGAAAAAAAATCGCGGGTACCTCCGCAAAATTCGAGAAAAATTATATTAAAGCCGTGAAACGGGCAACTTTTTTCGATGAAAACCACGCAGCTGAGGTACGGAAGGCCCTTCAGGTGCTGGCCATCGACAAGATTTTGCTCATTGGAACTTCCAAAAACATGGTGAATCTAATTGCCGAGAAACTCGAACTCGATTCAATTAATTACTTTGTCCGAATCGAAGAGATTCGAACTTCAAGTGAAATCAAAATCGCTTTATTTTCCAGAAGAACCCAAGGCAATCATATTATGCCGATTCCTCATGTCCAAGTAGAAGAAAGTTTCTTAAAGAAACTGATAAGACAAGGTGCGAAAATTTTCTCTCCGAAAAAAGAGTTGATTGGCGAAACAACGATTATCCAACCCCATTTCCACCGAAACACCTTACATATTTCGGAAGGTGTTTTCGAGGCAATCGCAAAATATGCCGCCGTTTCCATTCCGGAAGTGCTTTCTTGTGACAAAGTCAATCTGGATTTAAAAGGGCTTCCTTCCCTTTCTTTGGATTTGACTATGAAATATCTTCCGGAAAGAGATCTCCGCACCGCCCTAAAAGCAGTTCAACAAAAAGTGAATGAAGACTTCATGAACTTTTTCGAACTGGAATTGCTTAACGTGAATTTACACATTACAAAAATCATTAAAGATGAATCTTCTTAATAAACGCGCTCGATCTTCAGAAAATCCCATGCCCGTCTTCTTTGACACTCGGCATGGGAACCTTATTATTTCGACACAAGAGAATCAAGATCAGAGTGCGGCAATTTGAAAAGCTTCTCAACCACAGTGTAATTTCCTGCAAGACGGCCAACAGGCTTCAACCCCTCAAGATCGACCTTCCCATTCTCATAATAAAGATCATCACGGATATGGTATTTCAACAAACGGCCGATTACGAGATGATCACTTCCGAGCGGAATGATTTGTTCCAATTTACATTCCATTTGAATGGCGGCTTCCTTGATTCTTGGAGGTTTGACGATCACACTTTTTTCCGCAGTCAACCCAGCTTCGGTAAACTCGTCTTTATCAGCGCCGAATGCTTCTGAGGTCTTCTGCATTTGATTCGCCAACGGCAGGGAAACAACATTAATGACAAATTCCTTTTGACTTCGAATATTGATCAATGTATCTTTAATGGTTCCTTCTCGTTCACCGTCTCCCGGTCCGATCGAAATGCATAGCATCGGGGGTTGCCTTGAGGCGACTGTGAAAAAACTGAAAGGAGCAATGTTATAAAGTCCATCTCTATTGACAGTTGAGGTCCAGGCAACAGGCCTGGGGACCACGGAACCGATTAATAATTTATACATCTGTTTCGGAGTTAAATCATTCGGGTCAATGATCATATTGAACCTCCTTCCCTTTAGGTCGATTGTCGACAGTATTATTGTTTTTTCCTCGTAACTCCATCCTTCTCAAATGAATCTATTTCTTCCTGGCTATAACCCAACTGGCTTAAGATATCACCCGTATGCTCCCCAAGCCCTGGTGGAACACTTTGAATTTTGCCCGGGGTTCTGGATAGCTTCACAGGTAAACCAAGCATCTTAAAGTCCCCGATTGACGGATGTTCCGCATCAACCACCATCTCCCGTTCTTTCACATGGGGATCATTAAGAATATCGGAAAACTTGTTAACCGGTCCACACGGAATTTTCACATTTTCGAAACGGGAAATCCATTCTTCAACTGTTTCTTTGCGAAACGCTTCGTTTAATAAAGAGATGAGTTCGTCACGATTCTCAACCCGGTCAGGGTTTGTGGTGAACTTGGGGTCTTGCAAAACCTCCATATTCATGGCCTCTTTGAAGTTCTTCCATAACTGGTCATTTCCTACAGCAAGGATAAAATAACCGTCTGAGGCTTCAAAAACTTGATAGGGAACAATATTGGGATGTGCCCCTCCCATTGGCTGAGGATCTTTCCCGGTGGCAAAATAATTGCCCGCCAGATAGGTTTGCCATGATATCATCGTATCCAATAAAGAGGCATCCACCCACTGGCCTTCACCTGAAACCTCCCGTTCCCGTAAAGCAGCCAACACGCCAACCGTTGCCCACATACCGGCACCTATATCCGCCAATGAATAACCGCCTTTCACAGGGGCTTTTCCCGGTTCGCCGGTAACGGACATCAAACCGCCCATTCCCTGAGCAAGGACGTCATAACCTGGTTTCTGCGCATAAGGACCTGTTTGTCCAAAACCTGAAACCGAGGCCAAGATAATGCGTGGATTCCTCTCCTTTAATGTCTCATAACCTATTCCAAGGCGACCCAAAGTTCCAGGGCGGAAATTTTCCACGACAACATCAGCATCCGCGATTAATTTAAGAAAGATTTCTTTTCCCTTTTCTTCTTTTAAATTCAGGACGATGCTTTTCTTGTTACGGTTCACGCTTAAGAAATAGGCGGCCTCGTCTCCAATAAAAGGCGGTCCCCACTCTCTTGTATCGTCGCCATTCGGGCTCTCAATTTTAATAACTTCGGCTCCCAAATCTGCCAGTGTCATCGTACAAAACGGGCCGCTTAATATACGTGTTAGATCGATAATTTTGATTCCTTGCAGCGGCAACATGCAGCATTCACTCCTTAAACTTTGGCTTTCGTTTTTCTACAAAGGCCCGAACTCCTTCCGGAAAGTCATCCGGATCCACACTTGATTCGAATTCACTTTTCAACGGTAACTCCAGAGACGGTCTGCTGAAGGCGACTGCTTCTTTAACCGCGCGCAGCGAAGGAGTGGATTGCTGCTTGACCTTTTCCGCCAGTTTCGTTGCGAAATGATCGGGATTTTCGTTATCCGTTATTAAATAATTGATCATTCCCCAATCTCTCGCTTCCTGAGGATTCAGCAATCTTCCCGTATAAACGAGATCTTTCATTCGGCTTGGTCCGATCAAATCCATGATTCGCTTTGTGAATTTCTTGCTTAGCGTGATACCAAGCCTCCCTATCGGCATCCCCATCTTGGTTCTGGAAGTTCCAATCCGCAAATCGCATGACAAAGCAAGTTCAAGTCCCGCACCCATTGCCGGACCATTGATGACGCCAATTGTCGGCAACCTGAGGTTTTCAAAAGCTGAAACCGCTTGTTCCATGAGACGGAAAGCTTCATTTGCCTCTTCAATCGTCATCCGGTTGAATTCCTTAATGTCCGAACCGGCCGTAAACAGGCCGCCGGCCCCTCTCAGGATGACAACTTTTGTTTTCTGAAATTGCGAAATTCTATTAGCGACATTGTATAGTTCTTTCCACATATTTGCCGTCAAAGCATTCTTGAAGGCCGGCCGATAGATGGTCACGATCGCAATACCGCCGCTTTCCTGAAGCGATATTTTCCCATTTTTCTCGATGCGGCTTATCGTTACCCTCATTTCACCACTCCTCAGTTGCTGTCATTCGATTTTCTTTTCGGCAATGGTACTTTCAACTCTCCCGATGACATCTCGGTTATGCTGCTCCAATATTTCCTGAGCTCGATCCACTCGATCGATTTTTAACATTTCAATGATCACACGATGTTCCTGAAGCGACTTCATAACATAACGCTCTTCCAGAAAAGACATAGTCTGCAATGTCAATAACGGCAAACCGAGCCGGGAATACATATTCATCACAACTTCACTTCTACTCATTTTAATGATGAGAGAGTGAAATTGGTGATTCAACTCGGCATACCGTTCATGACTTCTTGCTTTCTCCATTAAAGGGATCAGGCTTTCCATTTCTTCAACGATGGACAACCCGACTCCCTTCTCGGCAATACGCTTCATTGCAAGATTTTCAAGCATCATTCGGATTTCCAGCAAATCATACATCTCAAAGTTCGTGTAGCCTTTGACGACGGCTCCTTTTCGCGGCACACGTTCAACGAGACCTTCAATAGCAAGTAAATACAACGCTTCCCGGATGGGTGCCCGGCTTGTGCCATATTCCTCGGCATACGTTGTTTCCACAATTTTCTCTCCGGGTTGTAATTCACCGGTCATGATTTGTTCAGTAATTCTTTCGGCAATGATATTCGACAATGAATTATTGTCAATTAACTGCTTCTTGCCCATGTTAAATCCTCCTGTCAGAATTGATTGAACGACTCTTATTAAGAGATATTATAACATTCATCCGACAGAAGCCGAATTGTCGACAGTTGACTTTATATGATTATCATATGCCATTTTTGGCGAAAATTCAACAATCATGTGAAAAGTTTTTGAGAATTGTATTGCAATTTTGGATAAAAGCATATACTATTAAATTAAAGTTTTGTCGACAGTTGACCTTATATTAAGTTAAGGAGGTGCTAGTTTTCAAAAATAGTAAGCGATTACATGATAGGTTTTATAAAAAAAGGGAGGTTCTTAAAACATGAAAAAGTTGTTCAGTCTGGGGCTCGCTTTTGTTTTGATGATTGGCATCTTAGCAGCCTGTGGAGGCGGCGGCTCTGACAATGGAGGAAACGCTTCGGGCGGTGGTGACGGAGACAGCGGCGGGAGCAGCGGAGAACCTGTTACTTTAAAGCTTTCACACCAGTGGCCGAAACCGACCGGTGATGGCGGCGACTTCCGAGCCGTTCTGGCAAAGAAATTCGCTGAAAAAGTCAAAGAAAAATCCAACGGAAATATTAATATCAAAATTTATCCATCCTCATCATTGGTTAAATCGAAACAACAATACAAGGCCATGTTAAACGGATCGCTTGATATGAGTGTATACCCGTTAGACTATGCCGGCGGAAAAGTTCCGCAATACGGAATTACCCTTATGCCAGCTCTTATTAAAAACCATGATACGGCTCAAGCCTGGGAAACATCCGAAATTGGTAAGAAATTGGATGAAATCACTCAGGAGCACGGCGTCAAGATTCTGATATGGGTATGGAACGCCGGAGCCATCGGTTCTATGGGAGATCCAGTCGTTTCACCGAAAGACGTCAAAGACGGAATGGTTATGCGTGCAGCCGGAGACCGTGTAGAAGCTATGCTTAAAGCTGCCGGCGCCGGAATTACCAGCATGTCATCTTCAGAAATGTACCAGGCTTTTCAAACAGGAGTCTTGGACGCAGGTGTAACATCTAACTCTTCATTTGCTTCATACAAGCTCTATGAACAGGTTAAATCTTACACATCTTCTTTACAAAACACATTCTGGTTTATGTTTGAACCCCTTCTGATCAGCATGGATACATGGAACAGCTTATCTTCTGACCAGCAAAAAATCCTTGAAGATGTCGCGGCTGAATTGCAGCCATGGGCCTACAGCGCATCTGAGAAAGATGATGAAAGGGTAACGAAATTGTTCAAGGATAAAGGCGTAAATGTTGTTCCTATGACAGATGATGCTTTCCAACAATGGGTTGACTTAGCCAAACCGATTTGGGATGACTTTGCCAACAATGTTGAAGGCGGAAAAGAATTAATGCAACTAGCAAAAGAAGTTGGGCAAAAGTAAATTTCAAAAAGATGCGGCTGTGTCCGGCATTCGTTGGCCACAGCCCCTCTTTTGAAAAAAAGTTATTGCCGCGTTGTTTAAAGGAGGTTAACTTTAATGAGCGAGGAAAAGGGCCGTAAACCGATTTTCATCCGAGCTATCAATTGGATCAACGAAATGAGCGGCTATCTTAGTGCCTTTGCTTTGTTTTTTGCCGCACTTATTATTTTTTACAAGGTTTTGGTTCGATATTTTCTTGGGATTCCAACCATTTGGCAAACCGAATTAAGCATTTATTTATTAATGTTCGTTGGCTTCGTAGGTGCTGCCTATGGGCTGAAACACGGCGCGCATGTTTATGTGGATCTTGTCGTTGTGAAGCTCCCCCCTCGAGTTCAAAGCGGCGTTCGTATCATCGTATCCATACTCGGTCTTGTCTTAACGGTTCTTCTTGATTACCGGGCTTGGCACATGTGGTGGATCGCCACGGAGAAAGGATGGCATTCGGAAACGCTTTGGGGACCGCCGTTAACGATTCCATATTTTATATTGCCGCTAGGCATGGCACTTGTCTCCTTGCAATTCCTTAGCCTCATTTATGAGGAGATCATCTGCTTTAAAAACGGTGGACGCCAGGAATCAGAAGAAGAGTCACAGGAAACCGTCTGATAAAAATTCGACGGAGTAATACTATTAGGGAGTGATGTGTCATGGGTTCATTTACTGCCGGAATTTTTATGGGAATCGCTGTTATTGTCCTTCTAATGGCTGGTATGCCTATTGCCTTTGCTTTAGGCCTCGTTGCTATAGCAGCAATCTTGCTCTTTCTTGACCCTGCACAATTTGAATTGTTTGCGAACTTCACCTATCAATCTTTGGATAACTTTTCGTTACTGGCGATTCCGTTGTTTGTCTTGATGGGGGCGATTTTCGCCAATTCACGTGCCGGAACCGGATTATTTAATGCCGCTCAAAAATGGCTGGGTCGCTTACCGGGTGGATTGGCCATCAGTTCCGTTGCCGCTTCAGCTTTGTTCGCCGCGCTATGTGGCTCTAGTGCAGCAACGGCAGCTGCTATCGGAAAAGTAGCTATTCCGGAAATGCAAAAGCGAAATTTCCCCAACGCCATTGCTACGGGGGCCATTGTTGCGGGAGGAACTCTTGGTATTCTTATTCCCCCCAGTGTCACCTTGATTTTATACGGAATTGCAACGGAACAATCTATTGGACAATTATTCATGGGAGGCATAATTCCCGGGATTATCCTGACAATTATGTTTTGTGTGTGGATTTATATCGCTACAGTAATGGAAAGGAAAGGCGTCTTTAAATTTGGCTCCGGAGATGCAATACCTGAAGTCACCTCTTATTCATGGAAGTCTAGAATGCAAGCTTTCTTACAAGTACTTCCCTTTGTCGCCTTACTTGTCGCAATATTAGGAGCCCTTTACGGCGGATTTGCAACGCCTGGTGAAGCAGCGGCAGTTGGTGCTATATTTGCCTTGATCATGGTATTGGTCACTTATCGATCCATGACTTGGAAGAAATTCATGAATATATTATTGGAATCGACAAAAGAAAGCACTATGATTCTATTGATTATCGCCTTTTCTGCTGTAATTGGAACGGTTATGAGCTTTCTATCCATTCCACAGGACCTGGCAAACTTGATTGCTAGTTTAGAGATGTCGAAATGGTGGATCCTACTCTTCATTAATCTCTTTCTGTTAATCTTAGGTTGTTTCTTGTTGCCGGTTGCGATTATTTTGATGACTGCGCCGATTTTATATCCGATTATCACGACACTCGGGTTTGATCCAATCTGGTTCGGTATCATTATGTCAATAAACATGGAAATGGGTCTGATTACACCACCGGTTGGCCTTAATCTGTTTGTTGTTAAAGGAATTGCTCCTAAGGTTCCGACTTCGGATATATTAAAGGGTTCCATTCCTTATATTGTGGTCATCGCTGTAGCCATTGTGATATTCAGCATTTTCCCTAATATCGTAACCTGGTTGCCTTATAAATTATTGGGTTAATGAAGCGGTTGACGTCATTGAACGTCAACCGCCTTTATGTTTAAGGTACCAGAATCACTTTCCCCGTGCTTTGCCTGTTCTCAATCCATTTATGAGCTTCTTTCGCCTCCGCTAACGGCAATCTCTTGCAGACGACCATTTTCAACTTCTCTTCCGCCAGGAACTGAAGAACCTTTTCAGCGGAATCCTGTAATAATTCGGGCCTGCGATTGCGAGTCGTTCCGAGACTGAAACCCAGCACCGCGCGGCAACTGGCGTGTAAATCTTTCGATTGAATATTGGACGGCCTTCCGCCTGCGTTTCCGAAATTGACCATCCGCCCATACATCGCCAGGCATTCCATGCTCTTTTCTCCTGTATCAGCGGCTATGGAATCAAGTATAAGATCGGCTCCCCGGCCATCCGTCATCTGTTGAACAAGTTCAACGAAATCTTCTTTTTCATAATTAATGACCGCATCGGCTCCGGCTTGTCGGGCTATTTCTTTCTTCTCATCGCGGCCGACGGTTCCTATAACCTTTCCGGCGCCAAGAATTTTCGCCAACTGGATAGCCGTTGTTCCAACTCCACCGGAGGCGGCATGGATCAATACCGTCTCTCCATCTTGGATTCTACCGACTTTATGAAGTAAATGATAGGAGGTGAATGCGACAACAGGACAGGCAGCTCCCGTTTCAAAATCAACATTGTCCGGAAGTTCAAAAGTTAAATGTTCGTCCGCAACCGCATATTCGGAATAAGAGCCGCCGTTAACAAAAGCAATAACCCGTTGGCCAGCACGGAAGCGCTTCACTCCGGATCCTACAGCCTCAATGGTACCGGCAGTATCCAATCCCGGAATGAACGGAGGATTCGAACCTCCATGATACCTGCCTTCACGTGCTTTAATGTCCGCAAAATTGACACCCGTTGCTTCAACACGGATGAGTATTTCATTTTCTTCAAGAACTGGCCGGTCTATCTCTTTGTATTCTAAGTTTTCCGCCCCGCCGAACTGTGAAACCACAATCGCTTTCATAATAGATTCCTCCCATTATGTGTTTGTTTTGCAACTTCTAAATGCCATCCCCACAATATGTTCAATCATGCAGTTGTCTGCTTTATTGTCTTGTCTTTATTTTATCAGAAACTTATAATCATTTCCCTTTTGTATATAGAAAAACCGTTCTCCATACAGAGAACGGTAAATTTATTTCGCGAAAATATGATGTCCAATCTGGACTGTTTGCGGTCTTGACCAAATCCAGTCAGATTTCGCTTTACTCGGATTAAAGTAGTACAAGGAACCGTAAGACGGATCCCAACCTTGAATTGCCAGATAAACGGCCCGATAGGCTTCTTTGTTCGGCTGGTCATAAAAGGTTCCGTTTTGGACGCAAGTAAAGGCATGACGTTCATAGATCACGCCGCTTACCGTGTCCGGGAACTTTCCTGAGTCGATACGGTTTAAAACGACGGAAGCTACGGCAACCTGACCCTTCAAAGATTCTCCGCGTGCTTCGGCATATACCAACTGAGCGAGCAATTGTATTTGGTCGACAGTGAAGGTATTATTTCTTAGCGCCTTCCAAGTATGATTGCCAACCGCCCCATCTGCGGATAATCCGTTTCTCTTTTGAAAATCTATGACAGCTAGCTCTGTCAACGGACCAAACAGCCCGTCTATTTCTCCTCCATATAGTCCGAGTTGTTGCAAACGTTCCTGCAACCCCCAAACGTAACCATAGTGATCTCCTTCTTCAAGGACAGGAGCCGAAGCGTTTGCCTTGTCCAAAGGCGCGAAAGCGGCGGACCCGATCCCCAGCATCAATATGGCCACGAAGGAAATCATCAGACGTTGTAACATATTTTGTCTCCTCCTCTTCACAGATTCAGAGACCCCCTTTTTGATACGTTTACAGTATAAAAAGGAACGGCCCAACTCTCAATAGTGGATTTAAGGAACATCAGGTATGGTTTTCCAATAAAAAAATGACCCCAACACTAGGGGCCATCCTTTTACAGTGTTTTCAACCTCCTGCAAATTTCCGTTCCCACCTCTCTTGTTGAGGCTTTTCCGCCTATATCGCTAGTTTTGATTCCATCCGCGATCACACTTTCGACTACTTCAAGCAACATCTTCCCCAGTTCTTCCTCTCCGAAATGATCTAACATCATCTTGGCTGTCCAAATCTGCCCGATTGGATTTGCAATCCCTTGTCCGGCAATATCAGGAGCTGATCCGTGAACCGGTTCAAACATCGAAGGGTGTTTCCCGTTCAAATTAATGTTCGCGGACGGCGCAATTCCAATACTCCCCATGATCGCCGCACCGATATCGGTTAAGATATCACCAAATAAATTACTGGCCACAATCACATCGAAAGTATCCGGACGGGTCACGAAAAAGGATGCAAGAGCGTCAATATGATTCGAAGCAGTAGCGATTTCAGGATACCCTTGTTTGATTTCTTTAAAGACCTCATCCCAAAACGGCATGGAATGAACGATGCCGTTCGATTTGGTGGCGCTGGTCACATGGCCTCTTCTCTTTTCAGCCAATTGAAAAGCGTACTGCATGGCCGCTTCCGTTCCTCTTCGGGTAAATACCGCATTTTGAATAGCTACCTCGTTTTTCCCTTTATGAATCCGTCCGCCGACTTCGCTGTATTCCCCTTCACTATTCTCACGTACCACAATCAAGTCAAAGTCGTTAGGATTGACCAACGGAGACTGCAAGCCTTGAAAATACCTTGCCGGCCGAATATTAACAGCCAGTTCAAACTCCCTTCGGATTTTGATCAATAAGCCCCATAAGGAAACATGGTCAGGAACCAACTGCGGATTTCCGACAGCTCCAAGAAAAACAGCTTCGAACTCCCGTAACCGTTCAATCCCGTCTTCAGGCATCATTTTCCCATTTTTCGCATAATAATCACAGTCCCAGGGGAATTCCGTAAATTGAAAAGACAGGCCGCCGTGTAGCTCAGCTACTGTATGTAGAACTTCCAACGCTTCCGGGACAACTTCTTTTCCAATCCCGTCGCCCGGGATTACGGCAATCTCATAATTTCTCATCGTCTATCACCCTCCGATCAAACGTTATGCAAGAGCAATGTCATCCAGTCCTCATCATAATATCGTTCCCCGATTTTCATCGCCTTCGCTTCTTTCCCATAAACACTGAACCCGGCGGATAAATATAAGTTTCTGGCCGCTTCATTTGTAGAAACAACCGTTAACTGAATCTGTTCCAATCCTTCCATTTGGCGTCCGTGATCAACGACTTCTTTCAATAACGCTTTCCCGATTCCTTTTCCTCTTGCCTCAGCAGACACATACATACTTAATAGATTGGCTTTATGTGCCATTTTCTTAGCTGTCTGCCTTATCAATACCGCCATCCCTACACATTTTTCTTCCTGAAAGGCGCCAAGGCTGATATTGTTTTCAGATTGAGCGCGAATTCTTTCAATCGTATGTGCCAACGGCTTTCTTCGATTTTCTTCGTAGGAACTTGCGAATGCCTCCGGTTCCTTGATCAGAGCTTCAAGTCTTAACGCCCGATATTGTTCCGCATCTGCTTCTTTGAATTGACGTATTTCCATCTTGTCTTCTCCTTAAATCAGTAATAAAAATGGATGCCAAAGGCACCGAATATAGAAACGTGACACCCTGTTATGGAAAAATTCGACGCCGTACCTTGAAATCCCTGCAAGCTGGAATGAAACGGAAGAATGAAAAAAAGCGTACCGAATTCGATACGCTTAAGCCATCCATTGCGGAGGCGTGTCTTTATCCCAAAAAATATTGCCTAAATCATGATGCTCCTGAAATTCATCAGAAGGAATATGGTAGTGAAAGTTAAACCAGTAACCATCCAATGGCGGATGATCCCGTCTGACATGGAACCTAATAAGATCTTGTCCGTTTCTGGAATCATAGATATGAAGAATCTTTTCTCCAAATCCACCTGCCGGTGATCCGGATATTGCAAGGTTTCGCAGCGTTTCCTCATCCGTTCCGGTCGCAACGCCATCAATTACGGTTTCAACCTCCGGTAAGATCGCTCTCAAATACTCTTCTCCAACCTGATCGGAAATCACTGGCCCGAATTTTTGAAATCCTTGCTGTTCCACCTGCTGCACTGTATACATCTTGAACTGATTGCGAAGCTCGTCCGTATCCAAAACGGAAGCAGCAGCCTCTTCCCACGAAGAAGGTGAATACTCGGGTTCAGATTCAGTATCAGTGTCCTTTTCTTCTACGGCTACCGTTTCGACGTTCACATCCAATTCATTCGACGATTTCTCAAGTCGGTTTGCCTTGGAATTGTGAGCCCGATCCGTTGTAACGTGGGAGTTGGGGACAACGATACCGAACGTTAAAGCGGCAACAAACGTGACAAATATTTTCTTCATCCAGTTTACCATTCGGCTCCCCCCTCAATCTAATTTTCCCACAAAAACGAAGCCTGTGCGATGTAAAAAATCACATATTCGTGAATTCTACAATCTATTAATAATACGATTCGTAAACTCAAAAGGTTTCAAGAGGGCAGAAAAAAACTGAAGTTCAAAACTTCAGCTTTTTTGATAACCCAGAATGAAATTTAAGACAACATGGGCGGCAACCCGACTTGTCATGTTCCTGAAATCAATCGTTGGATCAATTTCTACAATATCCATTCCTCGTACGGCAGATTGACGGCCAAGAAACTTTATACCTTCCAACAAAGTTTGGCTGTCCATACCGCCTGGCCCAATCGCCGGACATCCTGGTGCGTAAGCCTGATCCAGCACATCCATATCGACAGAAATATAGATACAGTCGACTTTATCCTTAAGCGCATTTATACTTTCATTCAATATCTCTGTTATTTTGCGCTCTCTGACATCCTTCATCGTGTAGATAGTCACACCATGATCTTTCCCATAATCATGATACTCGCGGCTATTCGAGAAATTCCGGATGCCGATCTGGATAAGATGTTCACCTTTCAAAACACCAGATTCAATCAATCCACGAAACGGTGTACCGTTGGACGGGCCGCCGTCATCTAAATTGCGCAAATCGTGATGGGCATCAAACTGAATCACACCAACTGTGCCTTTAGCCTCTGAAAAAGCCTTAATACTGGGGCGGCTGACTGAATGATCTCCACCCAGAACAATCGGAATCATATCCGGGTTTGATTGAAACAGCTTCTTGTAAGCATTCTCAATCCGCAACTGGGATTCAATTAAATCGGTAACATGCATTTGAACGTCCCCAAGATCGTATAGACGAACATCTTTCAAGTCGTGTTCATCTTCAATTGCATAGGTTGCATAAGAAGAAAGGGCCTTTCTTATCGCAGCAGGGGCTTCTGCCGCCCCGGAATGGCTAATCGACGGTTTAGAGAGCGGAGCTCCGAGAATACCGAATCCATTCACTTTCTCCCCTTGCCAGGAATGAAGAAGTTCATGGGCTTTTGTGACTTCACTATCAACGAATCCCGCCTTCCCCGCTGGATACAAGTGTGTGATCTTAGCCATGGATCTGTCCCCTTTCAAACACTTTCTTTCCAGCCTTCAAAACGGTATTAACGTGATTAACACCATAATGATAGGGAATATAAAGGTAGTTCGGCGCGTCCCATATAACCATATCCGCTGTTCGCCCTGTTACGATTTTCCCTGCTGACTCTCCCCGACCAATGGCATAGGCGGCATTGACTGTGACAGCATGCCAGATTTCCTCCGGTTTCATTTTTAATTTTAAGGCTGCCAGATTCATAATGAACTGCAGATTCTCCGTCACAGAACTCCCTGGATTGAAATCCGTAGATAAAGCAACTGCTACACCAGCTTCAAGCATTTTACGCGCGCGGGCATAGTTTTCTTTCCCAAGGTAAAAGGAGGTTCCCGGTAGTAACACGGCGATGGTTCCTTCTTCAGCTAATCGCCTCATCCCTTCATCGGAAGTCCCGACCAGGTGGTCTCCTGAAATCGCTCCAAGATCGGCAGCCAACTCGGCCCCACCTAATGGATCAATTTCGTCAGCATGAATTTTCACCTGGAAACCGACCTCTTTAGCCTTTTCAAGGAAAGCTCTCGATTGGTCTACGGAGAATACACCGGTTTCACAGAAGATATCGACAAACTCGGCCAAGCTGTTATTCTTGATCTCGGGTAGCATATCCGCCATCTTTTGTAAAAAAACGTCGGGATCTCCTTTCATTTCTTCAGGAATAGCGTGAGCCCCCAGAAAAGTCGAGGCAATATCCATTGAAGTTTCCTCATTCAAACGGTTTGCCACTCGCAACTGCTTCATTTCTGTTTCATAATCTAATCCGTAACCACTTTTCGCTTCCATTGTGGTAATGCCATAAGACATGATCCGTTCCATATGAAATTTTGCCTTATCAAACAATTCCGCTTCTGATGTTTCACGGGTCGCCTTAACAGTTGAATGGATACCTCCACCCCGTTGCAAAATTTCCAGGTAAGGGACGCCTTGTTGCTTCAATGCCATTTCATGCTCTCGTGAGCCCCCGAATACTAGATGTGTGTGAGGTTCTACAAGTCCTGGCGTAACAAGCTTACCTTCGCAATCAATTTCCTCCTCAGCTTCAATAGAACGCAACGCTTCTTCTTTCC
This sequence comes from Caryophanales bacterium, assembly GCA_035776675.1. Classification (GTDB taxonomy): domain Bacteria; phylum Bacillota; class Bacilli; order Bacillales; family DASSOY01; genus DASSOY01. The sequence continues at coordinate 16,685 of DASTWO010000121.1, forward strand.
CGACCGCCGTCACTTTTCCATCCTTGACAGCAACCGCTCCACCCTCTATTCCGGAAAGCTCCCTCATCGCCTTCCCTTTAACAGGACCTTCCGTTCCATTGTCCATCGTCAATAATTGTCCGATATTGTATAGTAAAACATCTGCCTTTTGTACCAAATGATTGCCTCCTGATTCTATTTCAATGTTGGAATGTGAACGCCTTTTTCTTTTGCCGTTTTGATGGCCAAATCGTAACCTGCATCAACATGGCGCGCAACGCCCATGCCCGGATCAGAGGTGAGAACTCGCTCCAGCCGTTCCCCAGCTTCTTTCGTACCGTCAGCGACAATGACCATACCAGCGTGAATCGCGTATCCCATGCCGACCCCGCCGCCGTGATGAAGCGATACCCAGCTTGCGCCGTTTACCGCATTGATCATAGCATTAAGCAACGGCCAATCAGCTATGGCATCACTGCCGTCCTTCATTCCTTCAGTTTCTCGATTCGGGGAAGCGACGGAACCACAATCAAGATGGTCACGGCCAATCACAATCGGTGCGGAAATCTCACCGCTTGCCACCATTTCATTAATGATGCGGCCAAACTTCGCTCTTTCACCGTATCCGAGCCAGCAAATTCGTGACGGCAACCCCTGGAACGACACTTTTTCGCGTGCCATTCTGATCCATTTACATAAGTGTTCGTTATCAGCAAATTCCTTCAAGATCACTTCATCCGTTTTATAAATGTCTTCGGGATCCCCTGAAAGCGCGACCCAGCGGAACGGCCCTTTACCTTCGCAAAACTGCGGACGGATAAACGCAGGTACAAATCCAGGGAAATCAAACGCATTCTTCACACCGGCATTGTAGGCTTCCTGGCGAATATTGTTCCCATAATCAAACGTCACGGCACCGGCCTTCTGTAAATCCAGCATAGCCTGAACGTGCTTCACAATACTAACTTGCGCTCGCTTCAAATACTCATCTGAATCCGACTTCCTTAGTTTATTCGCCCCTGTTACCGTCAATCCTTCAGGAACGTATCCATTCAATGGATCGTGCGCCGATGTTTGGTCAGTCACAAGATCCGGCGTCTCTCCATGCTTCACAAGTTCCGTTAATATTTCCGCGGCGTTCCCTACCAGTCCTATCGACAGCGGGCGCTTCTCGGACTTGGCTTTCTTTGCCTTTTCCATCGCCTCATCAAGCGTTTCGGCCAACTCATCACAATATCTTTCTTCAATCCTCCGCTCGATTCGCTTCCGATCGGCCTCAATTGCAATCACAACTCCGTTGTTCATCGTCACCGCCAACGGCTGGGCGCCGCCCATGCCGCCTAACCCCGCTGTCACTGTCAACGTCCCTGCCAGCGTTCCACCGAAATGCTGGCGCGCCGCCTCGGCAAACGTCTCATACGTCCCTTGCAAGATTCCCTGACTACCAATGTAGATCCAGCTTCCTGCCGTCATCTGGCCAAACATGATCAGTCCTTTCTTATCAAGCTCACGGAACGTTTCCCAATTGGCCCACGCCGGAACCAGGTTCGAGTTCGCCAACAACACTCGCGGTGCATTCGGGTGGGACTTGAACACCGCTACCGGTTTCCCCGACTGAATCATCATCGTCTCATCGGCTTCCAACCCTTTCAAAGTCTCGACGATCTGATGAAAACTCTCCCAATTTCTCGCGGCTTTTCCAATCCCTCCGTAAACCACCAGTTCCTCCGGCTTCTCGGCTACTTCCGGGTCTAGATTGTTCATTAACATCCTCAAGGCCGCTTCCTGAATCCAACCTTTCGTATTCAATTCCGTACCGCGTGGTGCGCGAATGGTTTCTTTCACATCAGACATTAGAATCCCCTCCGGATTAATTGATTTTCTGTTTTGCATCCAACTCAATCAAAAGCTTTCGCCAATCTTCTTCCCTCATCCACACAGCGGCATTTTCGATGTCCTTCGAAAATACGCGGTCTTTGGTAATCGGACCCACGATTTTCCGGCCTTCTTCCAACACTATCTTCGTTCTCGCTGCCATATCCTCAGCTCCACGATAGTCCGCGGCCTGCATTCCGCAAATAAATTCAATGGCCAATACTCTTCTTGTATTGGCGACAATCTGGTGGGCATGCCGTGAACCGATCGTACCCATACTGACGTGGTCCTCTTGATTGGCTGATGACGGAATCGAATCAACACTGGCCGGATGAGCCAACGTCTTATTTTCCGAGACAAGGGATGCAGCTGCATATTGTAAAATCATCGCCCCTGACTCCAACCCGGGTTTCGGACTCAGAAACGCCGGTAAATCATTTAACTGCGGATTCACCAATCGTTCAATTCGGCGTTCCGAAATATTGGCAAGTTCAGCAACCGCAATCCCAAGAAAATCCATCGCCAGGGCAATCGGCTGCCCGTGGAAATTTCCCCCGGATATAATTTTATCACCGCCATCGAAAATCAATGGATTATCAGTCGCCGCATTCATTTCAATTTCAAGCTTTTCCTTCACGTAGCCCAGGGTTTGCCAGGTAGCTCCGTGAACCTGCGGGATGCAACGCAACGAATAGGCATCCTGGACACGCAATTCTCCCTGTCTCGAAGTCAAACGGCTCCCGTCCAAATACCGCAGCATTCGATCGGCCACTTGCATCTGCTCCGGGTATCCTCGCGCCTTATGAAGATCCGCGTCAAACACATCGACAATCCCGCGCAAGCCTTCCATGGTCAACGCCGCTGCCGCTTCAGCTTGACGAGCCAATTTCTCAGCTTCCAAATACGTAACCACTCCCATTGCCGTCATCGCTTGCGTTCCATTAATCAACGCCAACCCTTCCTTTGCCGTCAACGTAATCGGCATGATTTCCTCAGCCGTCAGAGCTTCCATTGCCGGGACACGCTTCCCCTTATAAAGGACTTCTCCTTCACCAATCAGCGCAAGCGCGAGATGGGCCAACGGCGCGAGGTCCCCGCTTGCACCAAGCGAGCCTTGCTGTGGAATCACAGGATGAATGCTCGCATTTAACAACGCCAGCAGCTTCTCAATCAATTCCACTCGGACGCCTGAATACCCCTTTAGTAAGGTATTCGCTCGCAACAGGAGCATACCGCGGCTGACGATTTCGGGAAACGGCTCTCCGACTCCACAGGCATGACTGCGAATTAAATTGAGCTGTAATTCCTCTACGTTTTCTCGCTCTACCAGAACGTCACTCATTTTTCCAAAACCTGTTGTGATTCCGTAAACAACCTTATCTTCCTCTACGATTTTCTCAACCGCAGCTCGACTTTCCTTAACTCTCTTCCAACTTTCCGTTGACGCTTGAACGGGTTCATCCTGATACAAAATCCGTTCTACTTCACTCAAAGTCAATCGATTTCCATCCAACGTAATCATTTTCCCAACACCTTTCCGTTGTGACCTCGAATTTCGTCATATTATTCCATAAAAACTTCTTCCCTTAACCGTCAAAATCACATACAAAAGACTGCAAAATACAAACAAAAAGGGACCGCATAGCACTACAAAGTGTGCTACACGGCCCCCTATCGACTAATAACTTTAGGCCCTCAAATTATATATGATTGACGCCAAGTCCAATAGCTTCGTGTTCCAAACCTTTAACCGGTGCGCCGATCGTCCCGTATAGAGCGACAGCGATCCATTCTCCCTCTTCCCGATCTTGATACGGATTGCCGCGTACAATAGCAAACTGTAACCCTACTGTCCGGAGAACGGTCCCGATTTGGTTATTTCCACGCGTAACGCCGATCATCGCTTCAATAATGGCATGGTACAACGCGTGTGTATCCCGATAAAGATCCGCCCTTACAATCTTTTGATTCTTGGCGGCGGTCTCAACCGCTGCGACGACCTTCTGCCCCTCCATCGCACCGACTTTTCCCTTGCAAAACTTCCAGTTCAGCTTTTGCAACTCCTGAGGTAATTTATCCTTATCCTGTAACAGAAGCAACAAGGCTTCCCTGCCAATCAAGTGATCACGATCTAATGCCATACCGTACACTCTTTTCTAACAGCTATCAACTGATTTTATTGTATTCGTTTACACATCTGATGTCAATGAAACAAATTCTATGAATCTACGCTTCGATCTTGTGGATTTGCATCCTGACTTGACCCTTCATTCCGGCTTACATAAACAATGCCAAAACCGATCAACGAAAAGATAACCGATATAACGGGAGTTGCATAATTCAATACGGCATACGGCGCATATTGAAAGGCACTGATGCCCAAAGTTGACATGATGAATACTCCGCCGGTAGTCCATGGAATTAAAGGAGCGGTCACCGTACCCCCATCTTCAAGAGCTCTTGAAAGATTTTTCGGATGCAATTTTTTATCACGATAAACCTGGTTGTACATCCTGCCAGGAATCACAATCGATATATATTGTTCCGCCGTGATGATATTCGTCATAAAAGCAGAAAATACCGTTGTGGCAACAAGAGTTCTTGTTCTTCTCACCATTTTCAAAATCTGCTCGACAATGACCTTCAAAATTCCGGTTCCTTCAGTAATCCCGCCAAATATCATGGCAACCATCGCAAGCGATATCGTGTATAACATCGAGCTGATTCCACCCTGATTTAATAAGGCGTCAACGGTTTCATTGCCCGAATCAATGGTATATCCGCTTTGAAGAGCGACAACAGCGTCCCCGGTACTCATGCCTTGTACAAAGATTTCAGCCATAAACCCGAGAATAACCCCTACAGCCAATGCGGGCAAAGCCGGAACCTTTCGCACCACAAGCAAAACGACAACAAACGGAATCAAAAGCAACCATGGCGAGATCAAAAAATTCGCCTGAAGACCGTCAATGACAGCTTGGATATTCTGATTATCCAATGCACCGCCGGCAAACTTGTTTCCCATCACCCAATACACGATTAAAGCAATAATGGTCGCCGGTACTGTTGTATAAGTCATATGGCGAATATGCTGAAATATATCGGCCCCGGCCATACTGGAAGCCAATACCGTCGTATCGGACAAAGGTGACATTTTATCTCCGAAATAAGAACCTGAGATAATCGCTCCGGCCACCATCGCGGGTGGAAACCCCATGCTGATGCCAATGCCCATACCAGCCACTCCGACCGTTCCCATTGTGGACCACGAACTCCCGATCATTACAGAAACCAAAGCACAAATTATCATAATCGTGACCAAAAATAAGGACGGAGAAATGATTTGCAGCCCGTAAAAGATCATGGTAGCCACAATCCCGCTGCCAATCCACGAGCTGATGATCATCCCGACCATAATCAGAATAACGACGGCTGGGAGCACCTTATATATCCCCTCGTAAACAGATCGTTCAATTGTATCCCAGCTATATCCGCATCTCCACGCAACAAAAGCAGCTACGATCGCTCCAAGGATTAACGGAATTTGCGGAGCACCCTCGAATATCAAAATCGTAAAAGCCATTGCCACAATCATCACAATAAAAGGAACAACCGCCAGCCCGAAAGGAATCTTTCTTTCTTGTTCTTCCACCCTCAATCACCTCGTTTAAATAGTATTTTCACAAAATGATAGCCAAAATCACCGTAAAAAACAGAAAAAAGACCGCACGGCACAAAAAACTTGTGCAATGCGGCCCCCTACAGACTTCATGCTCTAGGCCTCAGTTTCTCTTAATGAATAAACTTTTTGAATAGCACTTTCATGTGACCCAAATACTCAACATTTACTTTTTTCTAATAGCTTATGGCTTATTTTTCATTGTATCGACCGACCCAGGCACTGTCAAGAAGGATTTTGCGGATCCTCTATTCACGAACCTGCTTAAAGGTGCCGCTCCCCTTTGCTAACACATTCCCGTCCTTATCAAGAATTTCCCCTTCACCAGCCACAATTCGGTGACCCAAACGATCAATTCGCCCAGTTGAAAAAACGGTCCCTTCGCTTACCGGGGCCAAATACTGGACATTCAACTGGACCGTCACCAAAGGCTGTCGGGTCACCGACCGAACTGTGATTCCGATCATATTATCGATCATCGTAGCATAAATGCCGCCATGAAGCATGTTCAATGTATTTAATAAAGCTTCATGAATCTCGAGCTTCACGGTCACTTTCCCTTCTTCCAATTCAACAAATTCAAATCCGATATGTTGAAAGAACGGGCTTTGCTCATACATTTTTCGCAATTCCTGCAATGATTCGGGCATGGTTTCCTCCAATACAGAATGTTAAACAACCTTTAACCGGCAGAGTTCCATCTATTATAGCATGATATTCTTCATTCCAACGGTCGTGGCCTTTCAGACAAAAAAAATGGAGCACCTCCCAACTGGAGAGAAGTGCTCCTGACGTTCCTTATTATTGATGTCGACATGCCGATTTTCATTTGGAGATATTGAAGCAAACGACTTTCTTTTCCGTCATGGCATCAATCGCGAATTTAACGCCTTCTCGTCCAATTCCGGACCCTTTAACGCCTCCGAACGGCATCGCGTCAATTCGGTAATCACTGCTGTCATTGACGATGACGCCGCCAAACTCCAGTTTCTCAATCGCCTCGTGAGCCTTATCGATGTTAGGGGTGAAAACCCCTGCCTGAAGGCCATAATTTACAGCATTCGCTTGTTCAATCGCGTCTTGCAAATTTTCTGCGGAGAATAGTGACACAACTGGGGCAAATGCTTCTTCACTCGCGATTTTGCTATCCGATGGAACGTTTGTCAGCACAGTCGGCGAGTAATAAGCCCCTTGACGTTCTCCACCGCAAAGGACTTCCGCACCTTCCTCGACTGCCTCATTCACCCATTGCTCGATGCGCCTTGCTTCCTCCTCGCTAATCATTGGCCCCATATCCGTTGTTTCAGATAATTTTCTGCCCATATTCAGCTTCGCCGTTTCGTTTAAGAACTGCTCGGTAAATGAATCGACAACATCTTTTTCGATAAAAACCCTCTGTACACCTATACAGTTTTGACCGGCAGCCGAAAAGGCGCCGCTAACTGTCTTGTCGACGGCATCCTCGATATTCGCATCGTTCAACACGAGGACTGGCGAGTTCGACCCTAATTCCATCCTGAGCTTCTTAACCCCGGATTTTCGGGTGATATCTTCACCGGTTTCAAGCCCGCCGGTAAAGGAAATCATTCTCACATCTGGATGTTGAACGAGTGGGTCGCCAAGTTCGCTGCCTTTACCGGTTACAACCGAGAGTAATGCCGGCGGAAGTCCTGCGTCAATTATCGCTTCCGCTAAATGAATGGCACTCAGAGGCGTTAAGCTTGTCGGCTTGACGATCACCGCATTCCCGGAGGCAAGCGCTGGTCCCACCTTATGCGCTACCAGGTTTAAAGGATCATTAAATGCCGTGATGGCCCCAACGATACCTACCGGAAAATGGGTATAGTAGCCAACACGGTTCTCACTTCCCGGCACCTGGTCAAAGGAAATCGTTTCGCCTTGAATTCTTCTTGCTTCTTCAGCACTGATTCGCAGGATTTGAATCGTTCTATCGACTTCATCCCGTGCTTCCTCAATTGTCTTGCTTCCTTCTCTTGCTATGATTGTAGCGAAGATCTCCTTTTGTTCGTTGACGTTGTCAGCGGCGCGATTTAGGATCTCAATACGTTGATGAACAGGTAATACCCGGTTTGCTTGCATTTCCTGTTTCGCTCCTTCAATCGCCTTGTTCATATCGCTGGCGGAAGCGGCAGGTACCGTATCAATCAAGCTATTATCTCCGGGATCACGAACTTCAATTGTTTGTTCCCGTTCTTCCCATTCGCCAGCCATTAACATCTTTTGACCCATTACATCTGTTTTCATTCTCGGCTCACCTCATTTCGCAGATTTGGAACCATTGATATTGATTAAATCGGTCAGCAGGGAAAATCCTGTTTCAATTCGACCAGCACCTGCACCAGTGACTGTAATCGGACCAGACAAGTCGCATTCGTAGGTGATCGCATTTGTTGCTCCCATGACTGAGGAGAGAGGTTCACTCAATGAAAGCTTTTCCGGTTTAACGGAAGCTCTGACATGACCATTTTGTTTAGTTATCCTTGCGAGAAGCTTCCACCTTTTCCCCTCTGACTTGGCTTCTTCAATATCTTTTGCGGAAAGGCCGGACATCCCCTGGCACTCCACTTCTTCTTTTTTTAAAGGTTCATCCAAGACGACATTAGCAAGTATAACCACTTTATATAAAATGTCATGGCCTTCCACATCACTTGTCGGGTCGGCTTCAGCATAGCCAAGCTCCTGTGCCTTGGCTAATGCGTCATCATACGTCATGTCCTCTTCCATTTTCGATAGAATAAAATTTGTTGTACCGTTCAGAATCCCGCTGATTTCATTAATGGTATTTCCGGAAAGTGAAACAGCCGGCATCCGTAATGTCGGTGTTCCACTCATTACGGTTCCCTCAAACCCCCACTGGACACCATTTTCCGTTGCCAGTGCCGACAGTTCCCTGTATTTAAGAGCAACGGGACCTTTATTCGTTGTAACAAGATTTTTTTCACTTTGAAAAGCTTCACGGCAATGATCAATCGCGGGCTGACCTGTTTCCACATCGGTAGGCGTGACTTCAACAATCGTATCGGCGTTTGTTTCCCGGATCGTTTGAAGGCTGTCCCACCCTCTCTGCAATCCGGATTGATCCGGGTAATTTTCCAGGCTGCCATTTTCATTAACAACATCCAACAGCGTTTGAAGATCGAGTCCTTTAGGATGATAAACAGAGCCCATGTTCAGATCAGTGACAGCAACAACCTTTGCATCCAAACCAACTTCATTCGTTAACAGTTCTTGTTTTTCCAAAATGATTTCTGCCAATCCCCGGCCAACGCCACCGAACCCGATAAACGCAAGATTATGTGCCATTTGATGTCACCTCCGCGTTTTTATCTTTCAACTCATACTGACCCGACAAATAGCGCATGGCTGTTTCCGCCAGAATAGCTGCACCGTATTGCAGGCACGATTCGTCAATATCAAATTCGGGGGTGTGCAAATCACGCTGTTTACCATCTGGCATTTTGCAACCAAGGAAGAACATGGCCCCGGGCATATTCTTTGTAACCCAGCTAAAGTCCTCTCCTCCAAGGCCAAATGGCCCGTCATAAGTTTGAAAAGATGGATAAAGATCACGAATCGTATTTTTCAGCCAATCATTCACCTGCGGGTCGTTTTTCAGGGCGGGTTCCCCGTGTGTGATATCAACGTCAACATCACCACCAAGCGGTTTAACGACGGTAAAAGCCTTTTCGACTTCCTCAACAAGAAATTCTCTTACCTCAGGACTGTAACTCCGGAGCGTTCCTTCCACCTCAACCTTTGATGGAATCACATTGGTTGAAGTTCCTCCATGAATTTGGCCAATGGTCACGACACCTGACTCGAGCGGAGATACCTTTCGCGCGATAATACCGTACAAGGCTTGCATGGTCGGACCGAGCATCCAGATCGGATCCCGGCTTTGTTGCGGATAAGCCCCATGGCCGCCGCTGCCATAGATTGTTCCCTTGAACATATCGATATTGGCCATACTGTAACCAGCGTTCAATTGAGCTTCACCTGCTTCCCGCCATGGACACATATGCAGGGCAAATGCAGCTTCCGCATCATCCAATACGCCTTCATTTACCACGTGGCTTGATCCCGTATGCCCGTTCTTATCAGGTGCCTCCTCGGCAGGTTGAAAGAGGAGCTTAACCGTTCCGTTGCATTCACTTTCTTTAAAAGATTCGCCCAGCAATTGTGCGACACCAATTAATATCGCTGTATGAGCATCGTGACCGCAGGCATGCATGACACCCTCATTTTGGGAACAATAATCATGAGAACCTTGTTCATCAATCGGCAGAGCATCCATATCGGCTCTTACCGCAATCGTTGGTCCCTCTCCGTTCGAAAGAGTTCCTAATACACCAGTACCGGCGATTCCGGTCTCTATTTCCATTCCATCGATTTCCTTAAGTTTGTCCTCAACAAATGACGACGTATCATGTTCTTCAAAACTAAGTTCAGGATTTTTATGAATTTGCCGTCTCCAACGAATAAGTTCATCCGAAAGTTCACTGGCACGTTCAGTGATCTGGTGGTTATTCGCCAATTGAATCACCTTCCTTTTACGGAGTGGTGTGTTCCGGTTGTTTCTCTGAAATTTTTTCGAAGGCTTGTTCGAGATCCGCAATTAAGTCTTCGGTGTTTTCAACTCCCGTCGAATAACGAATCAAACCTTCTGGAATTCCCATGGCTTTTCGCTCTTCAGCTGAACTTTCGACATGACTTGATGTTCTTGGTATGCTGGCAATTGTTTCGACCGCCCCTAGATTAGCCGCCAAATGGGCGTGATTCAGGTTGGGAAGAAATTCACGGACAGCGTCAAGGCCGCCTTTTAAAGAAAAGCTGAGCATGCCCCCGAAACCTTCCATTTGTCGGGCCGCAATGTCATGTCCTTCGTGTGATGGAAGTCCCGGATAGAAAACTTCGTCAACAAGCGGGTGATCCTCTAAATATTTGGAGATCTTAAAGGCGCTTGATTCTTGTTGTTTAATGCGAAGCTCCAGAGTTTTCATGCCCCGAAGCAACAAATAAGCGGACATTGGATCAAGCGTTGCCCCGTTAATTTCACGAAAGTGGTAAACTTTCTCGATGAGTTCCTTGGAGCCGCAGACAATCCCACCGAGTGCATCCGCATGGCCACCAAGGAATTTTGTCGCACTGTGAATCACAAGATCGGCTCCGAGAGCCAATGGATGTTGATTGACAGGTGTTGCAAAAGTATTGTCCACAACTATTAAGGCATCTTCTCTTTTGGCAGCCGCTATTAGCCTTTCGAGATCGACGATCTTTAATGTCGGGTTCGTCGGAGTTTCCAAATAAAGAATGTCACAGCCCTTTTTGATCTCACTCTCAATTGCTTCATGGTCCGTCGTATCGCATAGTTCAACATCCACTTGGAACTTCGGCAAAAACTCTGAGAATATTTTATTGGTTCCACCGTAAGTATCTTTGATTGACACGACTCTATCTCCTGCTGAAAGCAAGGCAAACAGAGTATTGCTGATGGCAGCCATCCCCGTTGAGGAGCTGGTCGCTGCCTCCGCCTTTTCCAGCATTCTTACTTTTTCTTCGAACGCATCAACAGTCGGATTCGTATTTCTGCCATAAATGTGGCCATCTCGTTTATTTAAGGCAACGTCATACCAGTCATCGATATCTTTATACCCAAATGAAACACTGTGAACAACAGGAACCTGAGTTGCACCTTGCAGGAGGTACTGGTCTTCACCTGCCCATACGGACTGGGTACCGTAATCCATATCATGCTGGTTTACCATCATTCATTCCTCCTTGATGTACTGATTATCCTTGAGAAGAAATGGTCTTCTCACTTTCCTTAATAATAAGATCACGCGGATAGTTTGCGAGTGTTTCACAACCATTTTCAGTAACAACAAACGTTTCACTGATTTCAACACCACAGTCATTTTCCCAAAGCCCAGGAATTAAATGAAAAGTCATGTTAGGCTGCAAAACAGTTTGATTCCCTTGACGAATACTTGCCGTATGCTCACTCCAATTCGGCGGATAACTTAAACCAACGGAATACCCGAGTCTGTCATACTTTTCATACCCATGTTTCTTGATCGTCTCACTCCAAACCGTGGCGACTTCCCCGCAAGTTATACCTGGTTTGACAGCATCGAGTGTCTCATTGATGCTATCATAGACAGCGTCCGCCAGGCGTCTTTCTCTTGAAGTAGGTTGGCCAAGCTTAATCGTTCTTGCAAGCGGGGAGTGATAACGCTTATAGACACCGGCAAGCTCAAGGGTGACAATTTCATTCCCTTGAAAAAGAGATCCATCCCATGTCAAATGGGGACTGGAGGTCTTAACACCTGAAAGCAATAATGGAACAATAGATGGATAGTCGCCATCAATACCCTCTGCCCCGCTAAGCTGGGCATGATAAATATTCGCGGCGACTTGATTTTCACTCACCCCTTCGTAAATAGACTGGATGCCGGTTTCCATCGCATGTTCAGCATTTGCAGCTGCGTTTCTCATATATTGCAGTTCTTGGGTTGACTTCACCATCCGAACATTGCTGACCAATGTTGTTGTATTGATAAATTCAGCGTCAGGCAACCAACTTTTGAACGTTTCGTAGCCGATAGCCGAACAATAATAACTGCCCATCTCGACTCCGATCCGCCGTCGGTCCTGATTTAGTTTCTTGAACAAGTCGGCAACGACATCCATCGGATGTTTGGTTTCTGAATGAAGATAATCATCCGTATAATAATAGATGTGATCGTCATCGAGCCATGTTGTTAACTTTGCACCGTTTGCATCTTCCCTTCTACCGACCCAAATCGGTTGATCTTGCTCTTTAATGACGATTAAAGCCTGGACAACGTAAAAGGAATACGCGTCATAACCTGATAAGTAATTGATATTGGAAGGGTTTGAGATTAATAGAACGTCAACTCCTTGGCCTTCCATTCTTTTCTTCACCTGATCAAGCCTTTGCCGATATTCGGTCATGCCAAATAGTTGTTCCATTGTTTTCCCCTCTTCCTTTAACATTATAAATTTTCAACCCTATAAGTCTCTTCCCTCACATCAGGCTCACTAAAACGTAGTCATTCTTTGGCAGAAAATAAGAGAGTGCTTATAAAAAAGCACCCTCTTCTCCAAAACTTTATGAACCGCTATTTTTTTACCCTTTGACAGGTTCGATAAACTTGTCCAACTTCTTTCTCAGCGCCTCCGGAACCGGCTTGCTGGATTGCTCCTCAAAATCAAAATGTACAATCACGGATTCCCCTTTCGCTATAAGGGTTCCCGTTTTCTCATCATAGATCGGTTGTTCAAGTGTGAAACTGGAATTTCCCACCCTGGACACTTTCGTGCCGATCGTCAGATCTTGATCGAAGTAAGCCTGGGCCAGAAAGTCACATTTGATGGTCGCCAATATAAATTGCCATTGATCATATTGGTAGTCGTCATCGGAGGACAACGCTTTGAAGAATTCCACCCTCGCATGTTCCAAATAAGAAAAGTAACTCGCATTGTTCACATGCCCAAGTAAATCCGTTTCTCCGAATCGAACAGTCAAGTTTGTTTCATGCTGCATCTTCAACACTCCTGCCATATTATCTGTTCATTAGAATATAGAAAACACTGTACGAAAGTCAATTGAATACAACTTAGCAGACCTGCTGTCAGACTCGGGCATACCGCCATCGCCCGTCATGCATTTCCCTTTTGATCTCACCTTTGTGCCGCAAGAATTCGAGATGGGCAATCGTCTCCCCAAGAGCAAAACGGGTTTCGTGAATGTTCAATTCCTTGTTGAACAATTTGCCGCAAGCTTCATAAATACTTGCACCGGCACCGACAGAATCAAGTGTTTTCTCAAGCCGCCGATCATGATGAGTCAGAATTTCGTCAATCCGGATATTAGCTCCTTGAAACGGTTTTCCATGTGACGGGATAACAAAATCAGCATCCAATTCCCGTACTTTTTTTAATGATGCCATATAAATGCCCAGTGGATTCTCGATTCCGTGAAACCAGTATGCAATATTTGGGGTAATTCGCGGTAAAATATGATCGGTAGACAACAGGACGTTTTTCTCCTTGCAATAAAATACAACAAGTCCGTCGGAATGGCCTGGCGTGAAGATAACCTCATATTCATAACGGCCGATTTGAATCTTTTCACCTTCCTGAAAATAATGATCGATTTCAGGATACGGAGTGACAGAGGCTGTAAATTCCTTCGTATTGCTTGTCATCTGAACCGCTGTTTCTTCAGGCACACCAGCTGACATGTAATTACGACGAATTTCAAGAATGAAATCTTCTTCCCACACGTGGATACCCGAATCGGCATCGGTCTTCGTCATCGACACACGGGCCCCTGTCTTTTGTTGCAAGCCGCCGGCATACCCGAAATGATCGGGGTGATAATGGCTGATCAATAATTCCGTTACGTGCTTCCCTTGCAAAAGCTCATTCCAACGATTCTCGGTTTTTTCATCATGCAAGCCGGTATCGATCATGGTCCATCCGTCTTTGCCTTCCGCAAGAAAACAGTTCACATGATCAAGCCGAAACGGCAAATCTATTCTGATCGGTATAATTCCGAGTTCTTCGAACATGCCCAAACCTCCGTCTTTATCTGATGTTTTATGTCTTTCAGGTCTGCCTAATATCAACTGTCGCCCTTTTTTACAATGCCGGCCAACAACATTTCCGAATATGTTTCAGTCAGTTGCTCTTCCGATACCGGTCCCGAAGGATCAAACCAATTGTAACTCCAATTGCACATCCCCAGAATAGCGAATGTCGCCATGTCCGGTCTAATATCTTTGTTAAATTCCCCGTTTTCTATCCCCTGCTCAACGATCTTCTGCAGGTTGAAACGAAAAGCCTTTCTTTTACCTTTGATCACCCTTTGATTTTCTTCTTTCAAATTGATCATTTCCCGAAAGAAGATTTTCGCTTTGCGGCCGTTTGGGGCAATCTGCTTCAAGGTCAAACCAACCATGTCAAAAAGTTTTGTTTTACAATCTTTATCCCGGGCATCCAGGATGTCTTGCTGTCTTCTCAACAAATCATCAATGTAGGTAGAGTGGATGTCCATCAATAACTGTTCTTTGGAAGGAAAATAGTAGTAGAATGTTCCTTTTGTTGCTCCAAGCGCGTCCGCAATGTCTTGAATGGATGTCTCGCTGAAGCCTTTGGACTCAAACAACTGAATGCTTTGTTTGATAATTTGATCCTTCATCATCTGTATTCCTTTCTTGATAGCAGTATTTTTCCAATTTCAACTATAATCTTTCACGTATTTCTCTAATTCCAGTTTGGCAACAGAATTGCGATGAACCTCATCTGGCCCGTCGGCCAAACGCAGTGTCCGGGAACTCGCCCAACTCGCCGCCAGCGGAAAATCCTCGCTTACGCCAGCTCCGCCATGAGCCTGAATCGCGCGGTCAATCACACGGAGTGCCATATTCGGAGCCACTACCTTAATCATCGCGATTTCGGATCGAGCTTCTTTGTTACCGACGGTATCCATCATGTAAGCAGCCTTCAGCGTCAGAAGTCGGGCTTGCTCTATATCAATCCGCGAATCCGCAATCCATTGCCTCACAACTCCTTGATCCGACAGCTTCTTCCCGAAAGCCTGTCGTTCTTCCACACGTCTGCACATCAACTCCAGTGCCCGTTCAGCCGCTCCGATTAAACGCATGCAATGATGGATCCGTCCTGGACCAAGTCTGCCCTGAGCGATCGCGAATCCTTTGCCTTCCCCCCAAATCAAATTGGATGCCGGCACCCGGACATTATCGAATTCAATCTCGGCATGCCCATGCGGGGCATCATCGTAGCCGAAGACCGGCAACGTTCGTATAATCTTAACACCCCGTGTATCCATCGGCACGAGAATCATAGATTGTTGTTTATGCTTCGGGGCTTGCGAATCATTTTTGCCCATGAAAATTGAGATTTTACAACGTGGATCACCGGCTCCTGAAGACCACCACTTTCGCGCGTTTATTACGTATTCATTCCCGTCCTTTTCAATCCGTCCCTCGACATTCGTCGCATCAGAAGAAGCCACATCAGGCTCCGTCATTGCAAAACACGAACGAATCTCGCCTTCCAGCAGCGGCTTCAACCATTTGTCCTGTTGTTCCGGCGAACCATACCGCGCCAGCACTTCCATGTTCCCTGTGTCCGGAGCCGCACAGTTGAATACCTCTGGCGCGATCGGCGACCGCCCCATAATCTCACACAACGGGGCATACTCCAAATTTGTCAGTCCCGCGCCATAATCGCTGTCAGGCAGGAAGAGATTCCAAAGTCCCCGCTCCTTCGCTTTCGCCTTCATTTCCTCCATCACCGGAGGAATGTTCCAACGATTTCCCCCTTGATTGAGCTGTTCTTTGTAAACAGCTTCGTTTGGGTACACGATTTCATCCATAAAGTCATTCAGCTGCTTCTGCCATTGCTTGACCCGAGTCGAATAATCGAAATTCATCTTAACTCAACGCCCCTTCCTATTCATGCAGCCGAAACGTAATTTTTCCTTTCGAGACGGTCTTTCCGCCCTGCTTTATCGCTTCTACTTTGAAAAGCAAGTCGCGGCCCTGTTTTTCAGCTAATTCGGCTTTTAAGGTGACCACATCATCCAGATAAACCATCCCGGAAAAACGGTTTGTAAATTTCTGTACGAATCCCTCTTCAAAATAAGGGGTGAACAGCTTGCCCATGTTCCCCATCGTCCACATTCCATGCGCGATAATACCCGGTAGTCCTGCTCTTTCCGCCTCTTTATCGATCGTATGAATGGGATTATAATCTCCTGAAGCTCCCGCGTATTTAATTAAATCAAGCCGGGAAACCGGCTCAAGGTCAACTGAAGACAATTTATTACCAACATTCAAATCCATAAGATCCTTCATGTTACATCCCTCCTCGAACAGCTTCTGTGATGATGACAACCGTTTTGGAGGAAAAAATCTCATTACCCATTTCATCGTCCCCGGCGTTACGTATCGTCAAAAACCCCAACTTTCCCGATTGGGCTTTTTTTTCAGCGTATTTCTCAATCTCCGTATAACAATATAATGATTCACCGACTAGAAGCGGCCTTTTATACTCAAATTCCTGTTCACCATGAATCAATCCCGCTATCGGCAACTGTAAACTTTCAATGACCCCATAATCGAAAACACGTGGGAAGGTGGGTGGCGCAATGTTATCTCCATACTTGGAGTTTTGCCCAAATTCCCTGTCCACGAAGATCGGATGAGGATCTCCAATAGCCTCGGCAAACTTTCTAACCGCTCCTCTTTCCACTGCATTTTCAACTTTCTCAGACCTTCTTCCGATCGCATCTTCAAACATCATCATGCCTCCTAGTCCTTTGGACCGCCGGCAACATACAGCACTTGCCCGTTGACAAATGAAGACTCCTCCATCGCGAAGAACAACACGGCATTGGCTATATCCTCCGGCTTCCCGCTGCGTCCCACAGGAATTTCATTCACACTGTGTTTGACGAGCGCTTCAAATGGAATCCCGATTCGTTCCGCGGTAGCCTTCGTCATATCCGTTTCAATAAAACCGGGTGCGACGGCATTAGCCGTTACTCCGAACTTTCCGAGTTCTATCGCCAAAGTTTTCGTAAATCCCTGAAGTCCGGCCTTAGCTGTTGAATAGTTTGCTTGCCCGCGATTTCCAAGCGCCGAAACCGAAGACGTATTGATGATTCTTCCATACTTGTTTTCTACCATGTATTTTTGCACAGTCTTCGCGCAGTTAAATGCTCCTTTCAAATGAACATTCATAACCATGTCCCAGTCACTTTCAGTCATTTTAAACAACATATTGTCACGAATAACACCAGCATTGTTCACAAGGATATCAATTTTTCCGTACTCCTCCACCACCTTCTTCACCGCTTTTTCAACTTGATCTCCGTCCGATACATCTGCGACTAGCGAGAGCGCATCTAGCCCGTTTTCGTTTAACTCCGAAACCGTCTCAACCAACACTTTCTCATTGATATCCACAAGACATACCTTCGCCCCTTCTTCCGCAAACTTGGTCGCGACCCCTTTTCCAATACCTCTGCTCGCTCCCGTTACAAATGCGACTCTATCTTCAAACCGTTTCATTATTGATTTCCTCCTCACGAATGATCTTTTCTTTATGAACAATGGGAATAACGGGCAAAACTCCTTGCTTTGCAGCGAGTTTAACCTTCTCTTCAAAACCAAATTGCGCCAATTTGGTTCCAACTCGTGATGCCATAAGAATGTCTTCGCCGTGATTCCTGTACTTTCGGAACAAGTAAAGCGCCGCTCGGGCGGCGTCTGTGATGGCCCACTGACTTTCATTTTCACCCAACAAACAATCTATGACATAACCCGCTCCATAAAAATCTTCGATATTAAATCGACCTGCTGATCCGGAACAGACGAGTATGACGGTCTCCTCCCGAAAGTTATCCGCGACTCGTTGTCCTACGGATTCACCGTTTAGAAGGGAACCCACATACACCTTTTTCGCCGGAGACGCTCCGTGAATCGCAACAGTGCCGTTCGTCGTTGACAAAATCAGCGTTTTTCCGGGTAGTTTATCCCTTAGTTCAATAGCATCCGGGTAGTGAAAGCCGTCAATGGCTTTCCCACCAGACTCTCCTGCCAACACGTAAGTATCTTTTGGCAAGTTTCCCACCTTTTCAAACGCATGATCGCGGTCAATCACGGGAATAACTTCCCGAGCCCCATCTGCCAATGCTGCCGCTATTGTAGAAGTAGCTGACAGCACATCAAGAACGACCGCAATTTTCCCCGCCATTTTCTCAGCATCAATCTCTTCTTTTGTCATCAATACATGAATTTTGCCCATACTCATTCCCCTTTATTTGAGCGCGACAATGCCCGATCAACGTATTCACGTAATTTCCCAGCTGAGCGAACCGCTTATCCTCGGTCTGCCCCTGTTTCCAGCGATAATAGATTTGCTGGCAAATCACCGCTAATTTAAAATAAGCGAAAGTTAAATAATAATGAATGTGAGAAACGTCTCTCCCGCTTTTTCTGGCGTAGGATTCAATAAATTGTTCACGTGAGTGAAATCCCGGTTGAATCGTGATCGGCGGCTTTCCTTGCCCATATTTCAATACATCAGGGTCTTCAGGCTCTACCCAGTAGCTCATCGCCACCCCGAGATCCACAAGCGGATCCCCGACCGTCGACATTTCCCAATCGAAAACACCAGTCAGCTTCCCTACATCCGCCTCGGAAAACAGCACATTGTTCAACTTAAAATCATTATGAATTAACGTCGGTGCCAGTGACTTCGGAATATGATTTTCCAGCCAATGAGTCAGGCTTTCAACACCTTCTATCTCATCTGTTTTCGACCGATAATATCTCTCTATCCAGCCATGAACCTGACGATTCAAGAACCCTTCGGGATGGCCGACATCCCCTAATCCCGCTTTCTCGTAATCTATATCATGGAGAGCGACCAATGTATCTACCATAGTTTCAGAAATCCGGCCCA
>DASTWO010000122.1:0-14803 GCA_035776675.1 Caryophanales bacterium
AACCAGCGCGGCGGAACCTGGTATAGCTTGAAATTCGTGATTTTCATGTATTGGAATCTCCTTTAATCCTAATTTCAGCTAATTTTCGCTCTGAATTGCGATGCTTTTTCCGTTAGTTCTTTTAAAGTGGATTCATTGACCGGCTTTTTCGTGTCGACAAGCGCACTGCCTAAGCCAGCGGCAACCGCGCCGTTTTGAAAGTATTCGCGGATGTTATCCAAATTCACTCCGCCTGTCGGCATAAGCGGAATGTGCGGAAGCGGGCCGTGAACATCTTTTAAATACTTCGGTCCCATAATATTTGCGGGGAAAACCTTGATGAGATCCGCTCCATTTTCATAAGCTGTCAGAATCTCCGTCGGCGTCATTGCACCCGGAATGCTGACTGCGCCGTACCTTTTCGCCATTCGAATCGTTTCTATATTTACCGTAGGCGAAAAAATAAACTGCGCCCCGGCCATGATTGCCGCGCGTGCCGTTTCGGGATCAAGCACAGTCCCGGCGCCAACCGTTACCTCATCACCAAACTCAGACGACACCTGTTCAATCAGAGACATAACACCCGGCGTTTCCGCTGTAATTTCAAGAATGTTGACGCCGCCTGTTTTCAGAGCTTTGGCGATGTCAACTACCTCATCGCCCTTCGCTCCACGGATCACGGCCACCAATTGATTTTCATAAATAGATTGCAATGTGTTCATGATTCTTACCTCCTATATGTTACCGGGTTGCTTATTTCACTAATACTTCCGGATTCAATAAATTATTAGGCCGAGTTCCTTTTAACGCTTGCAATAGGTTTTCCACAGCCTCTTCCGCCATCCCTGTTCTTGTCTCCTTTGTGGCGGAGCCAATGTGTGGAGTAAGTACAACATTATCCATTGCCATTAGCGGGCTATCGAACGCTAGTGGTTCTTCTTCAAACACATCTAATCCTGCTGCCGTAATTGTACCCTTTTCAAGCGCTTTAACAAGGGACGTTTCATTAACGAGAGGCCCTCGTCCTCCGTTAATTAAAATGGCAGTTGATTTCATTTGCAGCAATTCCTTTTCATCAATCAAATGATATGTTTTATCTGTTAAGGGTAAAGTCAAACATACATAATCCGATTCTTGCAAAAGCTCCTTCAACTCGCAGTATGTCGCACCTAACGATTTTTCAGCCTCAAAATCACGATTACGTTTATGATAAAGAACCTTCATACTAAATCCCAACGCAGCCCTTTTGGCTACCGCCTGGCCAATCCGCCCCATTCCTATGATTCCTATTGTCTTATGATGAACATCTATACCAAACCGCGCATTCCCTATGGCTTCTGTCCACTGTTTGTTACGTACGTAACGATCCAATTCTGTTATACGTCGCCCCGTCGAAAGCAATAAGCCAAAAATCAAATCCGCAGTTGTATTAACCAATGCATTAGGGGCGTTTACCGCCATTACGTGTTTTTCTGTCATTTTTTCTATATCGAAATTATCATAGCCTGCAGAAATATTCCCCACGTAACGAAGATGCGGTGCACGCTCAAAAAGGTCTTTTGTAATCGGCAATCCGGCCCCCAATAAAGCATTAGTGTTGCTAAGTTCATGTTCGAATTCATCCTGATTTCCATCCGTAATCTCCTCAAAATACGAAACCTTGCAATGCTGCTCCAGTTTCTCCAATAAAAAATCCGGTATTTTATTGTAAACAAGTATAGAATTCATTTTATTCGCTCCAATGCGCCGCCAATCTTTGGTTTTAATGAGTATCGAATTTTTTTAAAAGGGAAATAATCCTTATCTATTCACATCTCCGCTATCTTTTCCGTGAACAAACGATTCTACTCTATCCTTGTTCGGTAGGCCTTCAACATCTCCTGGAACCATCGTTACCAACGCTCCAACAGCCGCGGCTCTTTCCACAGCCTTTTCCAAACTGAGATCATCTAACAATCCTGATAAAAAACCAGCCGCAAAACCGTCACCCGCACCAACGGGATCCACCACACGTTTTACTGGAAAGGCCGAAACGAATCCGCCTCCGGCTTTCGAATAATAATAAGCTCCGTCTTCGCCCAATTTCAGCACAACTTGTGAGGCCCCGTGATCATAGAATTGCTTCGCCATCGACTCCGGATCATTTTTACCGAAAAGAAATTCTCCTTCATCCATTCCCGGCAACACAATATCCGCTTGAGCGGCAATTTCAAGTAACACTTGACGAGCCTGATCCTCCGGCCAAAGTTTCCTTCGCAAGTTGGGATCGAACACAACCGTAACCCCACGTTTTTTAGCAATGTCGATCGCCCGCATCACGGTTTCACGGCAACTTTCACTTAATGCAGGGGTGATTCCTGTAAGATGTAAATATCTCGCCTTTACAATATAGTCCTCATTCAAATCTGACGGGATCATCTTACTCGCAGCAGATCCTTCCCGGTAATACTGAACCCTCGTCTCATCTTCCGTCACCATTTCTTTGAAATAAAGGCCCGTTGTTGCCAGCGGGTCACATTTCACTTCATCGACATTCACACCTTCACCGCGGATAAATGACAAAATCTTCTTCCCGAATTCGTCATCTCCAAGTCGGCTGATCCAAGCAGATTGATGACCGAGCCGAGCCAATCCGATTGCTACGTTAGATTCCGCTCCACCAACTCTGGCAGTAAAATTCGTCGCATATCGCATAAAACCCGCTGATTCAGGCATCAAAACCGCCATTGTTTCGCCTAATGTCACTACGTCCATAGGGAGTCTCCTTTTATACTATATATCTATATCCTATCATAACTGAAAATTATTCCAGCAAGAAAACCAACAAATTCTCTCAAACCGAACCATTAATTTCTCATTCTTTGTTGAAAACTCATATTGACTTTTTACCCGGATTTCTCCTTTTGAATGGCTTCCCAAATCCCATTTAAATAAACAGCCCCCAGCGCCCTGTCAAACAGACCATATCCCGGACGCCCATCCTCATTCCAAATCATTCTTCCATGATCCGGGCGAAGGGGCCCGCTAAAACCAATGTCATCCAAGGCCTTCATGATCTGAAACACATCGATCGAACCTTCTTCCGACAGGTGGGCCGTTTCAACAAATGATTTTTCAGCAATTCTTCTCAAATTGCGTACATGAACAAAATGAATACGTTCTTTTTGACCAAAGTAGCGAATCATTTCCGGCAATTTATTTTGAGTGTCGGCTCCAAGTGAACCTGTACAAAATGTAATACCGTTCGAAGGGCTGTCGTAAATTCCTATCAACCGTTCGAGACTTTTTCGACCCGTTATAATTCTGGGCAAACCGAAAATCGACCATGGCGGATCATCTGGATGAATTGCCATTTCAACTCCGGCTTCCTCCGCAACAGGGATGACTTCTTTTAAAAAATAGCCTAAATTGCTCCATAAGTCCTCATCAGAAATCTGTTTGTACTGGGCCATTAAGTCACGGAGTTCATATTTTTCATAACTGGTATCCCATCCCGGCAGGGAAAGATCCCCACTCGACGTATCCATTTTTTTTATTTCAGCGTCTTCATAAATCAAAGCAGTTGAACCATCCGGCATTTCAAAATCAAGTTTTGAGCGAGTCCAGTCAAAGACGGGCATAAAATTATAGCAAATGGTCCTCACACCGGCTTTGCCCAAATTTCGGATGGTTTGTTTATAATTTTTGATCCAACGCTGTCTTTCCGGTTTGCCAAGCTTGATATCCTCATGCACAGGGACACTTTCGATAACCATTAATGCCAAACCTGTGGATTCGATCCTGTTTTTCAACTGAAGAATGTTCTCCATTGGCCAGACTTCACCATGCGGAACATCATAAATGGCTGAAACTATACCTTTCATCCCGGGAATCTGTCGAATGGACGCAAGCTCTACCTTATCTTGTTCCCCAAACCAGCGAAAACTTAGATTCATGGAATCACCTTAACCTAATAAAAGTCATTTTCCTGCACAGCATTATTCTCATTGAACAGTATCTTCATCACATTTAATCAACCCAAAACATGACGATCAAATTATTATAACTCTCATGCTATTGCAGGCTTTTAAAGAGTCTCGTCAAGTTTGCCAGCTTTAGCTAGTTCGTCATCCCAATTGAGATGGCGATATTCAGCCGTTTCTTCGGAACAGTTAAACCACTCTATAAAATCTTCCCACAACGCTATTGTCCAAGAATCGTCAATCTGTGCCGTTGAATATTTTCCTTCTTTCAAACGAATAAAACCAAAAATATCGCATATTTTCATTTTTTCAGCTTCAATAACAGTGGATTCGGCCAGATGAGCTGGAATAAAAATCACACCGCTTGGCGTTGCCAGCACAACGTCACCCGGCAAACAAACAGCCTTGCCTATTCGTGTTGGCACGTTCATGCCAACCATGGTGACATCCTCTATCGGAGTGGGATCGCTGCCACGATAAAATACATTGATGTTCTCAATTTCAACGATTTGCTGATTGTCACGGATCCCTCCCCAAACTATAGCTCCGCCGTTTTTCGTCCGGGAAGAGATGGCAGTCGAGAGGTTCCCGCCGACGTAAGTGCCTTCACGGATTTTATCAAACATGTCAACAACAACGACATCATCCTCTTCCAAGGAATCGATCACCCATTGATTAAAGAAACCTTTCCTGTCTTCTTCCTGTTGTCCATAGTGGAGCAAGGTTTCGTGTAAATCGGGTCGTTTCGGAACCATAACGGAAGTTACGGCCCGTCCCACCATTACCTTATCGGGATGAATCTTTTTAAAATCGCCCTCGAATTGATAGAAATAACCTTTGTTCCAGAGTGGCTCCCAGGCTTCTTCCACGGTGATTCTTCGAATCCTTTGAAGAATGTCTGTGGATACCTTTGGCCGACCGTCGGAAAAGCGTTCCCCCTCCCAATACGGTGTCAGTTGCCTAACATCTTCCGGATTGTAAAACTTCATTTGTAAACCTCATTTCTTTTGGATGCTTTGTCAAAAAGGTATGGCATAGAGATGCTTTTTTTCTAGTAGTAATCGAGCGGATTAACTCCACTGTCTGTCATTGGAAAAATAGTCATTCCATTCTTCCGTCGGTTCCCATAACCCCGGGACTTCCGGATGCAGATGCTGGGCAATGACTGCATCATTCAAAGCTTCAATGCCAAGCCCCGGAGCGTCCGGTGTCGCAATAAATCCATTTTGTACAAGCGGCTTTGGCAATTGGCTGATCATGATATCATCCCACCAATCAACATCAACGGAATGATACTCCAACGCCAGGAAGTTTTCCGTCGCTGCAGCCGTATGAACGGCCGCCAGACATGCAATGGGACTCTCCGCCATGTGAATAGCCATTGATACGCCATGATCCTGGGCCATATCTCCGATTTTTTTGGTTTCCAAAATACCGCCCGTGGTCAATACATCGGGATGAATGATCGATACACCGCCCGCTTCAAGCAATGGTCTGAAATTCTCCTTCAGGAAAATATCTTCTCCAGTGCAAATGGGAGTGGTCACTGAGTTGGACAGCTTGACATATTGATCGGTCAATTGCCAGGGAAGCATGTCTTCCATCCAGGCTAAATTGAATTTGTCAATCCGCGTCCCTAATTTGATGCAATCATCCACACCAATGTGCCCAAAATGATCAATGGCCAGCGGGACTTCCTCGCCTATAATGGAACGAACATCGGCAACATACTGTTCAAGCATGTCAAATCCCTTTTCGGTTAGACGAATATGCGTGAACGGATGAGCGACATTGTTTGCATCATACAGACGATTGCGGAGCTTCCTTTTTTCCCATACCGATTGTTTGTTATTTCCTGCATCATTCAGCACATCTGACAACTTTCTATCTTCTTCTAATAAGCCAAGAGGATCAATCAGTGTACCCGGTTCGTGAATGAGCTGATTAATCCCCAGATCCATTTTCAGAAGGGTATAACCCTTTTCCATACGATCCTTCAAAGCTTTGCCCATGGCCTTCCCTGTATCTTTTCCATTAACATCGGTATCACAGTACATGCGGATCTGATCGCGGAATTTACCGCCAAGCATTTGATAAACAGGAATGTTATAGGCTTTGCCAGTCAGGTCCCATAAAGCAATTTCCAGGCCGCTGACGCCCCCGCCTTGACGGGCATGGCCGCCGAATTGTTTAATCCTGCGAAATAACTTATCAATGTTGCAGGGATTTTCCCCCAGAAGTCGGCTTTTTAGCATAAGTGCATAGGTTTTTTCAGCACCATCACGCACTTCTCCAAAACCTGTGATTCCCTGATTGGTAAAAACTTTAATAAGGCTGCAATGCATAGGTGCACCGACAATATCCGCGAAACGAATATCCGTGATTTTTAATTCGGAAGGGTTGGAATACGTGTTGACGTGAGCCAATGTATTTTCATAGGTTTCCTGATCCTTCACTTTCTTTTGCTCCTTTCCCATAAACTAAAACAAAATATTATTTTCCCTCTAAATTTAGGTGGTTATATAGAGCCAAAACCTTATATTAAAATAAAATCCAGCGGGTTAAAACGTAATCTCGGCTCCCTTTTCACTAGACTCATAAACACCACATAAAATTTTCATCATTTCCAAACCATCCTGGACCGGGCTCAAAGTTTCCCGTTCACCAAGACAATAGGATACAAAGCAATCAATTTCATTTTGGAAGCTTTGTTCTATATTGAAATTCACACTGTCAACTTGAGGCGTTGCATTCAGAACAGTATCATGTTTTTCCGTGATCAGGTTTAATTCGGGTTCGACCTCTGCCCCGCCCTTGTCCCCGAAAATTTTTACAGTCGTTTCATCTTGCCGGGCATGCAAAGAATAACTGACATCCACCATTAAAGAAGCGCCGTTTTCAAATCGAATCAAGGTATTGGCCATATCCTCAACATTGCTTTTATTCGGGTCATAGTCAGCGGATTTATAAGTAGTGACATGTTTGACATTCGAACGATTCCCGAGTTTGTAATACGTGTTCCCGCTGATCGACTTTACCTTCGGGCACCCCATTAAATACCAACAGATGTCAATCACATGGATCCCGATGTCAATCAAAGGGCCGCCCCCGGATTTTTCTTTATCGGCGAACCAACCACCCGGATTGCCAAAACGCCTCAAATAAGAACCCTTTGCATAATAGATGTCGCCCAGTTCTCCGGCTTCGATAAATTCCTTCATCATTTTAATGTTAGGATCATACCGTCTCACGAAGCCGACCTGAAGTTTTTTTCCGGTCTCCTGAACCGTATTCGCGATTTTTTCCGCTTCCTCCACTGTCGTGCTCAGTGGCTTCTCGACCAACACATGCTTTCCGGCCCGAAGGGCGGCAATCGCCATTTCCGCATGAGTGTAATTCCATGTGCAGATACTGACCGCATCAATTTCCTGATCATCCAAAAGGGCATGATAATCACCGTAAAATTTGGGCGCCCCATATTCTTGGGCTCTTTCCTTCGCCCTGTCCTCATTCAAATCACAAATCGCATGGATTTCAGCGTCTTTATTCGCGGCGTAAGACTGTAGATGCATTCCTGAAATGGAACCTCCGCCAATGGCGCCCACCTTTAATCTGGCCATTTTGCTTCTCTCCCCTCTCATACTTCTTCAAGAATTCTGCGTAAATTGTCCATTCCAATTTTGGAGCCTGTTCTGCAGTCTTCCATGCCTTCAAATTCGACCGACACATAGCCGTCGTATCCGAAATCTTTCACAACTCGGATCGTTTCCCAAATATCAATGTCACCCTGGCCGACAATCGCTCCTCTTAAAAAGTCACCTAAAGCCGTTCGAATCCAGCCTTCCCCGGGATTCTGCCAGGAAGGACGGTGATAAAAATCTTTAAAATGCACCATTGAGGCATAGGGTAGATTCTTTTTCGTAGAAGCTATCGAGTTTTCATCGACACACATAAAATTTCCGATATCCAGTGTCGTTTTAAAATTCTCTCGGTTCACCTCGTGCACCAATCGTTGCACTCTATCACTGGCCTGGACGTAGTACCCGTGATTCTCCACACTGGTCGTAATCCCGTATTGTCCGGCATAATCGGCGATTTTTTGGCAGGCTCGAACAAGTTGCGGCAAATCCGCTTCAAATTGTTGAATGGACGTTTCATGAACGGGCCGTGAAGCTACATCATGACGCATCAACTTCACACCAAGCCGATTGGCTGTATCCACTTCTTTTTTGACCCTATTGATTTCATTCTGATAGACTTGCTCATCTTCGGTGATAAAATTGGCGCCAATGGCATAATTGGAGACGTCGATTCCGACTTCTTCCGCCTTATTGCGGATCGCTTCCGCCAGTTCCGGTTCCTTCTCCAAATCAAAACCTTTCGGCACAATTTCAATATGTTCGCCACCTTGCTCCGCCGTCCATTCGACCGCATCCAAAATGGTCATCTCTCCGGCCTGAATGGCCCGAGCCAGGCTGTACGAGCTTAAACCGATTTTCATAAAAAACCCTCCAAATGATCCCACAAAAATTTATGTGCGTTGAAGTTCAACGACCTTTCCCGTTTGGCTGGACTCATAAGCCGCCTTCACCACTTCAAGGGTCCGCAGCCCATCTTCACCGGTAACGGACGGTTTCCTTCCTTCCTGCACACAACGGATGAAATCATCAATCAAGCATTCATCCGTGTCTTCAGCCCATGGCAAATGCTGAACCTTGCCGTCCCGGTCATTGTAAAATTCAGCATGCTGCTTCAAAGCATCGACATGTAAAGTCCCTTTTGTACCGACGATCTTCATCGTGACATCTCCCCATGAAGGGAATGTTTTCGGCCGCGACCAACTCGGGTCAATCGAAACGATCACGCCGGATTCGAGCTCCAAGGTCACCATACCGCAGTCTTCCACCGCAATGTCATAAAATCTTGTATCCAGCTCCGCGTACACGGTTTTGGCCTCATCTCTTAACATCCAGCGAATCAAATCCATGATGTGCACAATATGATCGGTGGCAGATCCGCCGCCGGAAAGTTCTTTCTCAATAAACCAGCCTCCCGGCATTTGACCATGATTGGTACCATTAATGGCAACGACATCTCCGATCTCTCCCGATTGAACCATTTCTTTTGCCTGTTCGACAGCCGCACCAAAACGAACCGGGTACGCGATTTGAAAAATGACCCCTTCTTTTTCACAACAATCAATCATTTCCCTGGCATCCGCCACTTCTGTCGCAATCGGTTTTTCGCACAATATATGTTTTTTGGCTCGAGCCGCAGCCACAACATGGTCCTTATGTTTGGCGTTCTCCGAACAAACTACAACAGCTTCAATGTCGGATTCTAGCATTTCATGCAAATCCGGATAAAAAGCACAATGGTATTTCCCGGCCATTTCTTTCCCGCGGTCGCTGTTTTCATCCCAAATGGCTGCAATTTCCGCTTCCGGGTGACTATCTAAATAGTTGACATAAGCAAAAGCATGCATATGGGCAAAACTGATCATGCCTACCTTCATTCAATGCCACTCCCTTCTGCTAATGAAACAGGTTGCCCTTCATCTGCTGAGCGTGCTACCGCGTATGCTATTTCCTTAGCTTTAAGAGTGTCATTAATGGAAGGAAGCGGCCGCTCCCGGTCTGACACACAACGGACGAAATGTTCCAGCTGGCGTTTGCAAGGAGACGTCCCCAGTGGGCTAAATAGAGATTCGTCTTTCGAATGCTGTAATTTAAGGGGAGAACTTTCCCTGCTGTTATAAGTGATCATCCCGCCGTCTCCAGATAATTCAAAGGCCGTTTCAAAGGGGATCGCAGGCCGGGATAACTCCATATGACAAATGGTCCCGTCCGCCATTCTAAGCGTGATTAACGCGTATTCTATCGAATCGCCCTCATTTCCCGACCGTTTCACGGTTTTCGCCATCACCCGTTTGACCTCACCAAAAGTCCACCTAAGCCAATCAAACTCATCAGCCCCAAGCATCAAAAAAGAAGACTCGTTTTCCTCTTCTGGGAACGGCATACTTTTACTTAATCGGATGACACCCGGCTTCCCGATCACACCTTTCTTAACCTGTTCGTGTGCGTCAGCATATGCCGGTGTAAACCGCAAAAGATGCCCAGTCAAAAGCTGAACTCCGTGCTGATTGCACATTTTGTCCATTTTCTTGATATTTTCAACATCAACATCCGGAGAACTGGAGCAAATGACATGTTTTCCCGCCTTGGCTGCCTGGAAAACAAGTTCAGCCTGTAAGGAAGCGGGTACACAGATATCCACTGCATCCACCTTGGCCTGCAGAAGCAAATTCTCTAGATCCCGGTAAAAAGAGAAGCCTTTCTTTCTGACTGAGTCTTGCAAGCTATCGGAATCTTCTCCGACAACACCTGTTACTTTGACAGCTTCAATCTCAGACCACGCTTCAAGATGGGACTGTCCCGTTTTTCCCAAACCGATAACAGCGATTTTCATCCAGACCCTCCGTTCGTGCTATATTGTAAATTCACGGCAACTCTTATAAAACATGTGATAAGTGTTTTTGAATGGCTTTCCCGTTTGACGAACAAAGATTTTGTTTATGATCAATGGTTCTCACGCCATTGACAATCACATCCAAGATCCCCTCCGGATGCTGAGCCGGCTCCTGATAGCTTGCCGTATCGGCTATTCTTTCAAAGTCAAATACGGTAAGATCGGCATGATACCCAGGAACAATAAGTCCTCTTTTCCCCAAAGAGAAACGCTGAGCGGGGAAAGATGTCACCTTGCGAACAGCTTGTTCAAGAGATAAGATCTTCTTTTCCTTTACATATTTTGCGAATAAACGCGGAAAAGTCCCGAATGTACGTGGGTGGGGTTTTCCCGTTTCACACCCCAGACTGTCAGAAATAATCAGCGACTTATCCCACCTAATCACCTGTTCAACATCTGAACTGGCCATATGATAATAAACAATTGACACATTCCCGTCTTCTTCAAGAAGCAAGTCCAAAGCCGTATCAATCGGATGTTTCCCCAATTCATTACTAATGTCTAAAATGCTCCGTCCTTCATACGATTGGTTTTTCGAAACAGCCGAAACAATGATGCTTTGCCAACCAGTTGAAACCACCAAGTTATCCCAGTCATCCTGTTCTTCTTGTAATTCATTTTTGATTTTTTCACGCGTGGAAAAATCACGAATTCGCTCTAAGCAGGTCGGAATTCCACCTTCCAGCGACCACGGTGGTAATACCGTTGTCAGGGTCGTGGAGCCTGCATCATATGGATAAACATCACAGGTAATGTCCATGCCCCGCGCCCGACCATCTTCGATTAATTCAATGGCCTTCATGACATCGCCCCAGTTCCGTTTACCGGCAGCTTTGAGATGGCTAACTTGCAACGAAACACCGCTTTTTTCCGCAATCCATATGACTTCTTTAACCGAAGGCAACAGATTATTCCCTTCTCCGCGAATGTGCGTGGCTAAAAGTCCGTTATACTTTGGCAAAACCGAACATAAATCCGCCAGTTCCTCTTTAGACGCATAACGTCCTGGTGAATAAAGTAAGCCGATCGATAGACCAATGGCCCCTGCTTTCATTCCTTCTTCCAACAAATCCTTCATCGCTTGCATCTCTTTTTTCGTGGCCGGTCTGTTTTCAAATCCCATCACAGCAATACGGAGAGCACCATGAGCAACATAGGTAGAAACATTTTCGGAAAGACTCGACTTTGCCAAAAAACCAATATATTCTTCAACAGTTTCCCATGGCCAAGCCCATGTTGTGTTGCCAACAACAGGCTCGATGTATTCTTTCAACAAGTCCCCGTGTTTTTTCACGAAAGGAGCCGGAGCCAATCCGCAGTTCCCGACAACCTCCGTCGTCACACCCTGCTGCAATTTGATATCAAAACACGGATCTTTCAATACCAACAAATCTGAATGAGAATGCCCGTCAATAAATCCCGGAGACACAATCTGCCCCTTGGCGTCGACGGCTTCCTTGCTCTCCACGTCTACTGACCCTACATGAGTAATCAAACCGTCTTTCACTCCGACACTTCCGAAAAACCACGGATTGCCGGTTCCGTCAACAATACGGCCATTTTTGATCACAAGGTCAAGCATCTATGATACCTCCACTACTGTAATTTTCCGCGTGCCAACACAGGGTATGCTTCATAACGGCCGTTCTCATCTTTGATCCACACTTCATTATGAAGATTCACTGTACTGCATATGTGATTCGGAATGATTTCCACGACATCGCCGATCTTTAGGTCTGTCTCTCCGTCGATGTGAAGGATTCCGTGTTCTTCTTTCATTCCTTTGAATGCCACATTCGTATGGCCCACAACCTTGCCGTATCCATTCAAATTAATGGGCGGCTCCCCGGGTTGCACATCGGTCGCAAAGGTTTTGCTTCCACCATCCACAATTGCAAGCTCTTCGTATGGTCTGCTGACCACTGTTGCACGGACAGTTGCCGCGCATTCTTCTTCGGTACAACACCCATACGATATTTGCATGGCATCATTAAAAACATTGGTCCCAGGTCTTACTTCGGTTACCCCGGGAACCTCCGCAGCATAAGCAGAAGTTTGCGTCGATCCGACACTGACATCACGGATGGCGATCCCTTCCTTCCGAATTTGTTCCGCTAACGCCACCATTATTCTACCCTCTTCCTCACCCGCCTCCTGAAGTCGTAATGTGGATTCACCGTTCAAAAGTGGGCCTCTGAACGTATAAATACCCGCCAAATAAAGATTTGGAAGAGCATTGATTTGTTTCGCAAGTTCAACGGCCTGATCATACGGCACCCCGGTTCTTCGCAAACCCGTATCCACCTCAAGCCAGACTTCCAACGTCGTATTCCTTTCTTCCGCGGCTGAGGATAACAACTTTGCCCCGGTTAAACTGTCCGCTGCCACTATCAGTCGGATGCGATCATTTAAAGCGATGGCCTTTTGAATTTTTTGTTCCGTCACCAAAGGATAAGCGACAAAAATATCATCGATCCCGTGGTCGGCCATAACCTCAGCTGCTGTTACCTTGGCCACCGTAATGCCAACCGCCCCGGCTTCCACCTGTTTCCGGGCAATGTAGGGAATTTTGTGGGTTTTCACATGTGGCCGTAAATGGACACCTTTTTTTCGAGCCATATCTGCCGTCTTTTTGATGTTATGCATCAGTTTTGAATGATCAATGACAATCGCCGGAGTATCCATAATAAAACCGCCTTCTTATCTTGAATTTTCCCCTGTGCTAACCGCAAAATTGTCCATAATCTTGAAGATCATCCGGTTCCCACAGCATGGAATGGATTAATCAATCATTATTGCGCCGTTACCGATGCGTTGCGATAGACCTCTTCAAGGTTTCCGTTTTGATCTGTCGAAAACAGGACAGCCCGTTCTTTTTCCAAGGTGAATTGATAGGTTCGCTCCGTTTTCGGGTCTTTCACGACGATATTTTGATCCATGGCCGATTCCGAAACAAATACGAATAGGTTTCCTTTTTCAAAAACAACCTTCCTTCCATAAATACCAGGACTGTCCTCACCGTTCAGCCACACCAGGTTATTTCCGATGTCTGCTTTAGCCAGCATCTCTTTATATAACGCCCCAACGACATCCATGCGGTCGTTAAGTTCCACTGGTAGCGGGCACCAAACGAGTTCTCCCTTACCTAATTTTAAGGTGTGAAGTGCTGACGATCCCTCGCCTAAATCATCTTCCACAACCTCTTTGCTCACTTCCGCAATCCGCCTTCGTCCATAGGAAACTGGATAAGATTGACCGTTAAAATTAAGAACTTCCTCACGGACAACATTCCTGAGACGAGTTTTACCTAATTCTTTTTCGATGCGATCCGATTCAAACCAATATTCATCCAGACCGACTGGTCCCGTAAATAACATCACAGCGCCGGTATTCTCAACAAACTCAATCAGTTTATCCAATGCGGCATCACTGAAATTGTGGGGGCTTGGAACAATGATCAATTTTGGCGGATATTCGTCCAGTGAATCCAGATGGTACTCACCAATCCCCCTGACCGGTACCTTTAAATCATATGTGAGCACACGTACTGCTTTGGTCGTGGCATCAAAAGCCAATCGACGATTTGAAAAATCATTGGAATAGGGAAAGACCACTGCGACATCTTCTAATTCACGGTTTTCAAACAGGTTGCTGATACCTTTGATAAAAGATCCGTACTCGTAGGATACGAGTGTTTCCGGTTTCTGCGTTCCATCAGCACGAACAGCCCCGATATTCGATTCATTCACGTTGTCCATAAAATAGTTTGTATTCCATAACCACTGAACAGCACCCGCACTGCCTGTTGAAAAAGCATACGCGTATTTTCGTTCAAGCATATATTGAATTTCAGATTCTGATCGCTTCCCCGTATTATTCGGATTTTCCAGATACATGACACCCGTCTCTTGAATCAAGTTAGGCTTATTCGGTGCCTTGCCAAAAACCCCGTCCCATACTAAATCATCATTCAACCACCATGAATGAACGGTGGTATAATCGACAGCCTCCGCATAGAAAAACGGTGATGGCCTCGGCCCGCGTCCCAACGCCTCATCCTGACCGACAGTGACTAATTGTTGAGGCGCATCATTTTGAATCGCCCCCAATAATTCTTTCGCCCACCTGTTATGAATCTCCATCGTAAATAGTGTGTAATCCAACCAGCGAGTGTTCTTTTTCAGCTTTTTGATATCTTCAACATCAAAAGCGATCTCACTCTGTTCAGGCAAAGGAGCGGATTGGAAATCAGGAAGTTCATCTGGTGTCATGTTCCAGTGATTCTGTAAAGCCTCAATCTCCCCATGACGCTCCTGAAGCCATGCTGCCCA
>DASTWO010000123.1:0-6585 GCA_035776675.1 Caryophanales bacterium
AGCTGCGTAATTGTGATAAGTCGGAGGGGTTACATCCGCCTTCTTTGCATTATTCTTTGGCTTGTCTTCCAATGTGACCGTTCCTGTGAACGTTTCACCGAGCGGTGCATAAGGAACCACTCTAATTGTGTACTCTCCAGATGTGGGAGGGAGGATCACGGTCTCGGGATCACTCGTCGAAGCTGCTGTCGCAACTGTGTTTCCTTCCGAATCCAGTACATACAGGTCAAAGTCGGCTGTGCTGTTTGCCCACTTGATTTGGATCTTTAAAATATGATCGTCGCCGTATCCCGCTGGTGTGTTGACGGTCAAATGATAATCGTCACACGGGGTTGCAGTCCCGCATTGTACGTCCCCTGTAGTTCCTGTAATATTTGGAACAACAAACGGGCCGGCCGTATATGTGGCTTTCGGATTATCCGGTGAAATTGATCCATTTGATGGTGTGGCTGCGTCTCCGTCCTTCGGGGCCAGTGAAAACAGTAAAACAGCCAACATCAACAATGATGTTGTCCACCGAAAACGCCTTTTTAGTCTTCTAGACACTAACTAACACTTCCTCTCTATGGGGTAATTGATGATGCCTGTACCAAAGGTTTGCAAAAATGGGCTGATTCGCAGGAAGACTTTCACCTCCAAGGAAATTTCAAATTTTTTTAACACCTATAAGTCTAGCACCGGCCTAGAAGTCTGTTAAATGGGATAGAGATTAGTCGAAAGTCGAAATGGTAAAATGGTCATGGTTCGTTTCTCTCGTTTTGGAACTTGATCTATAACCTTTGGTTTAACAAGTTAAAAAAATTGAAGGGATGAAAACTACAAAATAAAAATTACAATGTTACAATCTGTCATACTTTAGCCCTCATTTTCGTAACATAGCCCGGGGCGTAAAAAAGACGGCGGGAAGATCCGCCGTCTTTCGGATTAATATGGACTTGTCGCTGTTAACGTAAACGGAATATTGGCTCCCGTATATAACCCGACATAGGCGTATTTCGTGCCGCCGGGGATTACGCCGACTTCATCGCCGCTTGCCGTGGCAATGTAGCCGATGAGTTCAAAATCCTTGTTGTAGAAGTACACATCCAGATCATACGATCCGTCTCCAGGACCAGCGACTTTAATGTTATGGATGCCATCGCCGTATTGCTCCGGCAATGTGACAACGTAGCCGTCAATGCCCTGGGAGGCAGGTTCGGGATTCTGTGTAGTCGTGAATTCATTTTGTGTGACCGCAAGTGTTGTTGAAGTTCCCGCAAGCGTTCCGACACCTGTTCCCGGATTACCCGCTTGAATGGTTCCTTCCGTCTTAAAAGGTTTTCCAGGTTCAATGGACAGCGGTTCGACCTTTGATTTTTTTGCGGAGAACACTTGAAGTTCTGCGACCTGGACCTGGCCTTTTGGGTCGTATTGTGCATGCTTAGCCACCAATTTCAGATATCTGGCGTTCACAGGTTCCTCTATGTTCCAGTCTTTGTAGTGAAGCTGTGGAGCTGTTGGACGCGGATCTTTCGTCGGGAACGATCCCTCCATAATCTTTGTCCACTCCTGGCCTGTCTTCGACGCCAGCACTGTAAAGTCTTCCAAAGCGGAGAAACGTGATTTGCCTGTGTCGATATAGGCACTTACCTGAATCTTCGACACCTTGACCGCTTTCGTTCCTGCAAGGTCAACTATGAATTGGGCACCGCTAAAGTCACCTTCTTCTTGTTTTGAAGCATACACACTGGCTTCTGTGTCATCGATGACGTTTTTGACAGGATTGCTGCTTGATTCACTGGAAACCGAGTCGATCTCAGCTCCGTTAGCGGATGAGGCCAGGTTCGGCTCAAGCTGAATCGTCATTTTGTTACTGTCACCGGCGTTAATTTCGATGTCTTTCAATGTTTGTGCGCCGTAACCTCTTGCCTGAATAGTAATATCATAGATTCCGTCAACCATTGGAAGTGCGAAGTTACCTTCATCACTTGTTTTGACGGCAGGGCTTACACGTGCTTCATAATCACCTACGATGATACGGGCATCGGAAACAGGCTTGCCAGTGTCGGCATTGACTACCTTTGCAACAAGTTTTCCGTTACGGTCGTTGTTCGGGTGATCGAATCCAGGATGCGGATTCGTATCGTTACCACCGTTCGTGGAAGCACTGACACCCAATCCTTTTTGGGCGAATGCGGTCCACAGGGTATCATAGTGAGCCCCGTTATAACGGACGACATCCGAAGCAATGATAGCTCTCGTCATGTCAATCATTGAAGGATTCGGTACGGAAATCGGCATCGCATCGATTACCAATTGTTCCGCGACATGTCCGCCTTTTTCCTCGCCAAGTTTATCGACAAGGGCTTCGCGGACATACCATAGGATGTCAGCCCAAATTTCACCGTCGGCATGGACTTCCGGACCGACTACATCGTAACCAATATCGCCGTAATTTAGTGGTGACCGGTCAAGGGCAAAGTTACGAATTCCGGTTTCATGGTTTTCGGTTACGTAAATGCCTTCAATCGGTCGTTTCATGTAACCGTGGGAAATTAGGTATTGCATAGCGTAAAAGTCGCCCCAGGCTTCTCCCATAGCACCGGATTGGAAACTGTTTAGCGATCCGCCTCCTGCAACAAGACGAGTGGTCATGCCGTGTGTGTATTCGTGGTAAATGACACTTGCGGCGAAGTCGCCGTCGGAATAACCCGCATTAAATGCCCCCGGAATCGGTTCCCAAAGAAACATTCCGCTCCACGAAGAGATTCCGTCCGGATTCGTCAGCATATAAGCGTTATCCCGCCCAGTGTAGGTAGGTGCCCCTCCAGTCGTGGCTCCGGCCTGAGCCATACCGATAACAGCATCGCCTCCGGTGCCGCCTTTTCCGAAGTTGTTCACCTGCATATTTCCGGCCGGTTCAGTCCAGCCGAGGTTGTAATAATAATCGTGAAACAGATTGTGATGATAGAACAAATTGGTGATCGCCGGTTTAGAATCTTCCTCGTAGGACGGCGGTACCGTTTGTCCTTTGGAGCGTCCCCAGGCATCTGCAAAGCCATAGTAGAAATGGCCAAGCGGATCAATAGGCCGAATCAAGCCCGGCTCCTCAGGGACGAGGAAGTTACTCCAGTTCGCATAAGTGTTAGCATTATTCCCGGTTGTAGTGACACCTGCATTTTTCAACGGGAATACCCATCCGTTCGGAGAAGCTTCCGGGTCGCCAGTGAAAGATCTGACTATCTGGTCTCCGCCCTTAGGTGCCCCGGGATAATTTTCGAATATGAGCCCCTCGGGTTCCAAGTTATGAACAAGGGAACGTTG
Organism: Caryophanales bacterium; assembly: GCA_035776675.1. Lineage (GTDB taxonomy): Bacteria > Bacillota > Bacilli > Bacillales > DASSOY01 > DASSOY01. The sequence continues at coordinate 3,304 of DASTWO010000123.1, forward strand.
GAACAATTTCTCGCCGGTTACGGCGCTTACCATCACCTCGTAACCCACATTCAATTCTTTAATGAACAGAACACGATAAGCCGGAATAACCTTATCGTTTGTTAAAAAGACGGCTTTTTTCACACGTTGTACGGTAGGGAGTGTATTCCCGGCAGCAAACTCTTTCCAGCCATCTTCTTCACGCGTTAATTTGGGTACGTAGTTCAACTCGGGTGCAAAGTCCGATACCACTTTGGACAGGGCATCTACTGCAGAGAGTTTGAAGTCTGAAGTCAATTCACCTGAGCGGCGCGAATTTGCCGTAACGGACAAAATTTTCCCGTCCTTTGTGACCGCTACAATAATACGTCCGCCGTGTGCCGATTCAATCCCGTTAAAGGTTTGCTGAAATGTAACAGGACGAAGGCCTGTCCCGGTAACGGCATAATCACGCCGCACTGTAAGAGCATCAATATCTGTTTTTGTCAGCCCAAACAGTGCAGCATGGTCCTTCAACCAGTTTCTGGCGATTGTTTCCGCATCGCCGTTAGCAGGTTCCGTCAAATAGCCTTTGTTCTTCAAAATCATTGACGGTGTACCAAACACAGAATTCCAGTTGATTTTCAAGCCGGGTCCTGCGCTTTGAATCAGTTGGTCGGCTGCCTCAAGCTGTTGCTTAGTAGGCTCGACGAAAGGAATGTTCTCACGGGTGTCAAATCCGGTTTCGGTTTTTCCCCCGAGTATAGTGGCCGAGACCGGTCCGGAGACCTGACCTCCTCCTTCATAGGCAGCAAACGAACCTTGAACCAGAAACGCCTGTGAGACAATTAGAATCGACAGGACAATACTGAAAAGTTTTCCCGTTTTCTTCACATGTTTCGCCTCCCTGTGATTTGCACTACGTTGAGTTTTACTTCACTGCTCGCTGCTACCCATTCGGCCCTCCGAATAGGCAACGCATCTTCGCAGAACGATGGGAATCCTAAAGCAGCTGACTCCCTTTGCTCAAATCATATTGAGTGCTGCACAAAGTCGCAGTGCCTCCTCATGATGTAGTGATCAAGCAATTTGTAGTTTAGCATGGAGACAAAAGAGTGTGAAATGGGGGAATATATTGATAAGGATGAAAAATGGGTATAAAGTAACGGGTATTTGTACCTGTTTTTTGGAATGTTTGTATGACAATCGGACTAGTTCGCGCTCGTTTTGGGTTAGACAGGTGTAAATGAAAAAGAGTAGAAAATTGACGACACACGGGACTTTTGAACTCTTTTTTGAGATAGGGTGAAGATCTGAGCGTAAATACACCAAGGTGTATTGATAGAGCTTGCCGAGGCAGGTCGAAAATACGAAGATGTTTCTTTCGTATTGATGATTTCAATCCCCTGGATGTTTAATTCCATAGTTACATAGGGAAATGCGTGCCTAACAAGGAGGGATCACAATGTTGCTGAGGGCTTTTCAAAGACCAATTCGACTATTATCTGTTGCGTTTGCTGCCTTTATTTTATTGGCTGGTTGCGGAGCCAGCAATGATGATTCGATGAGTTCTGAAGGAGGGAACAGTGGGGAGGCTGCTTCAGAGCAACAAGCTTCAGACAGTGACGATATGAAGAAAAAAGATGAAGGTTCGGAGGGCATGGAGAAAAAGGAAGGAAAAATGATGGAAGGGGCAAAAGAAACCGAGCTGGATGATTTCTATTTTGAGCCCAAGAAGATTACAATCCAGCAAGGAGAAAAGGCAAAATTAACGCTTAAAAACGAAGGCGATGCGGAACATACCTTCACGGTTGAAGAATTGGGTGTAGATGTTGAGATTGAGCCAGGGGAAACCAAAACCATCACAATTACTGGCAAAAAGCCCGGAACCTACATGCTTATATGCGAGTACCATAAGGATAAAGGCATGACCGGAAAGATTATTGTGAAAAAATAAGACGGCAAAAAAGGGCGCTAGACAAACTTCAGCGTCCCTTTTATAAAAAACCTTTTTGCCTTGCGAGGAACAATGTATGTACCAGTTCGCTGTTATTCCATCGACCTTCGGTTACGTTTTGAAATACTTCTTCCGGATTATGAAAGCTGACATCAATTTTTTCACCATCGTCCAGGTCTTGTTTGTTTTCCAAAACAGCATGATTCGTGAAAAATAAATAGGAAAATTGGTTGCTTAAACATGGATCCGGTTCGGTTTGCCCAAGGTAAAATAATTTGTCACATGTCAGTCCGGTCTCTTCAAGTAGTTCCCGTCGTGCCGCTGCTTCTGTATTTTCATCGGGTTCAATGCTGCCGCCCGGTAATTCGTAAGTATTCCTTCCAACGCCTTCTCTGTATTGTTTGCATATCGCAATCTTGTTGCGACACAGGGCAAGAATGACAACTGCGGCGGGATGCTCGTCGTACAAATAAATGTCCTGGTACGGGCTTTCGTAAAAGCGGTAGTTGTGTTTTTGGAAAATAAGCTGGTCCATCGTGGCCTCTTTTCTATACAAACTTGTACATTAGGATATCGTCAACGTAATGGTTTTCTGCGAATTTAATTTCCTTGCTTCGTCGTCCTTCTTCGGCGAATCCTAGTTTTTCATACAGGTGAATCGCCCTTTTATTGTTCGAGAACACGGCCAGTGCCACTTTTTCAATTAACGGATTGTCTTGAGCCCATTCCAGCAGGGTTTCCATTAGCGCCCGGCCCACACCGGCCTCCCGAAAATCTTTTTGAATGGAGATTCCCAGACTCCCCACATGAGCCAACCGAGCACGTGCCCCGTTTTGAAAGTTGATAAAGCCGATCACTTTTTCGTCTATTTCCGCGACAAATAGCGTTTTTCCCGGGTGGTCCAAATGATCCTGGATCCATTGTTTTTCTTTTTCCGTTTTTTGTTTGAATTCATTGGGAGTCATAACCGAATAACATTCTTCCATCATCACAGATCGGCCAATTTCGTTTAGGCGCTCCGCATCATCCGGTATGGCTTCACGAATTAAGACCTGACAGTCGTTTTTCAATTCAACCCTTTTCATTACGTCCTCCTCAGCGGTGAAACAAGACCAGTTTGCCCGCGGATGATACCATTCGACTGGTATGTTGTTCATAGCCTTCTTCTTTCAGGCGTTTTTCTCCGGCTTTTTTCGCTTCCGACTCATCTTTTGCCCCGAAGGTTTCGTCCAGGAGCGTTTCTCCGCTTTTATCAAATACAGTCAATGTGAAATTTGGCATGTTGTGGTTTCATCCTTTCTTTTTATCTATCAAACATATTCGTAACCCTGAGTCTATTTTCCTTTCAAATTATAAAACTTTTTTTC
>DASTWO010000124.1:0-11830 GCA_035776675.1 Caryophanales bacterium
GAACTGTCGAAATATATTTCGACAGTTCTTGTAGAATAAATCACTCTTTAGGATTTTAACTTGGACAATTCAACCAGGAACTTGTCGTTCAATACCTTAATATAAGTTCCTTTCATTCCGAGTGAACGAGATTCAATAACCCCGGCACTTTCGAGCTTCCTTAATGCGTTGACAATGACAGAACGGGTAATTCCGACACGATCCGCGATCTTGCTCGCAACAAGCAAGCCTTCGTGACCATCCAGCTCTTCGAAAATGTGTTCAATGGCTTCAAGCTCACTATATGACAAAGAACTGATTGCCATCTGTACAACGGCTTTATTTCGAGCTTCTTCTTCGATTTCTTCAGCTTTTTCGCGTAAGATTTCCATTCCGACAACAGTTGCGCCATACTCAGCCAAGATCAGGTCCTCATCCTGGAAAGATTCATTTAAACGTGACAAAATCAGCGTTCCGAGACGTTCACCACCGCCGACAATCGGTACGATTGTCGTTAAACCGCTTGCGAAAAGTTCCTTTTCCTCTACAGGAAATGCGGTAAATTCACTTTCAATGTCAAGATTTGAAGAGGTCTCTGTTACTTTGAACAGATTCTCTGAATAGCCGCTCGGAAACTTGCGCTCTTCGAAAATCTTTTTCATACGGTCATTCTCAATCTCTTGTTTCAAAGCCAGTCCAAGCAATTTTCCACGACGACTCAATACAAAAGTATTCGTTTCGATGACATCCCGCAGGGTTTCCGCCATCTCCTTGAAATTCACTGGTTTTCCCGCTGCTTGTTGCAGCATTGCATTGATTTTTCTTGTTTTCTCCAATAGACTCATTGTCTTCACTCTCCTTGTGATTTTCACTGCGTTTTATAGTTTTTCACTGCTCGGATTTCTATCGAATCCCTACAGGATATATTGGCTTAGATCACGGTTCTTCGCAATATCCTCCAATTTCTCATCTACATATTGTGGAGTGATGGTGATTTTCTCCAACGTGACGTCAGGTGCTTCAAAAGACAAATCCTCAAGCAATCGTTCCATAATCGTATGCAGCCGGCGCGCTCCAATATTATCGGTGTCCTGATTGACTTCATAAGCGATGGACGCGATCCTATGAATAGCCTCGTCAGAAAATTCAATTTCTATACCTTCCGTTTTTAACAAAGCTACATATTGTTTCAAAAGCGCGTTGTCCGGCTCAATCAGAATGTTAACGAAGTCATCAACCGACAGATTCGTCAGCTCGACACGAATTGGGAAACGCCCCTGCAATTCCGGGATAAGATCCGACGGTTTGGCGATATGAAAAGCACCCGCGGCTATGAACAAAATATGGTCGGTCTTAATTGAGCCATGTTTTGTCATAACGGTCGATCCTTCGACAATCGGCAGAATGTCTCTTTGTACACCTTCACGGGAAACATCGCCGGAATTTTGACTTTTCCCCGTTATTTTATCAATTTCGTCAATAAAAATAATTCCCGATTGTTCTGCTTTTAAAACCCCGTCCTGCACGACTTCATCCATATCAATTAATTTCTGCGCCTCATCCTGGGTCAGAACCTTTCGTGCCTCTCGGACCGTAAGCTTCCGTTTCTTTTGTTTCTTAGGCATCATATTACCGAGCATATCTTGCATATTCATGCCGATTTGTTCCATACCCGAACCTTGGAACAGGTCAAACATATTGTTCTGCGACTGTTCCTCGATCTCAACGGTAACATAATGATCTTCCAGCTCACCTAATGCCAATTGATGGGCTACCCGTTTACGCCGTGCTGACAACGATTGTTCTTCGTGACCTTCACCGTTATCATTTTCATCACCGTCATCATCATTCTGGTTTCCGAAGAACATTTCAAGAGGATTTTTGTACTGGGACTGTTTCTTTCCCGATGGAACAAGCAGTTCGACGATTCGTTTTTCCGCATTTTTCTCAGCCTTTTCCTGAACGCCTACCATTCTTTCTTCCTTCACGATTCGGATCGACACCTCTACAAGATCACGGACCATGGATTCAACCTCACGTCCGACATAACCAACTTCAGTAAACTTTGTTGCCTCAACCTTCATGAATGGGGCTCTGACCATTTTCGCGAGACGACGTGCAATTTCCGTCTTCCCTACTCCTGTCGGGCCGATCATGAGGATATTCTTCGGAACAACCTCTTCTCGGAGTTGACTATCCAATTTCATACGCCGAAATCGATTCCTCAGTGCTATCGCCACAGACTTCTTCGCTTTCTCCTGTCCGATAATATATTGGTCGAGCTTCTCAACGATCTGCCGTGGTGTCAAATGATTGGCCATCATTTTCCTCCTTCGCTTCTGTCAATCCGTTATATTTCACTCCCGGGATGATTCCCGCTAATATGACCAGGAAGACAAGTTTCCTAAATGAAACGACTTGACCCAAAGGCTCTTAAAGCTCTTCGACGATGATACGGTTATTTGTAAAGACACATATTTCACTGGCAATTTCAAGAGAGGCCTTTGCCATATCGCTCGCTGTAAGTTGATCACCCGAGTGTTGTTTCAACGCCCTGCCTGCCGCAAGTGCATAATTTCCTCCCGATCCGATAGCCAAAATGCCATCATCGGGTTCAATTACCTCGCCGGTACCGGAAACCAACAAAAGGCTGTCGCTGTTCATCACGATCAACATAGCTTCTAATTTACGCAGTACCTTGTCACTTCGCCATTCTTTAGCAAGTTCGACAGCGGCACGCTGCAAATTCCCGTTGTACTCTTCCAATTTACCTTCGAATTTCTCGGACAAAGTGAAAGCATCCGCTACGGACCCGGCAAAACCTGCAAGGACTTTCCCTTTATATAGCTTTCGAACCTTGCGTGCCGAATGCTTCATAACGACTGAATTCCCAAGTGTCACCTGGCCATCTCCTGCCATCGCGCACTTCCCATTATGCTGAATCGCAAAAATCGTTGTCGCGTGAAAAGAACCCATTTCATTTGCCTCCTTAGACAGAAGTCAGGTACAAATGCAATCGACCAGATGTATGACTCGAAAGAAAAGGGTTTCCCCTTCCCCTGCCTATACTCTGAAAAAGCTTCTCGTTCTCTTATTAAGCCCGTGGATGGTGATCCATATAAACTTGACGTAAGCGATCCTTCGTCACGTGTGTATAAATTTGGGTCGAAGAAAGGTGAGCGTGCCCTAACAATTCCTGGACCGCACGCATATCAGCGCCTTCGTTTAACAGATGAGTCGCAAACGTATGTCTCAATACATGTGGGCTGATATGCGTATGCAAAGCGGCTTTCTTCATTAAATCGTTAAGTATATTTCTTATGCTTCGATCCGATAACCTTCCGCCACGGTAATTCAAAAACAAGGCGTCCGTCGGCATTTCCGTCTTAGTTAACAACGTCTCTCTGCCGGAGTGTATGTAATGTTCGACAGCTTCAAGCGCGAAACTTCCTACCGGAACATACCTTTCTTTCCGTCCCTTTCCTCTGACAAGAACCATTCCAATGAATAAATCAAGATCATGAAGTGTAAGGCCACAACACTCACTGACTCGAATTCCGGTTGCATACAATAATTCGAGAATAGCCTGATTTCTTTGTCCAAGCGGAGTTGAAACATCGAAAACGGAAAACAATTGTGCCAGCTCTTCATTATAAAAAAACTGCGGCAATCGAAGGTTAGCCTTTGGGCTGAATGCTGTGGCAAAGGGGTTCCCCTCAACAAACCGTTCACGTTCAAGAAACCGATAGAAGCTTCGCAAACTTGACAGTTTTCTTGAAACCGTTTTTCTAGCATACCCTTGTTCATGTAAATTGCTCAAATAAAGCCGGACATCGGCATACGAAACAGCAGCAAAACCGTCGCATGTCTGCTGCTTCATGAAAGACATAAACTGTTCAATATCTTTTCTGTAATAAGTCACTGTATACGGAGAACAGTTCTTCTCAATTTGCAAGTACTCGACAAACAACTGAAGCTGTGTGATCACCTTTTTTCACCTCAGAAAGCTCCTAAATCGTATCACAATTCAGGAGCTTTGGCAATGGATTTTCACAATTTTGTTACAAAATTCCGAATTGCGCCGAACAAGGGAACAACAGACTTATTACCAGATTCCCTGTCCATTGGCAGCAGTCTATTGCTGATTCTCTTCGTAATCGCAATTCGTGCACTTTACAGTCGTACCTTTTTTCTTGGATTTCTTTTCTACAAGCATTTCATTGCACTTCGGACACTTTCGCGCGATCGGCTTATCCCATGATACAAAATCACATTCCGGATAACGATCACATCCGTAGAAAATTCGCCTTTTCTTGCTTCTTCGTTCAACGACTTCACCTTTGCCACACTTCGGGCAATCGACACCGATTTTCTTCAAGATCGGTTTCGTGTTTCGACAATCCGGGAAATTCGAACAAGCCATGAATTTGCCGTACCGTCCCATTTTATAAACCATTTCGCTTCCGCATTTCTCACATTCAACACCTGCGGGTTCGTCGCGAATCTCAACTTCCTTCATTTCTTTCTCGGCATGTTGAAGGCGTTTTTCGAAATCACGGTAGAATTCATCGATAATGCCGACCCAATTTTCCTTGCCTTCCTCGATTTCATCCAGTTCATTTTCCATCTTTGCCGTGAACTCGACGTTGAGGACTTCCGGGAAAAAGTCGACGATCAATTCAAGCACGATTTCACCCAATTCAGTCGGAACGAAATTGCGTCCGTCCAGCTGGACATAATTTCGACGTTGGATGGTATCCAATGTTGGTGCGTATGTCGACGGTCTGCCTATTCCGAGCTCCTCAAGGGTGCGAACCAACCTCGCCTCAGTATAACGCGGAGGAGGCTGCGTAAAGTGCTGATTTGGTTCCAACTTTTCCTTGGCTACTGTCTTTCCTTCTTCAAGTTCCGGAAGAAACTTGTTTTCTTCCTTCTTATTATCATCGCTACCTTCGATATATACCTTCATGAATCCCTGGAATTTCACCTTAGATCCATTTGCACGGAACGTCACACCTTCATTAACAAGATCGGCCCGCACAGTATCCATTACAGCTGGCGCCATCTGGCTTGCGACAAAACGTTCCCAGATTAGCTTATACAATCTATACTGGTCACGACTTAGAAACTTTTTCATTTCTTTCGGTTCCCGCAGTACGGACGTAGGACGAATGCCTTCGTGCGCATCCTGTGCATTTTGGTTCTTTTTCTGGCTTTGCTTGGCCTTCCGTGTGTACTTCTCCCCATACTCATCCGTAATGAATTCCCTTGCTTCCTGGCGCGCTGTATCGGAAATTCTTGTGGAATCCGTTCTCATATAGGTAATGAGGCCTGTAGTACCGCCTTTTCCAAGTTCAATCCCTTCGTACAACTGCTGGGCGAGCATCATCGTCTTTCTGGCTCTGAAACGGAGCTTTCTTGCCGCCTCCTGTTGCAATGAAGATGTTATGAAAGGCAATGCCGGGTTCCTTCGGCGTTCTTTCTTCTCAATGTTGGCAACGGTGAAATTGTCACCTTTGAGACGTCCCAATATGGCTTTCACATCTTCTTCTGATTTCAGCTCGGCCTTCTTTCCGTCTGTACCGTGAAATTGTGCCTCAAATGTCTCACCTTCAGTATTGAAAAGCCCTTTAATCGACCAATACTCTTCAGGTTCAAAGCTTTGGATTTCTTTCTCTCGATCGATAATCAACTTAACCGCAACGGACTGAACACGTCCCGCACTCAAGCCTTTTTTCACCTTTTTCCACAAAAGCGGGCTAATGTTATAGCCAACGAGTCTGTCTAATATGCGGCGTGCCTGTTGAGCATCCACAAGATCCATATTGATAGAACGCGGATGTTTGAAAGCGTCTTTAATCGCTTGTTTCGTAATTTCGTTGAAAACCACGCGGCAATCCGAATCCTCATCGATTTCCAGGCTGTGAGCCAGGTGCCATGCTATCGCTTCCCCTTCGCGATCGGGGTCGGCAGCCAGATAGACTTTCTTCGCCTTCTTGGCGGCTGATTTCAGTTCCTTAAGCACCGGTCCTTTTCCACGAATTGTAATATATTTAGGGGCGTAATCCTGATCGACATCCACGCCCATCTGGCTCTTAGGTAGGTCGCGGACATGCCCCATTGATGCCTTCACCTGATATTTCTTTCCGAGGTATCTCTTTATCGTTTTCGCCTTTGCGGGAGATTCAACGATGACGAGATAATCTTCCATCTTACGTCTCTCCCTTCTCTTTAATCAAATACGTTTCTGTTTCCCAAGATCCAAGCAAGAAACCTCCAAACCTCTCTCCACTGATATAAGCAGAAGTCTTCTGATGGATCAAGTTAAATCTTCACTCATATTAAAGATTGAACCTTCATTTGTCAAACCTGATGCAGTGAACAAACCGACAAATCCGAATAAAATAAAAGCATTCGCTCTAAAAAATGAAAGGTTTTCGAAAGGAAATTCGACAACGAATGACCGATTCCTACGACCATTCTTCCAAAAGGTCTTCCGGATTTAAGACAAGCTTTGCTCCTTGTTGGATCAAGCGATTCGTCCCGACTGAGCGCGGCTCGAAAATGGAACCGGGAACAGCAAATACATCTCTCCCCTGTTCAAGCGCCTGATCGGCCGTTATCAAAGACCCGCTCTTTTCCCTTGCTTCCACGACAAGGGTTCCAGTAGTCATTCCACTAATCACACGATTCCGATGAGGAAACTGCCAGGGTTGCGCGGAAACATCGGGAGGATATTCGCTGACGAGCAAATGGGAGGCTGCAATTTCATCGGCCAGGGGGCGTGATGTTGCGGGGTAAATATGGTCAAGCCCTGAACCGAGTACGGCAATAGTTCGGCTGCCCAATGACAACCGGTGGGCTGCGCCATCTATTCCGGCAGCCAGGCCGCTAACAACACCCCAGCCGTCCTTAATAAGCGGCAACAGCAATTTCTTAAGCGCCTGAAACCCGCTTCTTGAAGGATTACGCGTTCCGACGACACTTAACATACGAGATTCGAGAAAAATCGACACATTCCCTTTGCAATACAAAACCCATGGTGGATCGAAAATTTCCTTTAGATGCGGAGGATACTTTTCGTCAAAAATCGTGACGAGTTCAATCCTTTTTTGCCGGTATTCCTTAAGCAAGTCGAAAACGTCCGTACTATGTAAATCACGATGAAACCGTTCCGCCCGATCCGCTCTCATTGAAAAGACAGAACTCAGTTCAGATTCCTTCAGACTAAAGATGCCTTTCAAAGTACGGTCATAATCAAAGAATTTCGCGATTGTTTTCCAACCTATGCCCCTACACGCATGAATATGAATCAACCGGTTCCTGATTTCTTTCCGTTCATCCAAAACCCTCACAACCTCATTTCGTTATTCCTTACAATTTAACATCGTCCGATAAGGCGGAAATGTGAAGTTTCCCATGAAATTTCATCAAAAAATAAGGAGCTCCCCATCCCCGAGGAGCTCCATTCATGATGTGACTAGTTATGAACTTTCTCAAACAAACCTTTTTCTTTCAGGACGGAAATCAACGTCTCTCCGATGACAGCCGGAGTCTCCGCTACCTTGATGCCGCAAGCGTTCATAGTCTTGATCTTTTCGTCCGCGGTTCCCTTGCCACCGGAAACGATTGCTCCGGCATGGCCCATCCGTTTCCCTGGAGGGGCTGTTTGGCCGCCTATAAAGCCGACCACCGGTTTTTTCATGTTTTCCTTTACCCACTGTGCAGCATCTTCTTCAGCCGTTCCGCCGATTTCACCGATCATAATAACGGCTTCCGTATCATCATCTTCGTTGAACGCTTTAAGAACGTCGATGAAATCCGTTCCGTTTACCGGATCGCCGCCGATTCCGACTGCTGTGGACTGGCCAATCCCCGCCTTTGTCAGCTGATCAACAGCTTCATAGGTCAAGGTTCCGGAACGTGAAACAACGCCTACATGGCCTTTTTTATGAATGTAACCCGGCATAATGCCGATTTTGCATTCTTCCGGTGTAATCACACCAGGACAGTTCGGACCGACCAAACGAGTCTTTTTCCCTTCCATATACCGTTTCACTTTCACCATGTCGAGAACCGGAATATGTTCGGTAATGCAGATGGCAAGATCAAGCTCAGCGTCAACCGCTTCAACAATCGCATCCGCTGCGAAAGCCGGCGGAACATAAATGATCGAAACATTTGCTCCGGTTTCTTCAACCGCATCGGCAACAGTATTAAACACTGGAACTCCTTCGATTTCAGTACCGCCTTTGCCCGGCGTCACGCCACCGACTACTTTCGTTCCGTATTCAACCATTTGTTTGGTATGAAATACACCTTGAGACCCTGTGATTCCTTGAACGATCACTTTTGTGTCTTCATTTACATATATACTCATTTAAAGTCACTCCCACCTTTCTACTTCACCATGGATACGATTTTTTCAGCAGCATTGGCCAAAGAATCCGCCGCTGTGATATTCAGTCCCGAATCTTCCAAGATCTGCTTCCCTTGCTCAACATTCGTACCTTCCAAACGGACAACAAGCGGAAGATCAAGTCCCATTTCTTTCGTTGCTGCCACAATGCCTTCGGCAATAACGTCACACTTCATAATGCCTCCGAAAATGTTAACGAGAATACCCTTAACACTGTCATCGGAAAGAATGAGTTTGAAAGCACCGGTAACCTTTTCCTTGGAGGCTCCTCCTCCTACATCAAGAAAGTTTGCGGGGTCTCCGCCGTTATGCTTGATAATGTCCATTGTGGCCATCGCAAGACCGGCTCCGTTGACCATGCAGCCAATATTGCCATCAAGCGAGATATAACTGAGGTCATATTTGGAAGCTTCGATTTCCTTCGGATCTTCTTCGTCAAGATCACGGTATTCCAGAATATCCTTTTGGCGGTACAAAGCATTATCGTCGAAATTAAGTTTGGCATCGAGTGCCATAACTTTCCCGTCACCTGTTGTCACAAGTGGATTGATTTCCGCAACAGAACAATCCTTTTCGACAAAGACATTGTAAAGGCCAACCATGAATTTCGTCGCTTGGCCGACAAGCTCTTTAGGAATGTTGATGTTGAAAGCAAGACGACGCGCCTGATAAGGCAAAAGACCGACAACCGGATCGATTTCCTCCCGGAAAATCTTTTCCGGAGAGTTTGCGGCCACTTCTTCAATCTCCGTGCCGCCTTCTTCTGAAGCCATCATGACAACTTTAGATGATGCCCGATCAAGCACGAGCCCGACATAATATTCCTTTTTGATGTCGGAACCTTCCTCTATATAAAGACGCTTGACCTCTTTTCCTTCCGGCCCGGTTTGATGCGTCACCAACGTTTTGCCCAGCAATTCCTCCGCATATGTACGAACTTCGTCCGTATTTTTCGCCAATTTCACGCCGCCGGCTTTTCCACGTCCGCCCGCATGAATTTGTGCCTTTACAACCTTAACGTCACTTTCCAACGAGTTAGCTGCTTCTACAGCCTCATCAGGCGAAAAAGCCACTTTCCCGTTGGGAACAGCCACGCCATACTTTCTCAAGACTTCTTTTCCTTGATACTCGTGAATGTTCATTCTCCATCCTCCTTCATTTTTGTCGCACTGCGCCGAGTTTCATCTAAGTTCGACTAGAATCCGAGTGCCGCTCGACGGTGCTTCATGTTTGTCGTCCTACGTCGGACAACTTCAGGACTCATTACCTTACCGCCAACCCATAGCCAATCGTTGAAGACTATGTTTCCGGTCGGCGTAACGCAGCCTTCTCTAAGATGCTTCGCAAAGTCCTCTTTCATTTTTGTCGCACTATGTCGGACAAATTTCAGGACTCATTAGCACGACAATCATCTGTGCACTGCCACTCTTTATTGTATATAAACTTCCCGGCAATTGTCCACCAATCGAAATAGGCGATTCCTTCCATCAAAAAACCGATCCCCTATTAGGAACCGGAAATCAATGTTTTTGTAACCAAATCGCTTTACAGAAATTTATGTTTGAACTCCGAAATCACAGGGACGGATTGATGGAGGTAACGTTAAGGGCACTTCCGTGATGGTTTGAATGACTTTGGACAAGAGAGGAGTCTCCGCTTTCCGTGCCTTTCCCTGTCGGTCCGTAGAATACAAATAGCACGAAACAGACTAACGCCACTACGATCAGCCCTTGTACCAGCCATTTCAATGCCTGTTTCTGTTGTGTACTCATGCCGTTCCCTCCATTTGAATTGTTCTATATATTTAGACGAGAAGACCGCCCAAAAAGTTTCATGCTTGAGCAAAAAAATGTTAAATTAGAAAAAATGTCCTTTTACAAAATCGACAATTCATGATCAGGAAAATTGGTTTTCCAGAACGGTTTGAATCTGCTGGTTTAACTGATTGACATTCACATTACCCGCGGGTTGATCGGACAAACCATATTCCCTTTTAAGACGAAGAATCCTGCCAACACTTCGATTCAGTTCCTTCTTGGAGATTTTCCCATTCTTCACCGCCTGTTTCAACGCATGAATAACCGAAACTTGCTGCTCATAATTGAACGCAACCAACACAATGTCAGCGCCGCCATTGACAGCCCGGACAGCGGCCTGGTCGATTTCATAATTTTCCTTGATGGCCCCCATGGTCATATCATCAGTTATGACGACACCATCGAAGCCAAGTTTATCCCGCAGCATTCCGGTAATGACTTTCTTCGACATGGAAGCGGGATAATCCGTGTCCAATTTCGGTAATAAAATATGAGTAACCATCACAACATCGGCACCGTTCGCGATCACCTGTTTATACGGAACCCAGTCCACATTTTGCAATTTATCCAGACCGATCCTTGCAACCGGCAACCCTGTATGAGCATTTGTGGACACCTCACCATAGCCCGGAAAATGCTTAACGACCGGAATGACATTTCGTGATGAAATACCTTTCATTTCAGCGACGCCAAGCTTACTGACAAGCTGGGGATCAGAGCCAAAAGAGCGGTCACCGATAACAGAAGACTCGGGATCCCGAATCACATCCAACACTGGCGCAAAATCCATGTTGAATCCAAAAGCGCTTAACTCCGTTCCGATCAGATTCCCGAATTGACGCGCAAATCCCGGGTCACCAGTATTACCGACTTTCCCCTGAGACGGCAGCTCCTTAATAGCATCGGGCATCCGTTCAACCCTTCCACCTTCTTGATCGACACTCAAAAACAGGGGCAAAGGATTATCAGCTTTCGCATTGATGGACTTTAACTGATTGAGATACTTCACCGTTTGATTGGTGGTCTCAATATTTTTCCCATATAAAATAATACCGCCGACGTGATAATCACGAATCAAGGATTTGGCGTGCGACCCTGGCTGGGTACCATTAACGCCAACCATCACCAGCTGACCGATTTTCTCATCCAATGTCATGTGACTTACAATAACCGGAATAGATGGGTCAGATCCGTTTTGATTATTGTTTTGCGAGGGTTCATCATTGTTGTCTTGATCTTCTTCAGAAGAATCGCCTTTGTGTTCCGAAGACTTTTCATCGTCGACTTCGTTTTGACCGTTCTTTTCATGGGGATCCTGATCTTTTACTTTGTTATCTTTGTCCGGTTCGGACTGTGATTTTGTTGGATTCTCTGAAACTTGATCGCGTTCTTCTTCATGATCCGATTGATTGTTTTCAGTCAACTGATCGGATTGCCCTTCTGTCTGATGAGACGGAGTGGTGTCTTCAGGAGTCGATGAATTGAATCCGAAGCAACCACTTAACGCCAATAGAAATGCTATGGACAACCCCAACAGTGGAGAATAAGTTTTTTTCATAATATTTAGCCCCTCCTGGTGCAAACTGTTCGATTCATAAATATAACAAGGTCAAAG
>DASTWO010000125.1:0-8398 GCA_035776675.1 Caryophanales bacterium
CCAAATCGTCCTCCGTCAGCCCTAAGTCAGCCGGAATCTCAGTATCAATTACAATACCATTCCTCCTTTCCATAACGAAAAAAGAACTGCCGACTATATCAGGATTTTCACAGAAAACAAATGGTTTCGGTGCCAGCGGGAAAACGGGGTGAACCTTATTCAATATCTTGCTTTCCCGACCCATATCGTGAGCTTTCGGAGCAACTGGCCCGAGCGGAGGGCGTCTCAACACCGCCTCCCAATCGCCAATTCGCAAAACATAGGTAAGATTCGAAAGACCGGAAGGAAACTGCTCCACTTGAAGCGAACCATCCGGTACATGATTTAAATTCTCGCGAAGATAGGTTTCCAGCTTCCGAAGATTGAATTCCTCGCCTTTCCTCACTTTAATCGTCTGTTGATGAGCCATTTTATCACCCCTTGAGAAAAATTGAAGCCCCTTTCACAACTGGCCGTACTAACCGGTCGGTATGTCAATTCAAGTCTATTATACCTTTTGGAGAAAACTCAAGAACCATTTCAAAAGATTGACCGCCCAATCTCCGTGAATCTATAATATGACAAGAACAGGGGGAAACTTCATGTCAATGGAACAAATCGGACCGATCGAAATCCTCGTCGGTGAAAATAACAGCAAAGTCCCGTTTTCAACCTCTTTGTTGCTAAATGATAAAGAAGGATCTGTTCTAATCGATTGCGGCGGCGGCAGCAGAGTCTTTGATTATCTGAAACAGAAGAATATCGCTGAAATTTATTTAACCCACTATCATCTTGATCACATTTGGGGAGCACACCTGTTTCCAGATGCGAAATTAAGCATCAATCCATACGATTTGAAAAAGGTATCCAATCCTCGCGAAATGGCAAAAGCCAGTGGGATTTATGCCCTGTACGGTGAAAAAGAAGCAGATCGCTGGCTGGAACGGCAGCTGAACAAACCTGAAACCGACGAATTCAAATTAAGATGGAAACCGGTTCTCAACATAACCGATCAGGTCTACCCATATGAACAAACAATCGATGTTGCCGGCACAAACATGACAATTCTCCATACGCCCGGCCATACAGAAGGCTACTGCAGCCCGTATTTTCCTGAATACGGTGTTCTCTACGCAGGCGACTTCGATTTGACCTCATTTGGCCCGTGGTACAACGATGCAGACTCTGATATCGATCAATTCTTCGAGTCAGCTGAACGAACACTTGAAGTCGATGCAAAATACTACGTCACCGGCCATCATAAAGGGACGTTTGAGCGCAGCGAATATAAACAGAGGCTCCGTATCTACATAGATAAGATTCGTGAACGCGAAGAAAACACCAAAGTGGCGATCCAAAAGGGCGTGTTTCCAAAAGACATTGTCTATCAGGAAATCTTCTATTTGTTGAAAAACCACCGGCAACACCGGCGCCACATGGGACCGGAAATTCTTGGCATCGCCAAACATATTCAGCACTTGATTAAACAAGGCTACCCTTTTGAAGATTATTTCCGTGACTTTGTTAAGGAACATGGCCTGCACACGGAATGGCTGAATTACCGCAGTGAACCCGAAATAACGTAACCCCGCTCCAGTGAGCGGGGCATTCCTTTGTTATTCCACAACAAGATGATCTTTCAACTGTTCACGCAATTGCCGCTTGAGAAATTTCCCGACAGACGTTCTTGGAATCTCCTCCATAAACACCACATCGTCCGGGAGCCACCACTTCGCAAATTGTGGCCGCAAATACTCAAGCAACTCTTCTTTGGCCACAGTCACCCCGTTCTTCAACACAACACAAGCAAGCGGACGTTCCTGCCACTTCGGGTGAGGAACCGCTATAACAGCCGCTTCTGCTACACCGTCATGAGCCATCAAAGCGTTCTCAAGATCTACAGATGAAATCCACTCACCACCGCTTTTGACAAGATCCTTGGTCCGATCTACAATTTTGATATTGCCTTCCTCATCAATCGTCACAATGTCACCCGTGTATAACCATCCATCCCGAAAAGCGTCCTTACTGCGGTCATCTTTATAGTATTCGCTTGCGATCCAAGGTCCCCGTAATAACAATTCTCCCATGTCCTTACCGTCCCGCTTTACTTCACCGGAATCATTGACGATCTTTAATTCAAGTCCCGGGAGTATCATTCCCTGTGTAGCGCGAATATCCAACTTTTCTTCGTAGGATAGCTCCTGTTGATAAGACTTCAGTTTCGCTACTGTGGCTACCGGAGAAGTTTCCGTCATTCCGTAAGCATGAACAAATGGAATGCCGTATTCTTGCTCGTATTTCCGGATCAAACCCTTCGGAGCCGCCGATCCGCCGCAAGCGACAGTCCGTAAACTGCTCATATCGTAATCGTTTTGTTCCAATTCTTTCGCGACTCCGAGCCACACTGTGGGAACGCCTGCAGCGAGTGTAACGGATTCCGATTCCACCAGTTCCACGATAGCCTTCGGGGTTAAATCAGGACCGGGCAACACCTGCGACGATCCAAACATTGTCGAAGCATACGGAACCCCCCACGCATTCACATGAAACATAGGGACAATCGGCAAACATACATCCGTTTCAGACAATGCCAATGTATCAGCGAGCCCTAATGACGTACTGTGCAGGACCGTGCTCCGATGGGTGTAGACAACACCTTTCGGTTTTCCGGTTGTCGCGGATGTATAGCACATTCCGGCAGGAGCATTTTCATCAAGAGCTTGATCAAAAGCATAATCCGAGCGGCCCTCACTGACTAAATCTTCATAAGAGTACACCGGTGAAAGCGTGGAGGACGGCAATTCCTTCTTATCGGTCATAATGACATAGGCTTTCACGCCAGAAAGTTGATCCTGAACCTTTTCAATCAGCGGGACAAAAGCTTCATCAATCAGTAATACCTTATCTTCAGAATGGTTGACAATGTAGGTTAGATGATCCTGCGGCAGTCGAACGTTGATAGTGTGTAAGACCGCTCCCATACAAGGAGCGGCAAAATAAGCCTCCAGATGGCGATGGTCGTTCCAGGCAAGTGTCCCTACCCGGTCTCCACGCTGAACTCCCAGTTTTTCAAGCGCGCTTGCCAACGCCCTTGTTCTTTGACCCATTTCCTTGTACGTGAAGCGATGAATCCCAGATGCTGTTTTTGAAACCACTTCTTTTTTCGGAAAATACGTTTCCGCCCTTTCAATGACCGAGACAAGATTGAGAGGTGCATTCATCATTTTGCATTTCCCCTTTTCGATAGAATAGGATCTTATTAACAAAAGGAATGACAACGCTTTCAAAACATTAGTGCAAGAATATCTTTTCATTTAAAATTCTTCTGCAGGTCCTATGGGATTGTTAATATAATCTTGCCGAAGTTCTCGCCGTTTTCCATGCGGCTTTGAGCATCTGCAGCTTCTTCAAGGGTATACGTTTCATCTATAACCGGATGGATTTGATGCTTCTCAACCAGTTCAACCATTTGCTGAAATTCTTGCGGGCTTCCCATCGTGGAACCGAAAATCGTGATTTCCTTCAAAAAGATCTTCGGCATTACCAGCTTGGGAATCGGCCCTTTTGTCGCTCCGAAACTGACAATCCGGCTGCCGGTTTTGCCAAGTGAAACGAGGGCGTCAAACACTTCACCTCCGATACTATCCACCGTCAAATCAATCCCGCCGGTCATTTTCTTCAATTCCTTTGACCAATTTTCCTCAGTATACTTGACGCCGCCAACGGCTCCTAATCCCTTCGCCTTTTCAACCTTTTCCTCCTTGCTTGATGTCACATATACATTGGCTCCAAGTGCCGAAGCGAATTGGACAAGAAATGTCGCCACGCCTCCTCCCACACCGGGAATCAAAACGGATTCTCCTTCATTCACCTGTCCCTTTGTGACAAGAGAACGATAAGCCGTTACGCCGCCAAGAGGCAATGCGGCCGCTTCCTCCCATGATAAATGGGCAGGTTTGTCAAACACACTTTCAGCCGGTACCTTTACATATTGAGCATATGTCCCATTGCTTGGGACTCCGAGAATGGTGAATTCGGAACTTTTTTTATGAATGTCCTTCCCCCATCCCAGACCGGGATTCATAATAACCTCACTTCCGGTTGAAACATTACTCACCCCTTCGCCAACGGCAAAGACTTCACCCGCTCCGTCCGAACCCGGAATGGCAGGCAGTTTAATACCGGGGTACTGTCCATATGTGATAAAAACATCACGTCGATTGAGCGCTGCAGCATGTAAGCGAACGACCACTTCTCCCCGGCCTGGCGATGGATCGGGAACTTCTTCATATTTCAACTGCTTTGGACCGCCGGTTTCCCTTAACATGATCGCTTTCATCTTTAGTCCCCTTTCGCTTTTTTCCTTTATATTACATGATTCTGTTTTAACCGGTCGATTTCCTGCGTGGACAATCCGATCTCTTTGAAAATCTCATTTGTATGCTCTCCTAATGAAGGAGCTTTCGATTGCATTTCACACGGTGTCTCTGAAAGTTTAATGGGTTGGCCAATTTGCCTGACCCCGTTGAAAGGTTGAATCATGCAGCGTGCCAACACTTGCGGGTCACTTTCCATTTCTTCAAAATTGTGGACCGGTGAGACACAAGCTTCTTTCCCCGAAAATCGATTCATCCATCCTGCCAACGTTTCGGTTTCGATCACACACTGAATATCGGCCTTCATTCGATTTTGTTCCCGTAGCGGGGCGTGATGAAGCGGAATGAAATCTTCACAGCCGATAACTTCGCAAAATTCCCGCCAGAATTTCTCCTCTAGTGCACCAACAGCAAGATAACGTCCATCCTTTGTCTCATAGACTTCGTAACAAGCCATTCCTCCGGATAAGGGTATTTCACCACGATTAGACGAGATGCCGGAAACCAAATAAGCCGGCAACGTTGTTTGCATCCAGGAAATCACACCGTCGAGCATGGCAATATCAACGAACTGGCCCTGTCCGGATTTTTCCCGATTAAACAATGCAAGCATGATTCCTACAGCAGCGGGCAATGCCCCTCCACCGATATCAGCAATTTGTGCGGCGGGCACAATGGGACGTCCCTCTTGCTCTCCTTGTAAATCCAACAAGCCAGAATAACTGAGGTAATTGATATCATGTCCAGCCAAATGAGCGTAAGGTCCGTTTTGGCCGTAACCTGTAAGCGCACAATAGACCAATCTTGGATTGATGTCTCTCAAGACCTTGTAATCAAGGCCAAGCCGTTCCATGACACCTGGACGAAAAGATTCAATGACCACATCAGCAGTCCTGACTAATTTTATAAAAAGATTCTTGCCTTCCTCGGATTTCAAATTCAAGACGATGCTTTTCTTATTCCGATTGAGTGAATGGAACTGAGCGCTGTTCCCATCATCCAATTTCGGCTCAGTCCACCTTGCGTAATCCCCGACCTTCGGGGTCTCCACCTTGATGACCTCAGCTCCGAAATCCGCCAAAAGCATGGTGCAATACGGTCCCGGCAGCAACCGGGTCAGATCCAAAACACGAATCGCCTCCAAAGGCAGCGCCATAATATTCATTTCCTCCCACGAAATCTGTTTAGCCATCCGAAGCATAAGGAGACTCCAGGCATTTGCTAAAGTCCAAGATTCTTGGCAATAATGTTCTTCATGATCTCGTTCGTCCCCGCATAAACCGAAGTCACAACGATGTCGCGATATCGTCTGGCAATCTCGTATTCTTCCATGTACCCGTATCCACCGTGAAGCTGCATGCATTCAGTGGCCACTTTCTTCGCAAGATCGGTCGTCCACCATTTGGCCATCGATACTTCGGTCACGATATCATCGCTCGCCATATGTCTCGCCACGAGCCGATCAATGAAAGTCCTGCCGATTTCAATCTCTGTGGCCATTTCCGCGATCTTGAATTGGGTATTTTGAAACTTGCTGATCGGACGGCCAAAGGCCGTTCTCTGCTTAACATAATCTATAGTGATATCAAGAATTCTTTCCGCTGAGGCCACAGCTCCAATTGCCACCACAAGTCGTTCTTGCTGAAGTTGATTCATTAAATAATAGAAGCCTTTGTTTGCTTCACCCAATAAATTTTCCACTGGTACCCGAGCGTCCTCGAAAATCAATTCCGACGTATCCTGAGAATGCTGCCCAACCTTTTTCAATTGTTTTCCTTTTGTAAACCCGGCGGTTCCGGCCTCGACAACAATGAGGCTGATTCCTTTATGAGCCGGCTCAGCACGTGGGTCCGTTTTACAGACAACGACCACCAGATCGGAATGAATCCCATTTGTGATAAAGGTCTTCTCGCCATTGATGATGTAATGGTCTCCGTCTTTGACAGCCGAGGTCTTCACACCGGCAAGATCCGATCCTGCGCCAGGTTCGGTCATCGCAACTGCGGAAATCATTTCTCCGCTTACCGCCTTCGGCAGCCAACGTTTCTTCTGCTCTTCCGTACCGTACGCCTCAACATAAGGCATGACAATATCGTTATGAAGGCCGATCCCGACCAAACCAGTACCCACCTTCTCCAATTCCTCGTTAATGATCACCGAATAAGCAAAATCAGCGTTCAACCCGCCATAGGCTTCGTCCACCCAAGGACAAAGAAAACCTTGCTCACCCATTTTACGCCAGAATTCCCGTGGAACCTGTTTTTGCTGTTCCCATTCGTCAAAATATGGAATAGCTTCTCTTTGCAAGAACTTTCGTAACGACTTTCGAAAAATATGATGCTCTTCCTGCAGATAGGGATGGTTCACCATGTCACCTCCGTTGGAATCTACTTGCTATACCGGCAACCCGGGACCTATGTACGAATAAGCCCGTTGTAATAGCCCTTCAAAACGACTTTGCCGTGCTGGTTAATACATTCAGATTCAAAAGCTGCTTTGAGATATTTCTCAGACGATTCCACCTTGATCACTGTCATTTCACATTGAATGGTATCACCTGAATAAACCGGACGAAGAAACTCCATATCCATCTCTCTTGCAATATAGTTTACATCCCCACCCAATTTGGTAGGAAGCGTCGCGGTCAACAATCCGTGCACCATCAGGCGCCCATCTGCATCACGCTTCATATGGTGATCGCCCTGATCACCGGAAACTTCAGCGAATTTCACAACATCCTCTTCGGCAAATGTACGCTCCCAGGAAAACGTGTCCCCAACCATTAGATTCACGGCTCGCCCTCCTTCATTATTTTGGGCCCATTCTAATCGCGCCATCCAGGCGAATCACCTCACCATTCAGCATCGGATTGCCGACAATACTTTCTACCAATCTTGCATATTCCTCAGCACGTCCTAATCTCGATGGAAACGGTGTCATTTTACCAAGTGCTTCTCTAGCCTTTTCAGGTAACTTCGCAAAAAGCGGTGTCTCAAATACACCCGGCGCAATCGTCATCACCCGGATGCCATGTTTGGATAAATCTCTTGCAATTGGCAGTGTCATTCCGACGATTCCGCCTTTCGAGGCGCTGTAGGCTGCTTGACCGATTTGTCCGTCAAAGGCCGCAACCGATGCTGTATTGACAATAATCCCTCTTTCCCCGTCGTCATTTGGCTCATTTTCAGCCAGTTTTTCTGCCGCCAATCGGATCACATTAAAGCTTCCCACAAGATTAACCTGAATGACTTTTGTAAAAGAATCGAGATCGTGCGGCCCGTTTTTACTGATTGTTTTCTCACCAATCGCGATGCCGGCGCAATTGACGACCATTCCGATGCTACCGAAATGGTTCACCGCTTCTTCAACGCTGGCCTGTACACTAGCCTCGTCAGTCACATCCGTTTTGACATACCAAACCTTCTCACCGAGTTCCTCCGCCAGCGCTTTCCCTTTCTCTTCCTGCACGTCAAAGATAACCGCATTACCGCCTTGAGCCACAACATTTCGAACCGTTGCCTCCCCAAGACCGGATGCGCCACCTGTTACCACTGCCGTTATACCTGGCATTTTCATTTCTTGATCCTCCTTTATGATCTTTTCCGTATCAATTCAGACCTGAAGGACTATCGCCAACCTACCCTTTGCTCGGTGAAGCGGATGTTTCCGGTCGGCGTAACATAGTCTACTCGACGATGCGTCGTTGAATTCCCCTCTAATCCAATCGCTCAATAATCGTCGCATTCGCCATTCCATGCCCTTCGCACATCGTTTGCAAGCCGAATTTCGCTCCCGTACGCTCCAATTCGGACAACATCGTACACATCAATCGGCCCCCGCTGGCGCCTAACGGATGGCCCAGTGCGATCGCTCCGCCATTCGGATTCAATTTCTTCGGATCAGCCCCTGTTTCACGAAGCCACGCTAGCGGCACTGACGCAAAGGCTTCGTTCACTTCAAATATATCGATCTCCTCAAGCTTCATGCCGGCTTTCTTCAACACTTTCACTGTCGCCGGGATCGGCCCTGTCAACATCAAC
>DASTWO010000126.1:0-24196 GCA_035776675.1 Caryophanales bacterium
GGTTGTGACTGGCGCCGGTCGGGGAATCGGCCGGGCGTTGGCGATCGGACTGGCGGAAGCCGGGGCGGACGTCGCGATTCTGTCGCGTACGAAAGAGGAATTGAAAGAAACCGCGGCTGAAATTGAGAAAGCCGGTCGGAAGGCGTATCCGATTGTCGCGGATCTGACAAGCCGGCAGGATGTTGAGGAGGCGATCGGCGAGATTAGCAAGAGGGCAGGGAAGATTGATATTCTCGTAAACAATGCGGGAATGAATATTCGGACGCCGGCGCTTGAGGTGACCGATGACGAGTGGCACAAAATCGTGGAAACGAATTTGCACTCCGCGTTCATGATGTCTCAAGAAGCGGCCCGAAAAATGAAAGACAATGGAGGCGGCAGGATTATTAATATTTCTTCCGTTGGCGGCCATGTAGCGTTACGGACAGGAGTGGTGTATGCCGCGACCAAGGCGGGGCTGATTCAGATGACCAAGACGCTTGCGATGGAGTGGGCGGAACACGGCATTCAGGTCAACGCAGTCGGGCCGTGGTATTTCAAAACACCGCTCACAGAAAAGTTGCTTGCCGACGAGGAATACTTAAAGGATATCCTGGCTCAAACGCCGATGAAGCGGGTGGGAGAATTGCAGGATTTGGTCGGTCCTGTAGTATTCTTGTCTTCGGCAGGCGCAGGTTATGTGACGGGACAGACCTTATTCGTGGACGGCGGCATGACGATTTACGGATTTTAATTTATTCAGCCAAGAAGACCGGCGGAAGTAGTGGAGCACAACATTATACCGAAGCAAAAAGGATAAATGGGGTGCGGCGAAGCTTTCGTTTTTGTATAATTATACATACAAATACAGAGGGGAGAGAATGTAGGTGATTCTATTTCAAAATCAGTTTGTGAAACGGGAAGAGGCGGTTGTCGACATAGAAGACCGCGGTTATCAGTTCGGTGACGGTATCTATGAGGTGATCCGAGTCTACAACGGGCAGTTCTTTGGGCTTGAGGGCCATTTGGAGCGGCTTGTGAGAAGCACAGCGGAAATTCGTATGGAGTTGCCGATGTCGGTCGACGAATTGGAGCAGAAATTAAAGGAATTGGTGAAAGAAAACGGATTGGGAGATGGATTTGTTTACTTGCAAATCACTCGGGGCGCAGCACCAAGAACCCACCATTTTCCGGAAGCTCCGAAGGGCGTGTTAACCGCTTATACAAAAGAAATGCCTCGGCCACTGGACCAGATGAAGAATGGTATTCAGACTGTGTTGGCCGAGGATGTTCGCTGGTTGCGTTGTGATATTAAGAGCCTGAATCTGTTAGCTAATGTCATGGCCAAACAAGAAGCGAAGGATCGCGGTTGCGCCGAAGCGATTTTCCACCGAGGTGATACAGTAACAGAGGGGAGTTCGAGCAATTTGTTGATTGTCAACAACGGGGAGTTGTGGACACATCCGGCGAACAACCTGATCCTGAACGGAATCACGAGGAAAAAGGTATTTGAGCTGGCGGAAAGTCTCGGTTTGAAAGTGAATGAACAGGAATTTACGGTTGAGGAGTTGTTGAGGGCTGACGAAGCTTTCATTACAAGTACTACGGCAGAAGTTACTCCGGTAGTGCAAGTAGATGATACTGTGATTGGCAACGGGAAGCCGGGAAAGATAACAGATAAGCTTCGGGAAGCATTTGAAGCGTCGATTACGGATGAGAGTTATGCCGAAACGAATTAGGGACTATGGCATTGAGATAGGCAAGCTGCCGACCGGATCGAAAAATTCAATTACCGATGTTGAAGGTACTAAGGTTGGGCATACAACATTGGATGATGGACCGGTTAAGACAGGCGTGACGGCTGTTCTGCCACACGAAGAAAGTATCTTTCGGGAGAAACTGACTGCTGCGGTGCATGTGATGAACGGTTTTGGAAAGACAGCGGGAACCGTTCAGATCGAGGAGTTGGGGACGTTGGAGACACCGATTGTCCTGACGAATACATTGAGTGTGGGGACTGCGTCGGATGCATTGATTGATTATATGCTGGAACGGCATCCGGAGATCGGAGATACAACCGGAACGGTGAATCCGGTGGTATGTGAGTGTAATGATGGCTATCTGAACGATATTCGCGGCAAACATGTGAATAAGAAACATGTCAATCATGCCCTTGAAAACGCAAGTGCGGAAGTGGTTGAAGGGTCGGTTGGAGCCGGAACCGGGATGTCTTGTCTCGGCTTCAAAGGCGGGATTGGAACGGCTTCACGAATCGTTGAAATAGAAGACAGTAAATATACGTTGGGTGTAATGGTATTAACCAATTTCGGCAGAAGAGAGGATTTTCTGTTAGACGGGAAACAGATAAACCATTTGCTGGCCGATCAGGAAAAGCCGGAACCTGACAAAGGATCGATCATTGTGATTGCGGCAACCGATGCGCCGTTGACGGAGCATCAGTTGAAACGGGTCATTAAACGGACATCAGTCGGAATTGAGCGGACGGGTTCGTTTATCGGAAACGGCAGTGGAGAGGTGGCCGTTGGCTTTTCGACCGCTGTTAGAATTCCTCACGATCCACCGAAAGCATTCATGGCTATCAAAAGAATCCATGAAAACTACATCGATTTGCTGTTTCGCGCCGCTGCCGAGTCGACGGAAGAAGCCATCCTGAATTCGCTTGTTTCCGCGGAAACGACAATAGGGAGAAAGGGTCACCGTCGTGTCTCATTAAAGGAATACATGCATGCGATTCAATGAAAGAGGCTGCTGCGGCGGCTTCTTTTTTTCAGTATTTGTCTCCCACAAACGCTCTGGCATATATTCGTTTTTCAAGAATAAACTGGAATTGTAATTCTTACAATTTACTGAGGAAGGTGGCCAGAGCGTGAATTTGGATCAAATGATCTCAACGATCCACAATGGGCTTCCGGATACAGAACATCCGAAACGAATTATTGTTGTCGGCGCCGGTATGGCCGGTCTCGTGACTGCTTCGCTTTTGAAAGCGGCAGGTCATCATGTGACCATTCTTGAAGCGAGAGATAGGGTAGGAGGACGGGTTCATACAGTACGGGCCCCTTTTACGGATGGTTTATATCTTGACGTAGGGGCGATGCGAATTCCACAGATTCACCATTTGGTTCTGGCGTATTTAGGGAAATTTCAGCTTCCGATCAATCGATTCTATAATACGACACCGAATGATCTTATTTATGTAAATGGTGTAAAAACAAGGTTGAAAACCTATCGTGATCATCCCGGCATCCTCAATTATCCGTTGGCTCCACACGAACAAGGCAAAACAGCTCAAGAACTGATGAAAAATGCTCTAGGGCCGATTTTACAATTATTGCGTAAGGATCTCCGCCACTGGGATTGGGTATTACGAAATTTTCATCATTATTCTATGGATCGATTTCTTAAACAGAATCCTTTCGGTTACTCCCTCTCTCCCGGTGCGGTCAATATGATTGAGCTTCTCTTTGATATTGAATCTTTTGCGGAACTTTCTTTCCCGGAAATCTTCAAGGAAGAACTGAGAATTATTTTTCTTCATTCCGACCTCCCGTTCTACGAAGTTTCAGGTGGTAATGACCGACTTCCGAAAGCTTTCCTGCCTCAGTTGAAGGAAAATCTTCTTCTCCATCATGAAGTCACGAAAATCGAGCAAACCCCGGATAGAGTTATTCTTCACGGCAAAGATACCCGCACATCACAAAACTTTGATATGAGCGGAGATATTATGGTGACGACGCTGCCTTATACCATATTACCGTTCGTTGAGATTGAGCCGAGGCATTCTTTCTCTTATCACAAACATAACGGTATCCGCAAACTTCACTATTCCCCTTCTGTCAAAATCGGTTTGGAGTTCAGGACACGGTTCTGGGAAGAACAAGGACTTCATGGAGGGAAGTCTATTACGGATTTGCCGGTCCGGTTTTCTTATTATCCAAGCCACGGGATTGGCCAGACTGGGCCGGCTGTTGTATTGGCCAGCTATACTTGGGAAGATGATGCTTTACCCTGGGGGAGTTTATCTGAAGACCAACGCATTCTTCAAGCGTTGGAAAACTTTGCGGCGATTTATGGTCCGCGAGTGTACAAGGAATTTGTCACGGGAACTTCTTATAGTTGGGCGGATGATCCCTATGCGGCAGGAGGATTTCCAGTCTTTAAACCCGGTCAAAAGGTGGAATTAGCCAGATCAATTGTCTCCACGCAAGGAAGGGTATATTTCGCGGGCGGGCATACGTCAGATTTTCCAGGTTGGATTCAAGGGGCCATACAATCCGGTATTCGGGTTGCGGACGAAATAAATAATCGGCCCCGGAAGCAGAATTACCCGGCGTTTTCATTCAATCGGTAAGTCCACATGGAAGTCGTTAATCCAATTGCGGCAATTGTGAGTGCGGAATACAGCAAGGCTGTCGGGCTGATGATCTGGCTAGCCAAACAGACAACTAATCCGTCAATAACTAGGATAATCAATCCGACATTAACAGATGTCCGTAAGGAGATGAACTGTGCAAGAAGGTCGGCCCCGCCTGTGCTTGTTTTGAATCGGAGCATTATGCCGATGCCGGAACCGACGAGCACTCCTCCGATAATGGAACTGATTGGTTCAGGGTAGTGAAACACATACTTCAACGGCGCAAGAAAATCAATTACAAAAGAGGACAACAGCATTCCGTGCAGGCTGTTGTAAAAATAAGTCCGGAAATAGAACCAAGCCATGAAATAGATCGGAAAACTAAGCAAGATAATGGTCAGGCCGGCCTGAATGCCCCACGTATACTTTGCCAGAAGGCTGATGCCGATGATTCCGCCATCGATAAGATGATAAGGGATGATAAAGCCGTTGATGCCTGTTCCGATGAGAAAACTGCCGAATAGAAGTGCCGAAATTTTTTTGAACCAGTACATATACATCAGTCTCCCGGAAGAAAGGGTTGTCTAATGTATATGCACTCGTCCGGGAAACTTGATTCTCTTTATTCGGTTTCGTTCTTTTTTTCCAATCTGTCCAGAATCTCGTGATGTTGTTCTTCTTTCGTTTTCTTCGAGATCAGATCGTGTTTGGCAAGATGATCCACTGCCGCGTTTTCAGCGTACAGGGCTTCTTTCACCGCGCGCTCGGTTTGTTCCTCTCTTAGAGAAGGGTCCTCTTCGTACAAGTCTTCAAGACGTCCGTTCAAGTCTTTCAATTGTTCGTTGTACTGCTCTGTCAAGGGATTGGAAACCGCAGGGGAGACGGTCCCTTCGGAAGCAAGCCGTTCCAATTGTCTCTTTCCGGCTGTAAAACGGTGGATGGACGCCAACAGCCGTTCATAATCATGAACAGTCCCCGTTTCAGTTTCAATGCCAAGCCGCTTAACAAGCGGTTTCATGGTGACCCCCTGGACAAGCAATGAAAACAGGACAACCCCGAAAGCGAGGACGAGAATTTCTTCGCGCATCGGAAATGATTTCGGCAGGCTGAAAGCCAGGGCTAAAGAAAGCGACCCTTTCAAACCTCCCCAGTTAAATAC
This sequence comes from Caryophanales bacterium, assembly GCA_035776675.1. Classification (GTDB taxonomy): domain Bacteria; phylum Bacillota; class Bacilli; order Bacillales; family DASSOY01; genus DASSOY01. The sequence goes on from DASTWO010000126.1 coordinate 5,514, forward strand.
ATGCATCCATGCGAGCGGAATCGTTCGGATCCAGGCGGTTCCAATGTAGACGGCTATGCTCCGGGAAATCAGTACGATCAAAATGGCACCGAGAATCAACAACCATTGGTCCGATAAAGATATACGTGTAATTTCCAGGCCGACCAACAAGAAAACCAAAGAGTTGGCAACGAGGGCCATCACATCCCAGAAGGTTTTGATATTCATCGAAGTGGTCGGGCTCATACCGATTTTCTTGCCGTAGTTGCCGAAGATCAGACCTCCGACAACGACTGCGATCACGCCGGAAACATGGAAAGCTTCCGCGATAAAATATGATCCGTAAAACAATAACATAGAAAAAATAATTTCAAGAGGATAATCATCATATTGACGGGTGAGCTTTGAGAACAAATAGCCCAGAATGCCGCCAATCATTAATCCGCCGGCGACGACTTTTACAAATTCGAAAAGAGCCATCAGGATTCCGGTCGATCCTTCTCCGAGATAAACCTGAAATTGGTAGGCGGAAATGGAAAACAGCACGACGGCCAACCCGTCATTGATCAGGCTTTCTCCTTCCATGGTGACCGCCAGTTTGCGATCGACTCCCATTGATTTGAATATGGATAACACGCTGACCGGGTCGGTTGGAGCCATTAACGCGCCGAAAATAAGGGCCGCCTGTATCGGAAGACTGAGAAATTGCCCGGAAAGCCAGGCTGTAACGGCAAAGGAAAGGAGAGTACCTGCTAATGCCATTGTGATGATGGGCTTGCGGTTCTCTTTCAAGTGTGAGAACGGCAAATTCAAGGTAGCTTCACCCAAAAGAGTCGGAAGAAAGATCGAAATGATTGCAAAGCGGAAAATCTCGTCTTCAGCAAAGAAGTTCTTCAGTTCTTCGAGTCCTGTAATCGGAAGCAAGCCGAGCGCCACTCCTGCGATGACAAGCGTAATCGGATAAGGCAAATTGACTTTCTTCGAAAAAGCAGTAGTCGCAGCAGCGATCGCAAGCAATAACAATACCAATTCAAATTGAGTTTCCATGGCAGTTCCTTTCATTGCTTTCTATGTAGGGTTGCCCTTAACTTAACATAGATACAGAAAAAAAGAGAAGGCGGCAAGGCCTTCTCCGGGAAAATATTCTTTACTGTTGCGATTTATTTGCTTGAGGTTGTGCTTGCTGCAACTGTTGTTGAGCTTGTTGCAATTGCTGCTGAGCTTGCTGCAACTGTTGGTTTTGCTGAGCTTGAGCGCCAGCTTGCTGCTGAGCCTGCTGCAACTGTTGCTGAGCTTGTTGCAATTGTTGCTGTGCCTGTTGCATTTGCTGAGGATTGGCCGCTTGTTGTGCCTGCTGGGCAGCTTGCTGAGCTTGTTGGATCTTCTGCTGCATTTGTTGAGCTTGTTGGTTTTGTTGTTGCGGATTTTGTTGCTGTGCCATGCTAATAACAACCTCCGTTGGAATTATATTATGGGGCTTGTAAACCCCATTACGCTTTAAAATTCCATTGTAGGCTGATTTTATACAAGGGGCTCAATTCCAACCCCTTTCTAAGCAATGACATCCCGTTTGTTCTCAAATTGCTCGTATTGCTTTTCTGTCATGATTTTCTTTAAGGTGTGAACAGTATTCCAGACATCTGTAAAAGATGAATACAGCGCGATGGGAGCCAGCCGAATCACATTCGGGGCGCGAAAATCAGGAATAACGCCATTCCATTTCAGGGCTTTGCAAATTCTTGCCGCTTCGCGGTGTTCCAGGCAAATATGTCCGCCCCTGCGGTTATCTTCCACGGGGTTTCCGATTGTAAAGTTCATCCCTGCCAATTCCACATCGATCAGTTTCATCAAATATCTTGTAAGGGCAAGCGACTTGCGGCGAAGATTGGTGATCCCGGCTTCTTGAAAAATATCGAGCGAGCCAATCAGCGGTGCCGTGCTCAGGATATGCGGCGTACCGATCTGGAAGGCCCCCGCGGTTTCCGCCGGAGTGAACTCGTGTTCCATGTCGAATTGCTTTTGCTTGTCTGAACCAAACCAACCGGCAAGTCCGGGCTGGCGCCCAAGATGTTTTTCATGCACATATAAGCCGGCTGTGCCACCGGGTCCGTTATTTAGGTATTTATAATTGCACCAGAAGGCAAAATCGACTTCATCATCGTGAAACTGATGGGGAACTGCTCCGATAGAGTGGCAAGCATCGATGCCAATCATGATGTTCCGCTTGTGCGCTTCTTCGGTAAGTCTGCGAATATCCAGAAGTTGACCGCTGCGATACAAAACAGCAGGGAGAACAATTAACGCAATGTCATTGTTCATGGCATCGACAATATTCTGTTCCTCGAGTGTTCGCCCGTTCCGGCTTTTGGTCTGGACCAAATGTGTTTCATGAGAAAATCCGTGTAACTGTAACTGGCTTTTCAAAGCATAAATATCCGAGGGGAAATTGAGTTCATCCGCCAATATTTTATTGCGATCTTCCTCAGGTTGATAAAAAGTTGAGACAAGTTGATGCAAGTTCACTGTTGTTGAGCCCGTCACGACTACTTCATGAGGTAAGGCACCGACCAATGGCGCCGTGTTGTCAGCTAATTTCTCCGACATATAAAACCATGGATGGTTTCCATTCGTCCAACCGTCTATGGCATAGGTTTTCCAATCATCGATAACCTCTTTCACAGCTTGTTCAGCACGTCTGGATAAGAGGCCAAGGGAATTGCCGTCCATGTACAACGTATTTTCCGGTATGTAGAATTCGTCCTTGAATGACTTTAATGAGTCCTCTTGATCCAATTGTTCCGCGTAGGCCTTCGAGTTGTCCATGTATATTCCTCCCATTCATACATATGGTACAGAGAGAATTGAGACAGGTCAATTATACAGAATTTTGCTTCATATTGGAACTTTTGGTACAATGAGCATTGTTTCCGAACCTTTCATACAGGAGGTGAAAACTATGGACCATCTTCCGTTTGCTTCTGCTTTCTGGTTATATGTGCCGGTATTGTTCTTCATGGTTTTGTCAGTTGTGACCTATTTCATTGAGGGGAGACGAGACGAATAATGTGGGAAATTATTACGACTTTTATCATTTATGGCCTTTTCATGCTCGCGATTGGGGTATGGACTTATTTTCGAACGGATTCAATTTCCGATTACATACTTGGGGGAAGGAAACTAAGCCCCTGGGTGGCGGGACCTTCCGCTCAGGCAAGTGATTTCAGCGGTTGGCTGCTCCTTGGATTGCCGGGTGCCGTGTACGTCGCTGGTTTGAGCGGCATGTGGCTCGGAATCAGCCAAATATTCGGAGCTTATTTAAACTGGCAGTTTATCGCAAAACGCCTCAGGTTGTACACTGAAAAGTCCGGAGATTCCTTAACTGTTCCGGAATTCTTCGAGAATCGTTTTCGTGACAGAACCCATTCCATTCGAATCATTTCCGCTTTATTCAGTTTGATTTTCTATATGATTTATGTAGCCTCGGGCATTGTTGCCGGAGCCAAACTGTTTACCGCCTTATTCGACATGAGTTATACGACGGGTTTACTGTTGGGATTTGCTGTCGTGTTTGTATATACGCTTTTAGGCGGCTTTCTCGCTGCCAGTATTACCGATATGGTTCAAGGTTTCATGATGTTCGCGGCGTTAATTATTGCACCGACCTGGATTATCTTTCATAACCTTGGCGGATTAGGCGGGTTATGGGAGGCGCTCTCGGGTATCAATCCGGATTTATTGTATGTTACCCGTGCGGTCGAATATAACTTCGGTGACGGGGTGTTCTGGGCAAGTGCAGGTTCAGCAAGTCTGATTACCATTATCGGATTTATGGCTTGGGGTCTGGGATTTCCCGGTCAACAGCATATTATAGCGAGATTTATGGGGATTCGAAGTGCCAAAGATGTGCCGAAGGCGCGAATGATCGCCATTATTTTGGTCGGTTTCTGTCTTTGGGGTGCGATCTTTGCCGCACTCGCCGGGATTGCTTATTTCGATCAACCATTGGCGGATCCAGAGAAAGTATTTCTACTGATGATTCCTAAATTATTTAATCCGTGGGTAGCTGGATTTTTGCTGTCGGCTGTTCTGGCGGCGATTATGAGTACAATGTCGTCGCAGTTGGTTGTTGCCAGCAGTGCGCTTGCGGAGGATTTTTACAAGCCGTTTTTCCATAAGAAAGCTTCTCCAAGAGAATTAATGTGGATCGGGAGGATTGCTACGGTTATCATTGCTGGAATCGCTTTGTGGATCGCCTTTACCGGCAGTAAGAGCGTGCTTGGAATTGTGGCTTATGCCTGGGCTGGCTTCGGTGCTGTATTTAGTCCGGCGATTATTTTCTCGGTGTGGGGAAAGAAGACGACCTGGATTGGCATTCTTTGCGGCATGATTGCAGGCGGAGGCACAGTTATTCTTTGGGAGGCCTATCCTTCAATTTCGGCTTTCTTTCATGTTCCCGGCCTCTATTCGTTGATTCCCGGTTTCTTCTTTTCATGTTTCGTAATTTGGATCGTCAGCATGATTACGCCGAAACATCCGGAAGTGGAAGCTGAATATGAGGAAGCTCTGGGTTTGAAATCGGCTAGATGATTTGAAATGGTTTAAAGTTGTCCCTGTAGGGAAAAAGAATGGAGAGAGAAATGCGAAAGGAGACGACGCAATCAATGGAGGATAAAACCATTTACGGCAATACGCCATGCTTTCTTGGAGCGGAACATCTTGTGGATCATCCGGAAAAAACAGACGAAGTGGATGTGATTGTATACGGTGTCCCGTGGGAGGGAGCTGTTACATGGGGCGATTACACAGGGTGTGAACTTGGTCCTAAAGTCATGCGATTGAGTTCTGGCCGTTACTCCGGTTACTTACCCGAGCTTGACCATATTGATGTACTTGACCATTTAAAGCTAGGCGATATGGGGGACGTCAGCATTGTTCCCGCAGATGTGAAACAGACAATGAAGAATATCAAAGAATTTGCCGGTAAAGTGTGGGATACCGGAAAATTTCCTGTAGCGCTCGGCGGAGATCACGGTATCGCTTTTCCGATTATCAGCGCTCTTGGCGAGAAAACGGATGGGAAAGTCGGGATTATTCATCTTGACGCTCATTATGATAATCACGACAGCCATCATGGCGATGAATTTGCGCGCTCAACCCCGTTCAAACGCCTGTATGAAGATGAAAATGTGAGAACGGAAAGCCTGGTGCATATGGGCATCCACGGCCCGCGAAATACTGCGCAAAACGGCAGGAATGCGAAAGAAGCCGGGGCGCAAATTATGACTTTGAATGAAGTTCGTGAGGTAGGCAATCTGAAGGAAGCGGCGCGGAAAGCCTATAGAATGGCGAGTGAAGGAACGGAAGCCGTCTATTTGACGATTTGCAGTGATGTGCTGGATCATGCTTACAATCCCGGCGGTCCTGTAGATGCGAACGGGATGACATCGAATGAATTGTTGACGATCGTTCATGAGGTCGCGAAATTGGGGATCACAGGGATGGAATTCGTTGAGGTTTACCCACAACAAGATGCGAATGATTTCTCCTCACACTTTGCGACAACACTTATTTTATATGCATTAGCTGGACATATTCAGCATTCGAAAAAGTAAATTCGGAGCACTTTGCGCGATTTAGGGGAGCGGGTTTTCCGCTTCCTTTTTTTATTGTTGGATTGACTGGATTTAAATTTTTGAAAGTCGTCTTTTTGCGTTAATCTTATGTTGATGACAGGATTCCGGAAGAAAATGAAACCTTTTGTCGTTCGGCGATGTTACATATGTGGAAAGGGGCCGTCGGTTCATGACTGAGGAGCGTTTGATCGAGCTTGCCAGGGAGGGGGACCTGCAAGCCTTTGACGACTTGATGAAAATCTATTATCCCGTGGTGGAGCGATTCGGATTTCAATTGGGGAACCCGGCGGATATGGTCGATGACATTACGCAGGAGGTTTTCTTTCGGGTGTATCGATATCTTCATCAATATTCACATGGCAAGTTTTCGACATGGTTATATCAAATTACGTTAAATGTAACGAGAGACCTGTATAGAAAGCGAAAAAGTGTATGGGAGAAATGGAATATGTTAAAACAGCAACCGGAAGGTCCACGCGAGTCAACTGAATCCTTTATATTGGAGGATGAACGGGACAGAGAGTTGCATATGTTGATTCAAAGTTTAGATGACAGGTACAAGCTGCCGATCGTGTTATTCTATTTTCACGAGAAGAAGCTGGATGAAATCGCAGAAATTCTTGATCTTTCCTTGAATACGGTCAAAACCCGACTGTCGCGGGGAAGGGAAAGATTGAAAAACGCTCTTGAAAAGGGAGGAAGCGAAGATGCCAATGGATTCCTTTGAGAAAAGAATGGAGCATCTAAAACAATCGTATGAGCAAATGCCCTCCCATTCGGATAAATCGAGAATGGCCGTGATTCGAAGGTTGGAAAGACGTAAGAGGCAGAAAAGATCGCGGTTACACCCAATGCTCTACGCGGCCTCGATTCTTTTTGTTTTTCTCATTGGTGGTGTCCTGGCGGCAAGCACAACAGATTTGTTTGGCTCCCGGGAGTCGGCTGATCCGTCTCTTTTGTCAAAGGAAAGTGAATGGGTTCCGGGAAATACACCAACAGGCGATAACAGTAATCCAGGAGAAGGCACGGTTCATACTGAACGGTATCAGGAAAACGGAATGTCTGAAGGGCAATCGTCCGAAGCAGGAGACAGCGAAACGGCTCAACCGGATCAAAATAGAGAGAATGCGGAAAGCAGTGAACCCGGGAATAAGGGGAACTCGGGTGAAACAGATTCCGAGGATTCGGATACAGAAAAGAGCAATTCCGGGGAAACAAGTGACGACAGTGACTCTTCATCTCCCAATTCAGGAAATGAAGAAGCGCAAACGTTAAACGAATATTCATCGAAAGCTGTCATTCAGAAATCAATGCAGACTCTGGAGACATCGGTTCCCAAGGTTGCTCCTACGAACATCCCTATAAATGACGGCTTGTATCTAACTTCGAACACGAAAGCTGCTTCGGACAGCTATGAGGTGCGGTTGTACCAAGTGTCTCAACCTATCCCTATCAACAGTCCTAAGAATCTGGAGAAGGTTGATCCCGAAAACCAACTCGGTGTTTTCGGTGGGACATTGTACGAAGACCAGGAAAAAGCTGCGGGGCAAGTTCGATATTTCAAAGTTGAAAACGGCAATCTCGATATTGGTTACGATATTATGGCCAGGGAAGGAGCGGGAGCCGGTCATGTCTATATTTCATGGAATGAGGGACGCTGGTTATTCCAAATCGACAGTCCGACGAATCCCGACTATTTGTTTGACGGTTATGGTACCCGCAAGGAAGTAGCTAAGAATATCGTAGCTTTCCTGGAAGAGAATTGGAATCCGCCTCCGCCTTCAGATCAATATGGTTATATCAATGTAAGCTTATGGAAAGACTCTCATGGCATCACTATTCGCTGGCAGGAAGATCGAATGGTTTATCACATTCAAACGCATCAAAGTCCGCTCGCCGGAATGAAAATGGCTGTCTCTCGTAAAGATTACTAAAGGTGAAAATGAATAATGATAAAGCTTTTCTATCCCCTGGGGACAGCATTTCGTTGTCTGCAGGGGATTATTTCTGAGAAAGAAGGAGTTAGAGTCCGCGGCAAAGAATATAAATCGGTAATAAGAAGCGAAGGATGTGGAGATGCGATGGGTCGGTCCTTGAATGCCCTTGATTTGGGCCAGACGGCTGTAATGACGCGAAAATTCACGATGGAGGATGTCCGGCGTTGTATGGATCTAACGGGAGACGATAATCAGATGTACTGGGATGAGACGTTTGCCCAGAAAACAAGGTACAAGAGGACGATTGTCCAGGGTTTGTTGACCGAAGGCCTTGTGACCGCATTGATCAATAGTCGAATTCCGGGGCCGGGGGCGCTTTTGTTAAACAAAGAGTTGGTCTTTCCTAATCCCGTCTTTGTCGGGGAATCGATTACCGCCCAGATTGAAGTAGTGGATATAAATTTGGAGCGGCGGTGGGTTACGGAGAAGGTGATTTGTACGAAAGAGGACGGAAATGAAGTGATTCGAGGCCAGATTGTCCTGTTTGTCGAAAATGTGAGCGGGTGATGATAAACGATGGCACGAGGTTACACGAATCGCTATGGCTTTGGAGATATTATCAGCGCTAGCCGAGCAATGGAGGAAACAAAGGAATTGGCAGCAAGGGTGGCCAAGACAAGCGCTACAGTGTTAATTCTTGGAGAAAGCGGAACCGGGAAGGAATTGTTTGCGCATGCGATTCATGAATTAAGCTTACGGAAGAAGAAACCGTTTGTCCGTGTAAACTGTTCAGCAATTCCCGATGGCCTGTTTGAATCGGAATTGTTCGGCTATGAGCGCGGCTCCTTCAGTGGAGCGAACAGGGAGGGGAAACCGGGGAAGTTTGAGTTGGCAGAAGGTGGAACGCTGTTTCTGGATGAGATTTCTGAACTGCCGTTTGCGATGCAGGGGAAATTGCTGCGGGTTCTGCAGGAAAGAGAGATCGAGCGGATCGGCGGAACCCGGTTGAATACAGTGGATGTGAGGATTATTGCGGGGTCGAACCGCCCATTGAAACCACTGATTTCAGAGAAACGTTTCCGGGAAGATTTGTATTACCGGCTCCGGGTATTTCCAATCCAAATTCCGCCATTGCATAAGCGAAAAGAGGATATTCTTCCGTTGGTGAATTTTTTTCTGGACCAGTACTGTCGCGAGTTTGGCAAAGCTCCAATGGAGTATGATGTCCCATTGAAGAAATGGTTGTTGGCTCACGATTGGCCGGGAAATGTTCGGGAATTGAAGAATATGATAGAGGCGGCGGTTTTATTGACGGACGGTGACATCCTGAATCTGTCGACCATTCTGCCGTTATTGGAAGATCATGAGGAAGATCAATTGCATTTGCAGGCATCATTGCCTGAACAAATGGCGAGAATGGAGAAAAAACTCATCCAGCAGGCGCTGAAAGTTTGCGAAGGCGACCGAATGGCTGCCGCAGATCAGCTGGGGATTCATTATTCCAGCCTATATCGGAAGATGAAGAAATATGGTTTGCAAGATGATTCACATTAAAGTGAGCACCGTGGTGTTGGCCGCCAGGTGCTTTTTTTTTTGCATTTTTTACAGATACTTTTGCAGCATTGCAAACGATTTAACTCAGAGAAGGTTCATCTTGTTGATTTAATCAGTTTTCATTTTGGCATGGAAGTTGCAACTCATTGATAAAGGGAGGTGAAACCGTCGAAGGTCAATAAAAAGGGGATGGAGAGATGAATGATGTTGGATTTCACATTTACGGAAGAACAAGAAGAATTCCGGCGTGTGTTGCGGCACTTTGCTGTGAATAAACTGCTACCTTCCTATACAAAATGGGATCGTGAAAGAAGGTTTCCAGACAAACTCTGGCGTGAGATGGGGGAATTGGGACTAACAGGGTTACGGATGAGGACGGATTATGGGGGAAGCGAAGCAGATTGCGTGATGGCGGGAATTGCTGCGGAGGAAGTCGGACGTGGGGACTTTAATGCGGCTTACGCTGTGATTCTGAACAGCTTGATCGGAGAAATATTGCAGCGGCACGCATCCGATCAGTTGAAGGAAACGTGGTTGAAACCGTTGGCGGAAGGAAAGACGCTGTTGGGGATAGCGATCACGGAGCCTGAGGCAGGTTCGGATATTTCCGGAATACGGACAAAAGCGGTTCGGGACGGTGAAGAATATGTTCTGAAAGGAGAAAAGTCGGGGATTTCCCTGGCTAGAGATGCGGATGGTTTCCTCGTATTCGCGAAAACGAATAAAGAGGCTGGAGCGAAAGGGATAAGCGCTTTGTTGGTGCCGCGAGAGGTTTCCGGAATGGAAGTACAAATATACGAGGATATGGGAAATGTGCCGATCGGCAGAGGATCCGTGTTTCTGGATGAGGTTCGGATTCCTGTTGAAAATCTTGTTGGTGAAGAAAATAAAGGATTTTACCAGGTCATGAACGGGTTTGATTTGAGTCGGATTCTGATTGCCCTCCAATGTATCGGGGCAGCTGAACAGACACTGGATGAAACGATGGGCCATGTAAAAGAAAGGCAGGCGTTCGGCAAAGCGTTGGCGGGATTTGAGGGGGTGTCGTTTCCGATTGCGGAACATCATACACGGTTGGAAATGGCAAAATGGCTTTGCTACCGTACGTTGTGGCTTCGGGATCAAGGATTGCCCCACACGAAAGAGGCTTCGATGTGCAAATGGATTGGACCATCCACTGCGGTGAAAGCCATTCATGAATGTTTGTTGCTGAATGGGCATTACGCTTACACGAAAGAAATGCCTATTGAGCAGCGGCTGCGAGATGTAATGGGACTGGAGATTGGCGACGGTACGGCCCAGACGCAAAAAATTGTGATTGCCAGAGAATTGCTGGGGAAGATTTCAAAACCTTATTAAGGTAGACTCTGCAAAAGCGACGTGATCCGGGATGTCTCTGGAATTAAGATGAAAAATATGAGGGAGCGATGAAGAATGAGTTATACAGATATTGTTTATGAAAAAAATAACGGTGCGGCGAAAATTACGATCAATCGCCCGGAAGTCTATAATGCGTTTCGACCGTTAACAGTACGAGAGATTATTGATGCCTTCCGTGATGCCTGGGATGATAACTCAATCGGAGTTGTTGTTTTGACAGGAGCGGGTGATAAAGCTTTCTGTGCGGGCGGCGATCAGAAAGATCGTGGTGACGAAGGTTATTCCGGGTCGGGCGGTGGACTGGAGAATGGCATAGGTGTGGAAATTGAAGCTGTGCATACGATGATCCGCAATATTCCGAAGCCTGTGATAGCCGCGGTAAATGGTTTCGCGATTGGTGGTGGCCATGTGCTTCACGTTATCTGTGATCTGACGATTGCGTCCGACCGGGCGAAGTTCGGTCAGGCCGGACCGAGAGTAGGTAGTTATGATGCCGGATTTGGGAGCGCTTACCTGGCGAGGGTCGTTGGTGAGAAAAAGGCGCGGGAAATCTGGTACCTGTGTGATCAATATTCGGCGGAAGAGGCTCGTGAGATGGGATTAGTCAATAAGGTAGTGGCACATGACAAGTTGATGGAAGAAGTGGACACCTGGTGCGGAAAGATTCTGGAGAAAAGCCCCACCGCCATTAAAATGCTTAAATACTCCTTCAATGCGGACAGCGCGAATATTGAAGGGATCAACCAGGTGGCTATGGGATCATTGGCGATGTTTTACCGAACGGATGAATCTTTGGAAGGCCGAAATGCGTTTGTGGAAAAGCGCCCAGTAGACTTTAGTAAATTCAGAAAATGATGTATAATGAGGAGTGGTAGATTATGAGATTACAAGATAAGGTTGCGGTCGTAACTGGCGGTGGGAGAGGGATTGGCGAGGCCATTGCGAGGAAATTGGCTTCGGAAGGCGCGAAGGTTGCCGTTGCTGACCTTGATGAACTGAGTGCTACTGGTACCGCCGAAACCATTTGTGAAGAAGGCGGGGAAGCATTGGCTGTCAAGGTCGATGTTACCGATCTTGCTTCAGTTGAAGCTATGATAGAAGAGGTACGGGAAAAGCTTGGTCGTATTGATATATTGGTGAACAACGCCGGGTGGGATAAGGTTGAACCCTTCTTGAAGAACGTTCCCGAAGATTGGGAGAAGGTTATCGAGATCAACCTGAAAGGGGTTATCTATACATGTAAAACTGTGCTCCCGTTGATGATTGATAACGGGTATGGAAAGGTGGTGAACATCGGCTCCGACGCGGGCCGGGTCGGTTCCACAGGTGAAGCTGTGTATTCAGCCACAAAAGGGGGAATGATCGCATTTTCCAAGACACTGGCCAGAGAAATGGCGAAACATCAGATTAACGTTAACGTTGTTTGTCCGGGGCCGGCGAAAACCCCGCTTTTTCAAAAAGTGGTTGATGACAATCCGAAGCTTGGCACTGCTCTTGAAAGGGCTATACCGTTTCGACGGCTTGCTGAGCCTGAAGACATTGCCAATGCGGTTTGTTTTTTCGCATCGGATGAAGCTTCCTATGTAACCGGCCAGACGCTAAGTGTATCAGGTGGATTGACTATGGTATAAATGATTGAACAAAGCACCATAGAATCGGCAGATCCAATATTCGGGAGGTGCGAGAATGAATCAGCGTTTACAGAAAAGCATCGACGATTTGCTGTCACGAGATGATGTTTGGATGACTAGAGACAGGGTCGAGGAATATTTGGCATCCGGAAAATGGCAGGAAAAGAGTTTCGTAGATTATATTGAACTACATGCCCACAAGACGCCGGATAACGAGGCGATCATTGATGAGGACGGCACGGTGACGACTTATGGTGAATTGGATGAGCGTTCCACTCGGATGGCACTTGGCTTGCTGGAAATGGGAATCAAACCTGGTGAAAGAATTGCTGTTCAATTTCCGAACGTAAGCGAATTTATGGTGACTCTTATTGGCGCAGCCAAGGCAAGTATTTTACCCGTTTTGTGCCATATGCCTTATACGATCAACGATCTTGACTATGTGATGAAACTTACGGATGCAAAAGCCTTATTTGTCCTTGATCAGGTGAAAGACCGGAACTATTTGGACACGGCTCGAGAGTTAAAAGAAAAACATGATTCTCTTGAACACATTGTGGTTTTATCCGACCAAGAATATGAAAATACCGTCAGCTACCGGACGTTGGCAGAAACCGACGACAGTGGGGCGGGCAAATTGCAAGAAACGCGACCAGTCGGAACTGATCCGTTCTTCCTGATGTTTACTTCCGGGACAACAGGAAGGCCGAAGGCGGAATTGCAACTGCATGCCAATAATTTGTATTGGGTGAATCAGTTTAACGAAGCTTGCCAGTTTCCTCAAGATGCCAAGTGGTTGTTGGTGACTCCGCTTGCCCATGCGACAGGCCTTGGTGTTGGAGCTCTCGGTGCTCTTTATCGTGGAGCCTCTGTTGTTTTGCTTAAGGCATGGGATGTCAACAAGGCAGTTGAAGTGATCGAACGCGATCATCCAAACTACTTCCTTGGAGCCCCGCCAATGTTGATTGATTTTGCCAGATTCGAAGGGTTGGAAGAACGGGACATTGGCTCGGTCAGGACCATGGCTTACGCCGGAGCGACTTGTCCTGCGGATATTTTAAATACGCTGGTGCGCCGCATGAACTGTGGCATCATTGCTTTTTATGGCTATACCGAAGCGGGTGTGACCCATTGTACGCAACCCGGGGATAGCGTGGAAACGACAAGTACGAGCTTCGGCCGTCTGGTCGATGGTTTGGAAGAACGTCTGGTTGATGGAGAAGGCAACGATTTAGGTCGCCCTTGCGAAGGCGAGATGATTGTGAGAGGACCCGGATTTATTCCGGGCTATTATGGACAACCCGCGAATACAAGAAAAATGTTCGATGAGGACGGCTGGTTTCATTCGAATGACGTTGTTCGTGAGGATGCAGACGGCTACTGCACATTTGTCTCCCGGAAAGACGATTTAATCAACCGCGGAGGCTATAAAATTGATCCACGTGAGATCGAAGAAATTCTTTACACCCATCCCCGGGTCGGGCAAGCGGCAGTTGTGGCGAAGCCTGATGAAAGGCTCGGCCAGCGGGCTGCTGTATTCATCGTTCCGAAAGAATCCGGTGATGTGTTTGAACTTACGGACGTTACAAAATTTCTTGAGGAAAAAGGAATCGGCAAAACCCACTGGCCGGAAGCTGTACAAATGATCGAAGGATTCCCGATGACGAGTACCGGAAAATTCCAGCGGTATGCATTGCGGGAGCAAGCGAAACAAATGGAATCTGGAAGATAAAGAGGTTAACAGCATCCTTTTTTCAAAAAGATAAATATATGTTAAAGACTGCCACAGTGAGAAAAGCTGTGGTATTTTTTTTTTGAGGGAAGTCATGATAAAAAGCAAGAGATCCTTGCTAGCTTTCTATGCAGAATGTGAGAAAATCGAATCAAGGAGAAGGTTGTAATGAATATTGGCGAGAAATTACAATTAAGAAGAAAAAAAGCCGGCTTCACCCAAGAACAGATAGCCGAAAAAATGAACATCACCAGGCAAACCTTGTCCAATTGGGAAGTTGGAAAAAACTATCCTGATATCGAAACGATCATTAGGTTAAGCCATATTTATGAACTCTCCTTAGACGAATTCCTATTAGGGAAAATATATTTTAAAGGAGAAACGGCCATGCAAAAAAAGCTGTCGGATCAGAAAATCAAAACAATGATTCAGCATCATTTTTCATCTGCGAACCATCTTAGAGAGCTTAACGGTGGTTTGGTTTCGCAAACTTATTCATTTGATGCAGACCAACATCGATATCTTTTTCAGGTGGGTAACAGTTTGGAAGCATACGAGAAGGAAAGGTGGGTTTTTCAAAACTTTAATGACATCCTTCCTGTACGCGAAGTATTAAAGATAGAGCAAGCGGAAAATGGACGGGTTTACTCGATTTCAACATTCATTGAAGGAAACAAGTTGTTTGATTTGAACAGTCAACAGTTGCTTAACGTGGTTCCTTCTGTAATGAAAACCCTAGAAATTTTGGAGTCTATTGAGGTACCGGTTCAGAAAGGATATGGACGCTATGATCAAACAGGGTATGCACCATATCCAACGTGGCTCGATTTTATTGAGGCTGTCTATAACGAAAAGATTTATAATTGGTCAACCCTAGAAAAAAAGGGCTTGGACACAGAGGTAGTAAAAGTTGCGATTCAAGAACTAAAGACCCATATCAACAGTGTCTCACTGGACAAAAAAAGGATCGTTCATGGAGATTTGGGTTCATTTAATTTATTGGCAAAAGATGACCAAATCGCAGGAATCATAGACTGGAGCCTCTCATTATATGGGGATCATTTATATGACAAGGCCAATATCCTGTTTTGGAACGAAGATAAACTTCAACCCCTTATCCAGAAGATCAAAGATCAATACATTACTTCTTCTGAATCCAAAGCGAAAATCTATTGTTACATGCTCCGTATTGGATTGGAAGAAATCTATAACACGGTAATTCTTGATGAAATAGGCTATGACATTGAATGGGTGGCCAACAGATTGCAAACCATCACTGATCGTTTTTTATAAAATGTTAAATATGAGTTGAGTGTTACCATCCTCATTCCCCAATTACAAGGTCAGGTGTGAGTTGAAAATTTCACAAAAGAGGAATTTTGCTGGCGAACCGAGAAATCTTTTAGGGTAGAGATATTGATTTTATAGGGGAAGAGGAGCGTTTTGATGACATTCAATGAATATGTTTATGAAAGACCGGACATCAAGGTGATTGAAAAGAAATTCGATGTCTTGTTGGAGCAGTTTGTCAGCGCGGATCGAGTTGAAGAACAAGATGAGGCGATGAAGAAAATCAATCAGTTGCGTAGCGAATATGAGTCGATGGCGGAGATTGCCGAGATTCGCCATACTATTGACACAACAGATGAGAAATACAAGGAAGAACAGGACTATTTCGATGAGACCCAGCCGATTTACACGGGTTTGACGACAAAATTTTATCAGGCGCTGGTGGATTCGAAATTCCGAACTGAATTGGAGGGAAAATGGGGCAAACAACTATTCCAGATTGCAGAGTTGACGACGAAAACGTTCGCTCCGGAAATCATCGAAGATCTCCAATTGGAGAATCGCCTGGCATCGCAATATGTGAAACTGATTGCCTCGGCCAAAGTTGATTTTGAAGGAGAAGAGCGGAATCTGTCACAGTTGCAGCCGTTTCAAGTGTCGACCGATCGTGAGATGAGAAAAAGAGCGAGCGAGGCTAAATACGGTTTTTTGGCAGAGAATGAAGCGCAACTGGATGACATCTACGATCAACTGGTTAAGGTCCGGACGAAAATGGCACGCAAATTGGGATATGACCATTTTGTTGAACTCGGTTATGCCAGGATGACGCGAACCGATTACAATGCTGAGATGGTAGCGAATTTTCGCCAACAGGTTAAAGACTACATTGTGCCTATTGCGACAAAGCTAAAGGAGCGGCAGCGCAAACGGATTGGTGTGGAATCCCTGAAGCATTATGATGACGGGTTTGAATTTAAGAGCGGGAACGCCAAACCGAAAGGGGATTCGGACTGGATCGTTGATCAGGCTAAGCAGATGTACGCGGAAATGTCGCCGGAAACGGATGAATTTTTCACCTTTATGACTGACAACGGCCTGTTGGATCTCGTTGCGAAAAAAGGAAAGGCAAGCGGTGGCTACTGCACTTACATTGATCAGTACGGAGCACCGTTTATTTTCTCCAATTTCAACGGTACGTCGGGCGATGTTGATGTTTTGACCCATGAAGGCGGGCACGCGTTTCAGGTCTATTCCAGCCGAAACTTTGAAGTCCCCGAGTATCATTTTCCGACGATGGAGGCAGCAGAAATTCACTCGATGAGCATGGAGTTTTTTGCCTGGCCATGGGCGGAATCCTTTTTCAAAGGAGATACCGAAAAATATAAGTTCAGTCATTTGAGTGATGCGTTGTTGTTCATTCCTTACGGGGTGGCGGTCGATGAATTTCAGCATTTTGTCTATGAAAATCCTGATGTCACACCTGCCGAACGCAAGCAGGCCTGGAGGGAAATTGAGAAGAAATATTTGCCTTACATGGACTACGATCAAAATGATTATTTAGAACGCGGCGGCTTTTGGCAGAAGCAAGGGCACATTTTTGAGGTTCCTTTCTATTATATTGACTACACGCTGGCTCAGGTATGTGCGCTTCAGTTTTGGAAAAAGATGCAGGAAGACCGGGAAGCGGCCTGGAAAGACTATCATCACTTATGCCAACAGGGCGGAAGCAAATCTTTTACGGTCCTTGCTGAAACTGCGAACTTAATTTCCCCGTTTGAGGACGGGTGCATCCAGTCGGTGATCGGAGACATTGAAGGTTATCTGAACAGTGTAGAGGATACGAAGCTGTAATAGGAAAAGATCGGGTATGCCCGGTCTTTTTTTCTTTATGGGACAAAAAAGAAGTTGACCACTAAACATGGTCAACTTCAGAGGAGACTATTGGATGGCTTTTTTCACTTTTTGAGCAATCTCCTTAGGTACCCATTTTGTCCAGAGATCCGGGTGTTTCTTCATCCACCAATGGGCGGCCTCTTCGGCGGAAGCTTTGTTTTTGTGCATGTAGACTAAAGCTTCGTTGGTCAGGTCGGCACTGGTTTGGTATTGTTTTAAGAATTTCACCACTTCCGGATCTTTCTTCGCGAATTTGCTGTTAACCGCGATGACAACCGGGCTTTTCGGGAAGGCGGTGGCTTTGCTGTCTTTCCAAACCTGCGGATCATATGGCGGTTCTTTCAGCAATGTCATATCAAATTTCCCCAACATCCAGGTGGGGCCCCACATGTAGCCGACCCACGGTTCTCCGTTTTCATAAGCACTGATCAGTGAGGTTTTCAATGCCGTGCCAGAACCCGGTGGAAAGTACTTGTATTCTGCATCCAATCCGTAAGCTTTGACTTTTTGTTTCATGATTTTGCCGACTGCCCAGCCAAGCGGGGATCCGTAAATTCGCGCTTTGCCGGAGTTATCTTCGTTAAAGACGTCGGGGTATTTCAAGAGATCTTTAACCGATTTCAGGTCTGGCGCCATCGGTTTAATTCCTCGTTCAGAGTCTCCTTCGATGACATAGGTCGGAACAAAGAATCCCTGGTGATTATCATCATAGTTGACCGACAGTTTCTTGATGTCTCCTGATTCAATGGCTTCGTGATAAACGTCTTTCACATTTTGAACCCAGAGTTCCATATAAACATCAATTTGTCCTTTGCGCAATCCCAGAATCGTTACCGGGGTTGAACCTTGAGTGACACTGGTTTCATAGCCGTATCCAGCTTGAAGAATGGTTCGGGCTACCCAGTTATGAAAACGAAGGCTGTCCCATCCGGCATCGGCAAATACAATTTTTTGGCCGGATGACTCATTGCTTGTGCCATCAGTTCCACCGTTTCCGCCGCATGCTGCCAAAAACAGCATAGGGACTACTAACAAAATCATGATCATTTGACGGGTTTTGTTTTTCATTTGATTCACGCAATCAACCTCTTTCTTTGTATGGATTCTTGTTCGTTCGCTTATCAAAGGCTAGGATTTTTCCAGTTTCGGCAATAGGCTAGTGCTGTGTTGAGGCTGTAATCTGGCGTTCGGTTCGAGATAGGCTTTCACGTTGCTGATCGCTGTCGGGGCTTCTCCGAATCCGGTTGCGATCAATTTGATTTTCCCTTCATAGGTTGTCACATCACCGGCCGCGAAAATCCCCTCAATGTTCGTTTCCATTTTTCGATTTACGACAATCGAATTTTTTTCAATCTGCAACCCCCAGTCTTTTATCGGACCGAGGGAAGAAACGAATCCGTAGTTTACAATAACGTCATCAATCTTATGTGTTTCTAGTTTGTCCCCTTTTGTCTCCTTAATTACGATTTGTTCAATTCTTTGGTCATCTCCGATGAGTTCCGCAGGAGTGAAAGGGGTCAAAATATTTACGTTTGAGTTCTTTAATTTCTCAACACTATGTTCGTGGGCACGAAACTTGTCGCGCCGGTGGCACAAATGAACGGTTTTGGCGATGGGTTCCAACATCAACGCCCAATCTACAGCAGAATCTCCA
>DASTWO010000127.1:0-3040 GCA_035776675.1 Caryophanales bacterium
ATTGATCCCGCGTCGTTCCATAAGCCAAAGCGCTTTTTTGGAGCCGCCCGTAACATTGAAGAAGGCGGCAGCCTGACCATACTGGCGATGGCGTTAGTCGATACCGGATCACGTATGGATGATGTTATCTATGAAGAATTCAAAGGCACCGGGAATATGGAGCTCCATCTTGACCGCAGTCTTGCTGAACGCCGGATTTTCCCGGCAATCGACATTCGCCGTTCCGGAACACGCAAGGAAGAAATGTTAATCGACAAGGAGCATCTTGATACATTGTGGGCGATCCGCAAAACCATGGACGACTCGCCGGAATTTGTATCACACTTCCTGAAAAGGTTACGGAAAACAAGGTCCAACAATGAGTTCTTCGAAATGTTTAACAAAGAGAAAAGCGGAAGGACAAGAACTAACCGTTCGCAAATTGGATAAATGCCTCTCTGAAACCCTTTCGGTTGTCATGGAGAGGTTTTCTTTTTTGTTCTGGTTGGTTTGGTCTGGTGTTGTTTTCCTTCCAGGTTAACTATCGAATGTGGCCCAATATGTAACAAAAAGGAAACCTTGCGCCCTTGAAAATAGATAACATGCCTGATATAATAGTCGCTGTATGCAAATTGAACTCTGATTTGGAATACAATCAGGGCAAAGGAGATGAAAGTCATGAAACAAGGAATCCATCCAGAATATCATAAAGCTACAGTGAAATGTGCTTGCGGTAACGAATTTGAAACTGGTTCGGTGAAAGAAGACCTGCGCGTGGAAATTTGTTCGGAATGCCATCCGTTCTATACCGGAAAACAGCGCTTTGCTGACGCCGGCGGACGTGTTGATCGCTTTAAGAAGAAATATAACCTTAAATAATTATTGGCGGAAAACGGGTAAGGGTGCGCCCTTGCCTGTTTTTTTCATGAGAATGGGCCGGATTTCCGGCCTTTATACATAAATCAAATGCGCCTTGGCGTATTTGTGCACAGATTTTTATCCTACCCAAAAAACAAGGAACGTTTTTCGGGGACCGCGGGAAAAGCGTTTACGCGATTAAAATTTGTGGCATACGCAGGAGGTTCTAACTTGATCTTGCCTTCTGCTGGACAAAGTTAAATGATCTGGAGTGAGGAGGAGCAGGGCCAATGCATGTTATGAAACAAAGCGGTTGGCTGGAGGTCGTTTGCGGCAGCATGTTTTCCGGGAAATCGGAAGAGTTGATCCGTCGCGTACGACGAGCGCAGTATGGGAAACTTAAGACGGAGGTCTTTAAGCCGATTATTGACAATCGCTACAGCGAAGCTGAGGTTGTGTCCCATAACGGCATTTCCGTTCTTGCGAACCCGGTTCAAAATGCAAAAGATATTTTGGAAAAGGCCTCTTTAAATGCAGATGTTGTGGCGATTGATGAGATTCAATTCTTTGATGGGGAGATACTCGCCGTAGTTCAGGAGCTTGCTGATAATGGCGTCCGGGTAATCGCGGCCGGGCTTGACCAGGACTTTCGAGGAGAACCGTTCGGACAAGTTCCTGATTTGATGACCCTGGCTGAATCGGTCACAAAGCTTCAAGCTATTTGTGTCGTGTGCGGCTCACCGGCAAGCCGCACACAGCGGCTCATTAACGGTCAACCCGCTTTCTTTAATGAACCGACGATTATGGTCGGCGCCGCTGAGTCCTATGAGGCCCGGTGCCGCCATTGCCATGAGGTTCCCGGGAAGCCTGAGATCTTGAATAATGAAGCTGTTGGTGAAACCTTGCCATAGATGCCAGCCCGATCGAGAGGTCGGGTTTTTCTTTATGTGATTTTGTAAATCATGAATCCGCGAATTGTTGGTAACCGGCTGTTTGGCTTAAATCGTTGGCCTTACGGGATATCTTTTTTCAATTTGGGCGTCCACGCCTTTGCCATTCCGGTGCCTTTTCGTCTATACTGTTAATGAGGTGAACGACTGTGATCGAACGTTTGGATGCAATAGAAGAGCGCTATCAGAAATTGAATGAGTTACTGACGGACCCGGAAGTCATTAATAACCCGAGCAAACTGCGGGAATATTCCAAGGAACAATCCGATTTGGAAGAAACGGTACAAAAGTATCGGGAATATAAAGAAGTAACTGAACAGTTGAAAGATGCCCGAACGATGCTTGAGGATAAACTCGATTCCGAAATGGAAGAAATGGTGAAGGCGGAGATCGAAGAGTTGGATGAAAAGCAGGAGAAACTGAGCGAGGAACTGAAAGTCTTGCTTATTCCGAAGGATCCGAATGATGATAAAAACGTTATCGTCGAGGTGCGCGGTGCAGCAGGTGGGGATGAAGCCGCGCTGTTTGCGGCGGATCTGTACAAAATGTACAGCCGGTATGCCGAGGCGAATGGCTGGAAAACGGAAGTCATTGACGCCAGCCATACAGAGCTTGGCGGTTACAAGGAAATTGTGTTCATGGTGAATGGGAAAGGCGCATTTTCCCGCCTGAAATATGAGAATGGGGCGCATCGCGTGCAGCGTGTGCCGACGACGGAATCGGGCGGCCGAATCCATACATCAACCTCGACAGTGGCGGTATTGCCCGAAGCGGAAGAAGTCGAAGTCGACATTCATGAAAAGGATATCCGTGTGGATACTTTTGCGTCGAGCGGGCCTGGCGGCCAAAGTGTTAACACGACTATGTCAGCGGTACGCCTTACCCACGAACCGACAGGAATTGTTGTTTCCTGTCAGGATGAAAAGTCGCAGATCAAAAATAAGGATAAGGCGATGAAGGTCCTGCGTGCTCGGATTTATGACAAGTATCAAAAGGAAGCAGAAGCCGAATATGCCGAGAACCGTAAGTCGGCTGTTGGTACGGGTGATCGTTCGGAGCGGATCCGCACGTACAATTTTCCGCAAAGCCGTGTTACGGATCACAGGATTGGGCTGACGGTGCATAAGCTGGATCAAATTCTCCAGGGCAACATCGATGAAATTATCGATGCACTGATTATGGAAAACCAGGCGAAACAGATGGAGCAGTCGAACAATGCAAGTGCATGAGGCCCTTAAGCGGGCTTCTTCTTT